>CADBYZ010000051.1 GCA_902799075.1 Oscillospiraceae bacterium | reverse complement strand
CGACATGTACATGGAGGGCGGCGACCAGTACAGAGGCTGGTTCCAGTCCTCCCTGCTGACCGCGGTCGGCGCGCTGAACCAGGGCGCGCCCTATAAGGAATGCCTGACCCACGGCTGGACCGTCGACGGCGAGGGCAAGGCCATGCACAAGTCCCTCGGCAACGGCATCGACCCGGCCGACATGATCAAGGAGTTCGGCGCCGACATGATCCGCCTCTGGGCGGGCTCGGCCGACTACCATGTGGATGTGCGCTGCTCCAAAGAAATCTTCAAGCAGCTGAGCCAGAACTATCTGAAATTCCGCAACACCGCCCGCTACTGCCTCGGAAACCTCGAGGGCTTTGACGCAAACAATCTGGTGGCCCCCGCGGACATGCTGCACCTCGACCGCTGGGCCATGACCAAGCTCAACGAGCTCATTGCCAAGGTCAACGACGCCTACGACAACTACGAGTTCCACACCGTGTCCCACGCGGTCAACGACTTCTGCGTCGTGGAGCTGAGCTCCTTCTACCTCGACATCATCAAGGACCGCCTCTACTGCGAGGAGCGCGACGGCCTTAAGCGCCGCAGCGCCCAGACCGCCCTGTTCCTGATCCTTGACACCCTGACCAAGATGTTCGCCCCCATCCTCGCCTTCACCTGCGACGAGATCTGGCAGGCCATGCCCCACCGCGAAAGCGATGACAAGCGAAACGTCCTCTTCAACACCATGAACAAGGTCTTCGCTGACTACGCCCTCGGTGACGGCGAGATGGCAAAGTGGGACAGGCTCATCGCCCTGCGCGACGATGTCAACGGCGTGCTGGAGTCCGCCCGCGCCGACAAGCGCATCGGCAAGCCGCTCGAGGCCGCCGTCATCCTGCGCGCGAAGGACGAGGATGCCAAGAGCACCCTGGCCGCCGTTTCCTCCATGAACCTGTCCGAGCTCTTCATCGTGTCTCAGTGCCTCATTGCGGACGACGAGCCGCAGGAAGAGCACGTCACCGGCCGCGGCGCGAAGAACCCCGGCCTTGAGATCTCCGTTTTCGAAGCGCCCGGCGTAAAGTGCCCGCGCTGCTGGATGCACTCCACCGACGCAGATCCCGAGACGGGCCTCTGCCCGCGCTGCAAAGCGGTGGTCGCAAAGCTGTAATTGCCAGTGTGGAGTTAGGAGTGTGGAGTTAGGAGTTATAATGCGTGCTTTATCGCGATCAAACTTGTCCGCAAGGCGTATCCCATAACTCCAAACTCCAAATTCCAAACTCCAAACTATCCCATACGCCGGTAGGTTTATCGGCAGATAGGAGTTACCATGCTGTATTCAATCGTCGGCATCCTTGTCATCATTCTGGACCAGGCCGTGAAATTCTGGGTCTCCGATACCCTGTTCGGCACGGACGTGGTGCGCTTCATCCCCGGGGTCATCAGCCTCGTCAACGTCCATAACGACGGCGCCGCCTTCAGCTTCCTGAGCGGCCAGGGCGCGCGCATCTATTTCATCATCGCCACCGTCGTGTTCGTGCTGCTGGTCATCATCGCCCTGGCCACCAACTTCATCCGCGGCAAGTTCTCCCGCTGGTGCCTGGTGTTCGTGGCGGCGGGCGGCCTTGCCAACATGATCGACCGCGTGCTCTACGGCTACGTGCAGGACATGTTCAAGGTGGAGCTGTTCAACTTCGCCATCTTCAATGTGGCGGATGTGTTCATCACGGTCTTCTCCATCCTCTTTGCCCTGTCCATGATCTTTGAGCGCCCCGAGAGCGATCTCAACGACGTGCTGTACGAGATCGACGACGAGGACGAGAAGCCGAAGAAGGAAAAGAAGTCCCGCAAGGAGAAGAAGGCCGAGAAGGCCGCCGCGCTCGAGGCCAAGGCCGAGACCGGGAGTGATGCCCTGCCCGCGCCGGAGCCGGAGAAGAAGAGCAAGGTGCGCTCCGCCCGCAAGTCCCGCCAGGAGAAGTACGAGCAGGAGTATGAGGAATACAAGGCCCAGCAGCGCGCCGCCATGAGCAAAAAGGCAGCCGAGGAGCAGCCCGCCGCACCCGTCGAGCTCCCCGCGCCCCAGGCGAAGAGCGCCGAGAAGACCGATGCCCCCGACCCCTTCGATGCCTGGGTGAAGGCCAACGCCAGAGCCGAGAAGAGCGAGGCTCAGTCCTACGCCGGACGCCTTATGGACACGCCCAAGCCCGACGCCCGCCCGGCCCCCGCGCCCCAGCCGAAGGCTGCCGCACCCGCGCCCGCGCCGGTCGAAAAGCCGAAGCCCGCGCCCGCGCCCAAGCCCGCCCCGGCGGTGGACGAGTACAATCTGGACGATATTCTGGCAGAGTTCAAGTAAGGACCGAAATGGACGAAGAACGGATACAGATAACAGCCGAGGAGAGCGGAGAGAGGATCGACGCTCTCCTCGCGCGCGCCTTCCCGGCCCTCTCCCGCAGCCTTATCCAGAAATGCATGGAGGCGGGCGCGGTGACGGTAAACGGGAAAGCGGTGAAAAAGAACGCCCGGGGTGCGGAAGGGGACGAGATCGTCTTCGCCTTCCCCGAGACCGAGGCCCTGCCCGTCGAGGCCCAGGACATCCCGATCGACATCGTGTACGAGGACGGGGACCTTGCGGTCATCAACAAGGCGCGCGGCATGGTGGTCCACCCCGCGCCGGGACACCCGGACGGCACGCTGGTCAACGCCCTGCTCTTTCACTGCGGCGATACCCTCTCCGGCATCGGCGGGGTACAGCGGCCCGGCATCGTGCATCGCATCGACAAGGACACTTCGGGATTGCTCGTCGTGGCGAAAAACGACTTTGCCCACCAGGGCCTGTCCGCCCAGCTGAGCGATCACAGCTTATGCCGGGAGTATGAGGCGGTGGTCAACGGGGTGCTCTGCGAGGAGAGCGGCACGGTGGACAGACCCATCGGCAGGCACCCCGTGGACCGCAAGCGCATGGCCGTGACCGAGAAAAACAGCAAGCGCGCCGTCACCCACTGGGAGCTGCTGGAGCGCTACCGGGGCTATGCCCGCGTCCTCTGCCGCCTGGAGACCGGACGCACCCATCAGATCCGCGTACACATGGCGAGCATCGGCCACCCCCTGCTCGGCGACGGGCTATACGGCGCAAGGTGCCCGGACAAGGGTCTGGAGGGCCAGTGCCTGCACGCAAGGCACCTGCGTCTCGTCCACCCCCGCACGGGCGAGGAGATGCAGTTTGAGGCCCCCCTGCCGGACTATTTCCGGGAGGTGCTGGCAAGGCTCGGGCCGAGGATATGAAGAGAAAAGCCGCCTGGAATTTGCCGGGCGGCTTCTTTTGCCTGTTATCTTTTTCGCAAATGGCTTTTTGTGTTGAATACCGGTATCTTTTCTGCTAATATATAGTGTTGCCGGAACAAACAGCGCAGGCGGACGACCAGCCGCTCGGACTACCGCCCGGAGTACGTGTGCGGGATGTCACCACCCGTACAATGTCCAAAGGCGGACGACCAGCCGCTCGGACTACCGCCCGTGTACGTGTGCGGGATGTCACCACCTGTACAATGTCCAAAGGCGGACGACCAGCCGCTCGGACTACCGCCCGTGTACGTGTGCGGGATGTCACCACCCGTACAATGTCCAAAGGCGGACGACCAGCCGCTCGGACTACCGCCCGTGTACGTGTGCGGGATGTCACCACCCGTACAATGTCCAAAGGCGGACGACCGACCACCCCGACTACCGCCCGGAGTACGTGGACCGGATGCTGCCACCTGTACATTGTCTAAAGGCGGACGACCAAGTACCGACCTGCACCCAAGCTCCGACGTTATTAAAATCTCCGCGGCGGCCAGCCGTGGGAAAGGATGTAAAAGAAAAATGGAACACAACGAAAAGACAATGGACAAAATCGTAGCGCTGTGCAAGAACCGCGGCTTTGTGTACGCGGGCAGCGAGATCTACGGCGGGCTTGCCCCCTCGGCGTGGAGTTCAAGAACAACGTGAAGAAGGCATGGCTCAAGAAGTTCGTGCAGGAGAGCGAGTACAACGTCGGCCTCGACGCCGCCATCCTCATGAACCCCCAGACCTGGGTCACCACCGGCCACGTCTCCAGCTTCTCCGACCCCCTGCTCGACTGCAAAGCCTGCAAGGCAAGACACAGAGCCGACAAGCTCATCGGCGATGTGCATCATGACGTCAACGTCGACGCCATGAGCTTCGACGAGATGGACGCGTTCATTGCCTCTCATGACGATATCCTCTGCCCCGTCTGCGGCAAGCACGACTTCACCCCCATCCGCAAGTTCAACCTCATGTTCAAGACCGCCATCGGTGTGACCGAGGACTCCTCCTCCGTCTGCTACCTGCGTCCCGAGACCGCGCAGGGCATCTTTGTCAACTTCGCCAACATCCAGCGCACCACCCGCCGCAAGCTCCCCTTCGGCGTGTGCCAGGTGGGCAAAGCCTTCCGCAACGAGATCACCCCGGGCAACTTCACGTTCAGAACAAGAGAGTTCGAGCAGATGGAGTGCGAATTCTTCTGCAAGCCCGGCACCGACCTCGAGTGGTTTGCCTACTGGAAGGACTACTGCAAGCAGTGGCTCACCTCCCTCGGCATCAAGGAGGAGCACCTGAGACTGCGCGACCATGAGAAGGCCGAGCTTGCCTTCTACTCCCGCGCCACTACCGATATCGAGTACGCCTTCCCGTTCACCGACTGGGGCGAGCTGTGGGGCATCGCCGACCGTACCGACTACGACCTGGGCCGCCACCAGGAGGCCAGCGGCAAGGATCTGACCTACTACGACCAGGACGCAAACGAGCACTACATCCCCTACGTCATCGAGCCGTCCCTCGGCTGCGACCGCGTGGCCCTCGCCTTCCTGTGCGAAGCTTATGACGAGGAGGTCGTCGGCCAGGACAAGAAGGGCAACCCCGACGTGCGCACGGTCCTGCACCTGCACCCGGCTCTCGCCCCCTTCAAGTGCGCGATCCTGCCGCTGAGCAAGAAGGAAGTGCTCACCGGCCCCGCCATGGAGCTCTACCGCGAGCTGAGCCGCGAGTTCATGTGCGACTACGACGAGACCGGCTCCATCGGCAAGCGCTACCGCCGGGAGGATGAGATCGGCACCCCGTTCTGCATCACCTTCGACTTCAACACCGTCGGCACCGAGACCGACGTCGCCGACCACTGCGTCACCATCCGCGAGCGCGATACCATGCAGCAGGTCCGCATCCCGATCTCCGAGGTCAAGGACTACATCGCCGAGCGCGTGAAGTTTTAATAGCTGCCGCCCCTGAAAGGGGAGACGGCTGAAAGACGGAGAAAATTGCCTTCCCCTGGAGGGGAAGGTGGATCGCCCCGTCCCCCGCAAGGGGCGAGACGGATGAGGTGTCACCCTCACTGATTGAACTGTACCGCTCAGAGGCGGCAAGCTCCACCTCATCCGTCATGGCCTCGCGCGAGATCGGCCATGACACCTTCCCCTCGAGGGGAAGGCATTTATTACGAAAGTCAGGTTAAATATCTGTGAAAAACGGATTTATCAAGGTCGCCGCCGCCGCGCCCGTGATCCGGGTCTGCGACTGCGACTATAACGCGGACAGGGTCATTGAAACCATCGAAAAGGCGGAGAAACTCGGCGTGAAGGTGCTGGCCTTCCCGGCGCTGACGCTCACGGGCGTGGAGTGCCGCGACCTCTTTTATCACCGCGTGCTGCTCGACGGGGCGGAGAAGGCCCTCGCCAAGGTGGTCGCCGCGACGAAGGGCAAGGATATGCTCGTGCTCGTCGGCACGCCGGTCAATGTCGGTCAGGCGGTCACCGGCGCCGCCGCCGCGGTTTCCGACGGAGAACTTCTGGCCCTGATCCCCCAGCGCCGTGCGTCCGCAAAGTTTGTGGCTGACAACGGTAAGTATCATTCGATCGACTCCGAGGTAATCGGCGCCGAGGATGTCTTTTGCGAGCCCGACGCCATCATCTGGTGTCAGGGCCTCGATAGCCTCGGTATTGCCGTGGAGCTGGGACCCGATCTGGACAATGTCCGGTCATACGAAGCGCAAAACGCCCGCGCGGGCGCGACGCTCATCGTCAAGATGGCGGACTTTCCGCAGACGGTCTATTCCACCCGGGACGCGGAGCTGAACGCGAAATACGAATCCCGCCACAACACCGCCGCCGTGATGCTCGCGGCCCCCGGCAAGGGCGAGAGCAGCACCGACAATGCCTATTCCGGCCTGTGCCTCGTTGCCGAAAACGGCGACATTCTCGCCGAGACCGAGGGCGAGGACAGCTTTGCCGTCACGGAGATCGACGTGGAATACCTCGAAAACCTCCGCCTCCAGAGCGGGGACTTCGACTGGATCGACGAGGACTACGCCCCCATCGTGTGGAACTGCGCGAGCGTGGACACCGCCCTCACCCGCAAGTTCAACAAGCATCCCCACCTGCCCGCCGATCCCGCCGATCTGCCCGCCTACTGCGAGCGCGTGCTGGATATCCAGGTGTCGGCGCTCGTCAAGCGCATGAAATACGCGAATCTCGACCACTGCGTGGTGGGCATCTCCGGCGGCGTGGACTCTACGCTCGCGGTCATGGTCTCCGCCATGGCGGTCAAGCGCATGGGCTATCCCTCCACCAATGTCATCGCCTGCACCATGCCTTGCTTCGGCACCTCCAGCCGCACCAAGTCAAACGCCGTGATCGTCGCCGAACAGTGGGGCTGCGACGTGCGGGTCATCGACATCACGAAGGCCGTTTTGCAGCACTTCGACGACATCGGCCACGCGCACGACGATTACTCCCTGGCCTTTGAAAACGCCCAGGCCCGCGAGCGCACGCAGGTCCTCATGGACATTGCCAACAAGTGCAACGGCCTCGACGTCGGCACCGAGGATTTGAGCGAGTTCATCGACGGCTGGTGCACCTACAACGGCGACCACACCAGCATGTACGACGTGAACATGGGCCTGACTAAAACCCAGGTGCGCGCAAACGTCAGTCACATCGCGGCGACCACGGAGGACAAGGTCCTCAAGGCGGCGCTCTATGACGTGCTCGACTGCCCGGTGACGCCGGAGCTCCTGCCCATCCACGACGATATGATCGAGCAGAAGAGCGAGGACGCCGTCGGCTCCTACTCCCTGCAGGATTTCTTCACCCACCATATCCTCATCAACGGCTTTGCTCCCTCTAAGGTCTTCCGCCTGGCCAAGGCCGCCTACGGGGACGAGTTTACGGACGAGGAGCTCAAGCGCTGGCTCACCAGCTGGTGCAAGCGGCTGTTCTCCCAGCAGTTCAAGCGCTCCTGCCTGATGGACGGCCCGGCCGTGCAGGCGTTCAGCGTCTCCCCGCGCAAGGGATTCCTGATCCCTTCCGACGGCGAGGCAGCGCTGTTTCTGGCCGATCTGGAGAAAATATAAAAAATGCCTCCCCTGAAAGGGGAGGTGGCCGAAGGCCGGAGGGGTTGACCCCTCAGTCACGGGGCGGCTTGCCGCCGCGACAGCTCCCCTTTCAGGGGAGCCAAGTAGAATAAGGAGGCCCGCATATGAACAAAAAAATCGTCTATGCAGCTCTGGCAGCGCTCGTTGCCATCGCCCTGATCGTGCTGCTCATCAAGGTGGTGAGCGGGGCCTTCACCCTGCTCAGCGGCACAGTCAACACCGTCATCGGCATCGTGGTGATCATCGCGCTGGTGGTCATCGTGGTCTGGATGTTCCGCTACGCGAGTAAGCATTGAGCAGACAGAACAGCAAAACCCCCATCGGACACATGCACCGTGTCCGATGGGGGTTCTCTTTTTATTTTGCGCTTTACCGCAGCATGTTCCAGGCGGCAAGCGCCATCAGCGCCAGCACGCCGCAGGCGGCGTAGAGCAGATCGGCCGAGAAGCTGCGCTCGACGCGGCTTCTCTCGCTCTGCTTGGAGTAGGCCGAGAACTGCTCGTCTTCGGGCGGGACGACCTTGTCCTTTGCGCCGAGGAACAGCAGATCCACCGTGCCGTAAATCAGCAGCGCGCCGACAGACTCCACGAGCCTCGCCGCCATGCCGCCGACAAAGCTCAAGCCCCGCAGGGCGGGACGGTACACCGCGTCCTCCAGATCGAGGCCCTTCGGCCAGACATTGCGGTAGGTATCAACTCCGTCCTTTTTTCGCGTCAGCCACTTCATGCCGACAAAGAGGAAGACCAGCACGCCGATGGTAATGGAGATCACGGCGCCCTTGAGATTCCCCAGCGAGAAGTAGTTGACCGCGTGGGCCATGGGCTCGCGGCGGAAGAAGGGCAGAGCGTAGGCCGCGATCTTGTCCATGGTCAGGTGGGCGGTGAGGCCGAGCAAGGGCATGAGCAGCCCGCCGATAGCCAGCACCGCGCCGGTCATGGGGCTCATATACGGCGTCTTCTGATGCTGGTGCTCGGGCTTTTCCGCGACAAAGATGATGTAGAAAAGCCGCGTCATGTAGGCAAGGGTCAGACCGCCGGACAGGAGGAAGATCCACTCCACCGCCTTAAAGGGCGCGGCGGAAAGGCCGTGCTCGGTCAGGTGCTCGCAGTACTCGACGATCCCCTCGTGCAGCAGCGTCTTGCTGATGTAGCCGCCGAAGCCCGGGATGCCCGCGATAGAGCACGCACCGGAAAGGAACGCGAGCTTGAGAAGCGGCTTGTCTTTGCCAAAGCCGCGCACGTCGTTGAGATTAAGCGAGTGGACGTTGAAGTATACCACGCCCGCCGCCACGAAGAGGGTCAATTTGATGAGCGAGTGGTTGAGGATGTGCAGCACCGCGCCGCAGGCGGCAATGGAGCCGTGCTCGCCGAGCAGAACGCACATCGAAACACCCGTGAGGATGAAGCCGATCTGGCTCATGGACGAGCAGGCGAGCGTGCGCTTTAAGTCCACGGAGAAGACCGCGAGCACCGCGCCGAGGAACATCGTAATGACCGCGGGGATGAGCAGGAGATTCCCCCAGCCGGGCACACCATCGAAGAGCCAGCAGGAGATGCCGATGATGCCGAAGACACCGCTCTTGGTCAGGATGCCGGAGAGCAGGGCGCTTGCGGGCGCGGGGGCCACGGGGTGGGCCTTCGGAAGCCAGATATGCAGCGGGAACATGCCCGCCTTGGCGCCGAAGCCGACGAGGGCGCAGACGCCCACGGTATAGCGCAGGCGCGGGCTCAGCTCGGGGGCGTAGCGGACGATGTCTTCAAAGCGCAGCGTACTATAATACGGCAAGCCGCTTCCAAGCTCGATTTCCTCAAGGACAAGCTTCGAGATGGCGTTATCCAGCAGGAACAGTCCCATCAGCATCGTAAGGCCGCCGATGACGGCAATAAACAGATAGGTCTCGCTCGCGCGGATGGCCTCCGGCGTTTCGTTCTGCACGACCCAGACGTAGGAGGTGAAGCTCATGATCTCAAAGAAGACAAAGAGCGTCATGAGGTCGGCGGCGAGGAACACGCCTTCGAGCGCGCCGAGGGTCCAGAGATAGAACAGGAAGTAACGGCCGTTGGCTCTCGCGCCGGAGAAATACTCGGGGGAGGCAAGTGCCGTCATGACCCACATGAAGGCGGCTAAAGTCGCCATCACGGTGCGAAGCCCGCCCGCCTTGAAGTAGATGCCTTTGCCGCAGAAGAAGTCGATGCCGTCTGCAAGCTCGGGCTCCAGAACCAGGAACAGGCCCATCACAAACACCGCGCCGGAGATCACGATCGCCGGGGTAAACCAGGCCCGCTCCGAATTGCGGCAGATGGGATAACACACCAGCGCCGCGATCATGGGCAGGAAAACCATTAAAATAAGCATCAGACCAGACCTCCTATCCAGGCGCTCAAAGGAGCGGAGCACAGCGACAGCGCCAGCAGCAGGACCATCAGAAATACCAGCGGGCCGGTCATGAGCCTGTCGGCCTCATGGATGTGCTCGGGCTGCGCGGGGGCGTCTTTGAGCGGGAAGTAGAAGCGAACCGCGGCGGAGAGCATGTACAGCGTCGTCAGAATCGCGGAGACAATGAGGGAAGCCGCGCCCAAGTAGCCCGCCCAATGCATGTTTCCGGCGGCTGCCGTGCCGATGGTCCACTTACTCAGGAAGCCGCCCAGCGGGGGCACGCCCATCAGGGCCAGGGACGCAATCAGGAACACCCCGCAGGTGACGGGCATCTTCTTCGACAGCCCCTCCATGTCGTACACGTACTCGAGCTTATTGTGGTGGAGCATCGCGCCCGCGCAGAAGAAGAGGGAAATCTTGATGACCGCGTGGAACACCATGTGCAGAAGTCCGCCCGCAAGCCCCACCGGGCTCATGGAGGCAAAGGCCACCAGAATGTAGCTCAGGTTCGACACCGTGGAGTAGGCAAGCCGCCGTTTGAGGTGCGGCATGCGAAGAGACATGGCCGAGCCGAACATCACCGTGAAGGCCGAGGCCGCGAGCACCACGTACTGTGCCCAGGTGCCGCGCAGGAATTCGCAGCCGAAGCCGAAGTACACAAGGCGCATCACCGCAAACGCGCCGGACTTGACCACCGCCACCGCGTGGAGAAGCGCGGTGACAGGCGTCGGGGCTACCGACGCCGCGGGGAGCCAGCGGTGGAAGGGGAAGATCGCGGCCTTGACGCCGAAGCCGAAGAAGCCCAGCACGAACACGGTCATGAGCTCCTTTTCGTGGCCCTTCACCTTGTCCATGTTCAAAATCCCGCCGTAGGTAAAGGCCAGCGTGTCGGCATAGCGCAGGAAATACATCAGGCAGATAAACACCAGCGCCGCGCCCGTCATGGAATAGAGCACATACTTTTTGCCCGCGGCGCGCGCCTTGCCGTCCATCTCGTGCATGACGAGCGGGAGCGTGACCAGGGTCATGAACTCATAGCAGAGGTAGAGGGTAAAGAAGTTTGCGGAGTAGGCGATGCCCGCCACGACCCCGAAGGTGATGAGGAAGAAGCCGAAGAACATGTTCTCCCGGCTCTCATGCTCCATGTAGGAGAAGGCGTAGACCGTGGTCACGGGCCAGAGAACGCCGATGATGCAGCCGAAGACGAGGCTCACGCCGTCGGGACGGAAAGCGATGACCAGCTTGTCCGAGAGATCAGCGACATGCAGGTACGCAGCTTCCGGGCCGTTGAGGGCCGAGGCCAGAGCCGTACCGAGAACGAACACAGCGCTCACGCACACCGTAAGCATCACATAATGGTTCCGCTTTGTCCGGTTCTGAGGCCGCGCAATCAAAAGCGCGATGCCGGAGAGGATGGGGACAAGCAGCGCGAGTATGGTAAGTATTTTCATATCATCCCCTCCTTACAGCAGCCAGCCGTCAACGAAGAAAAAGTGGAGCAGGAGCCCGATCGGGAACATGCCGAGGATCACGGTGAGCCCGGAGAATACGATGGGCGGAACGAGCATTTTCTTCTCCACCTCGCACTTTTCCCCCGCCTCAAAGTCGCGCCCAGGGAAGAAGGCCGCGGCGACGATGGGCAGCAGGTAAAAGGCCGTGAGCAGGGCGGACACCATCAGCACCGCAACGCCCACGGTGGCAAGTGTCGAAGATGTTGCCAGCGCGCCCGAGGCGAGATAATACTTGGCGACAAAGCCGCCCATCGGCGGAATGCCGATGAGGGACAGGGAGGCGATGGCAAAGCACCACATCGTGACCGGCATGCGCCGCCCGATGCCCTTGAGCTCGTCCACCTTTGTTTTGCCGGTTGCGAAGATGATCGAGCCCGCGCAGAGGAAGAGCGCATCCTTGGCAAGGGCGTGGAACACGATCTGCAAAAGCGCGCCTATCACACCGACGCCCGCCTCATCCAGCACGAAGAGGCCGAAGAGCACGTAGGAGACGTTGGAGATGGTGGAATAGGCCATGCGCTTTTTGAGCAGCTTTTCGTGCAGGGCCAGCATGGAGCCGGTAAAGATTGTGATAACGGAAAGCGTCAGGATCGCGGTCTGTACCCAGGTGCCGCGCAGCATGTCGCGCCCGAAGAGCTGGAAGGTGCAGCGAATGATCGCGAGCACGCCGCCCTTGGTGATAAGGCCCGACAGCACCGCGCTTGCGGGCGAGGGGGCCACGGGGTGGGCTTCGGTCAGCCACATCTGCAGCGGCACCATGCCGGCCTTCGCGCCGAAGCCCAGAATAATCAGGAACGCGGCAACGAGCAGGGTCTTCTGATCGCCGACGAGCTGTCCGCCGCGGAAGACGAAGCGCAGGTCGTTGCCCTGGGCGGCGAGGATGAAGAAGCCCAGCAGGGCCAGCGACGCGCCGAGGGTGGAGTAGCCGAGGTAGGCAAAGCTTGCGCGCCTTGACTGCTCGGACCCGTTGTGCAGCACCAGCGGCATGGAGCAGAGGGTCATGAGCTCAAAGCACATGTAGAGCGTCACCGCGTTTTGGGCGGAGGCCAGCGCGATGAGGGCCGCAAAGGTCAGCAGGAAGAAGCCGAAAAACTGCGGCTCGTTTCCCTCATGCTTCATGTAGCCGAAGGCGTGAAACTCCACAAAGAACCAGATGAAGCACACCAGATTGACAAAGAACAGGCTCAGCCCGTCGGAGGCAAAGCGCAGGGACAGGGTGTCGCTCAGGCGCAGGAGCGTGATGTCGCTGCCGCCGGGGATCACCGCAAGCGAGGCGCAGAGCCAGGCAAACACGATGGACGCCATACAGAGCCTGCGGCGCAGGCTCTCATTTCCCGTGCGGAAGACCAGCACCGCGCCGACAACGGGGATCAGAACGGCCAGAAGGATCAGCATATCGTCACCCCTCCTTTCACATGAGCTCCAGCCCGCGGACGATGATGTTCATCACCGGGGTAAAGCAGACGCCGAGAAACAGCACGCCGCAGGCGAGCAGGATGATCGCGGCGGTCGCGGTCGGGTCCTTTTTGGCCTTACCGGCCTCGGGCAGCGCGGCGTCTTTGCGGATGCTCCAGATATTGATGATGGCCGGGATGTAATAAAGCGCGTTCAGGACAGACGAGATCGCCAGCACCGCGAGGGTCAGGACGATTTTGGTGTCGGTGAACACGGAGGCGGTGGCGAAGTTCACCTTCGCCGCAAAACCGCCGAAGAGCGGGATGCCCACCATGGAGAGCGCGCCGATGCCGAAGCCGATGCCCGCAAGCGGGGTTTGCCACGCCGTGCCGCGCAGGGCTCTGAGCTGCTTGTCGTGGTGTACGGTGGAGGCGAGGCGCCCGACCGAGACGAAGAGCAGCGGCTTTGTAAAGGCGTGGATCAGGATCTGGAAGCAGGCAGCGGCGATCCCCTCGGGGGTGCCGAGGCCGATGCCCATGAAAACATAACCGAGCTGGGCCACGGACGAATAGGCCAGCATCCTTTTCGCGTGGGTTTCGCGGATGGCCTGCACGGAGCCGAGGATCATCCCGCAAAAGCCGAGGACGAACACCGCGTCGTTGATGTGGAAGGCCCGCACGGTGTCAAGGGTGAAGACGCGGACATACATCGTGATGAGCAGCACCGCGTAGCCCTTGACCACGAGACCGGACAGCACCGCCGAGGAGGTGGTGGTCGCCGTGCCGTGGGCGTCCGGCAGCCAGCGGTGGAAGGGGAACATGGCGGCCTTCACGCCGAGGCCCGCCGTCATCATGCCGAGCAGCAGGGCGAGAACTTTGGTGTAATTGCCTGTCTCCATGAGCTTGGCTACGCTTTCCTTGAGCTGGGGCATCAGCAGATGGCCTGTGATGGCGTAGAGCAGGATGATGGAGAACAGGAACAGGCCGGAGCCCAAAAGGCTCATGAATAAGTAACGGATCGTGGCAACCAGCGTTGGGCCGCTGTCTTTGATCATGACCAGGGCGCAGGCCGCGATGGTGCTGATCTCGATAAAGACGTAAGCGGTGAAGGCGTCATTCGTGTAGCTGAGGATGAGAAGGCTCGCCAACACCATGTTCAGCATCACGCAGGCAAGGCCCATCTTCTTCTCGTCCACGTCCTCAAAGAGCTCCGCCCGCCCGCCTAAAAGCGACAGGCACATCACGGCTGCAAACACGGACGCGAGCAGCCCCTGCAAAGGCCCGAACTTGATCTCATTGCCGAACGGCGCGGGGAACTTGCCCATGGTAAAGGCATAGGACGCGTCGGCCCTGACGATGAAGGACAGAAAGCACAGCGACATGACCGTCACGATCGCGAACACGCATACCGTGATCCAGTAAGCGCGTTTTGCCCCCGGAATGACGGAGAGCAAAATCGCCGTGATCATGGTCAGGAAAACGCTCATATAGGGGAGGTTCCAGGCAAAAGGCATGTCTCTCACTCCCCCTTCTTCTTCATGGCATCGAGCAGCTCGCGCAGGTCCACGGTGCCGTAGGTGCCGTAGATGCGCTGCACCAGGGCCAGCGAAAACGCGCTGACGGAGACGGAGACCACAATGCCCGTGAGAACGAGGCCCGCGGGGATGGGATTGACGTAGAGGGACGTGTCGGCCCCGCCGTCGGTCAAAATCGCGGCGGTGCGCCCGGCGATCATGCCGCGGCTTGCCAGCATCAGGAAGGTGGCCGAGTCCATGATGTTGAAGGACACGATCTTCTTGATGAGATTCGGGTGCACCATCATGTTCACAAAGCCCGTCACGAACAGGATCACCGATGCGATGGCAAAGCGGTTATTGATGATGAGATTCAGCATCACAGCTCTCCTTTCGTGTAGAAGGAATAAAAGCCGTACATCGTGCTCATGACGACGAGGCCCACGGCGATGTCGATGACCAGCACGATATAGTGGGCGAGGTTCGACGAAATGCCGTTTGCGCCCTGGTAAATGTACACGCCGAACATGGAGCCGTAGATCATAAGGCCCGTGATGCGCACGGTGTTGAAGACCTTCGCCGTAAAGAAGCGGCGCACGCTGTCGGCCCCGAAGGCCACGGCAAAGAGGATCAGCGCCGCCCCCAGGATCGACCCGCCGGAGAAGCCGCCGCCGGGGGAGACGTGGCCGTTAAACAGCACGCACATCCCGAAACACAGCACGCACGGCAGCAGGAGCTTTGCGACCTTCTGCAAAATCACGTCGGGGGGCGCTTCCTTTTCGCAGGCCTTCGCCTCGGCCTTGATCTTGTCGTTGGTCGCCCAGAGCAGCAGCATCACGCAGCAGACTGCCAGAAACAGCACGCAGCTTTCGCCGAAGGTATCAAAGCCACGGTAATTCAAAATCATGCCCGCGATGACGTTCTCCGCGCCCGTCTCCTCCTCGGCCGAGCCCACATAGCGGTGGACGACCTCGTTGTCAGTGGGGTTGCCGGGTTCGGCGAAGGTCGGCAGGGCCACCGCGCCGATGAGCAGGACAATGAGCATCAGGACACTGATGACCACGGCGCATTTGGCGTAGAGGCTCAGAAAGCCGTCAAGGCGCTGCTTGTCGCCGAGGGACGCATGCTTCTCCTTCGGCTTTCTCTCTTTGACGGGCTTAAAGTCTGTCTTGAGCGGGACGGCGGCCTCGCCGTCGACCCATCTGGTAAAAGCGCTCATTTCTCATCCTCCGTTCCCCCAAGCTGGCGGATTCGCCTGAGACAGAGATAGAACAGCACGCCCGATACGCCCGTGCCCACGGCGGCCTCGGTGATGGCAAGGTCGGGGGCCTGCAGCAGCATCCAGATCACGCTCATGACCAAACCGAAGGTGGTGAAGATGATGACCATGATGAGGGGGTGCTTCTGCATCGGCGCGGTGACGCCCGTGATGATGAGCAGCAGGAGCAGGACACATTCCACAAGCTTCATCGTCTGTCCACCTCCTTGTATTCGTGTCCGGCGTTTTTGTGGGTCTCCACCTCGGCCCCGGCGATCAGATGAGTCACCACGGGGCCGGTGAGGAACATGAACACCAGCACCAGAATGAGTTTGAATATAGGCACCAGCTCACCTGTCAAAATTGCAACGGCAATCAGGATAGACGCGATGCCCAGCGTGTCGCCGAGGGCGGCGGCGTGCATGCGGTTCATGACGTAGGTGAACTTATAAAAGCCCAGTACCTCGGAGAAAAAAATGAACACGGCGAGGAGCAGAAACGGCGCGGCAAGGATGGTGCGGATCATTTCTTTCCCTCCTTCTGCCGGTCGGCGGCTAAAAGCCTTGTCAAAAGCGTCGTCGCCGTAAAGCCCAAAAGCGCGTAGATGAGCGCCACGTCCAGCAGGTAGCCCGCCCGGTGCAGCCGGGACAGCAGGCAGATGGAGGCGGTTATCATGGTGTTGATGGCGTTGATGGCGACGATGCGGTCGGTAAAGCGCGGACCCTTGATAACTTTCGGCATGAGGGCCAGCATGAAGAATACCAGGATCACAAGTGTCCCGGTCAGCAGCTTGTCTTCCATCAGCTCTCCTCCACTTTCTGCGCCAGCTTGAAAAAGGCGCTGTACTCAATGTCCACCTGAAAATACTCGTCCAGGGCGTGCACGGCGTACTCGTCCCCCTCCAGCCTCACCGTGTAGGTGCCGGGGGTGAGGGTGATGGAATTGGCCACCAGCACGCGCAGCGGATCGCTCTGCACCTCACCGCGGAAGTGCACCAGCATGGGCTTCGGCTGGTCTTTGCGGTAGATAAAGCGGAGCACATCAAAGTTCTCTTTTACGATCTCTTTGAGAAGCTCGCCCAAATACGCGGCAACCGCCGGGGCCTTTTTGAGTCCGCCGTAAAAGCGCTTTGTGTCGTATCCCATGTACTTGGTACACAGGAGCGTAATCAGCCCCGCGACCAGCACGCCGAGGATCAGGTTCGTGACCGTCAGGCTCCCGGCGAAGACCAGCCAGAGGGCAAGCAGGATTACAAACATGGGTCATCCCTCCCATATGATGGAATAAATGAAAAGAAAAGCGCGGCGTGAACCACCGCTTAACTTTTCCTATTATACTATGGAATTCTTTTTTTTCAAGGCCGTGCGCTCTTCTACGGCAGCTTTTTGTACAGGTAAGCGAGAATTTTTATATGTGATTGACAGGCATTTCTATGGTATGTTACAATGAAATAAACTTGAAAAAGGGAGGGTTCACCATGAAAAAATATGTATCAGTCCTCGCGCTTTTCTGCATCCTGTTTTCTCTGTGTGCGGCCCCGGCCTCTGCGGCAGACACCGCGCTCACCGGCTCCTGGCATGATGCGGAGCCGATCCATAACGGCCTGTCCTGCGCGCTCTATCTGGATCAGACCGTCAAAAACTGCACAGAGCTGACGCTTGACCTTTCCATCTGGGAATACACCGGTGCGCCCTTCGGCAACTGGTATCTCTACGCCAAGGATCTCAAGGACAACTGGGATCACATTGCGGATTTCAAGCTTGAAAAGGACATGGCCGACGGGCATATGGAAACCTATACCTTCCGCTTCAAACAGCCGCAGTCCTTCAAGGCCCTGGCCCTATGCATGCGCGACAAGGGCAACTACTTCAACATCACCTGGAACGACCTTGCCTTCTACCTCGGCGCCGGGGAGCAGAACGGCAGCACCAAGCCCACTCCCGCACCGTCTGCCGCACAGGGGCAGCTTCTCTCCGGCTGGTGGGGCGATCAGGAGCCAATTCACAACGGCACCTACGAGCCCTTCAATCTGAACAGCAAGATGACCGACTGCACCGACCTTTCCATGACGCTCACAATCGTGGAATACACCGGCTACCCCTTCGGCAACTGGTATCTCTACGCCAAGGATCTCAAGGGCAACTGGAACCATATCGGGGAGTTCAGGATCGAAAAAGATCAGGCGGACGGCAGCCCCAGGACCTATGATTTCCACTTCAAGCAGCCGCAGTCCTTCAAGGCTCTGGCGATCTGCGTGCGCGACAAGGGCTCTCAGTTCAGTCTCACCTGGGATATCGATTTCTACGGCTGACACATGCATATTCAAAAGCATCCCGCCCAAATCCGGGCGGGATGCTTTTTTCTTGTGCTTTCCCGCCCGCTGTGATAAAGTGAAAGCACCAAAACGAGGGGAGGCACCGGAATGCGGACAAGGCTCTATATCGCTTCGACGGACGCGCTCGCGGACTCGGCGCGCTTTGAGCGCCTCAAACAGACGATCCCATCGGCGCGGCGGGAGAAGCTCGAAGCCTTCCGCCACGACGGCGCGCGGCGGCTGTCTCTTGCGGCGTCGCTGCTGCTGGTGCGGGCGCTTCAGGACGAGGGACTGCGC
>CADBYZ010000050.1 GCA_902799075.1 Oscillospiraceae bacterium | reverse complement strand
GTTGGAGATGTAGGCCATGTCGACTTCCTCGTCGATGAAGCGCTCGCCGTTCATGTTGACGATGAGGTAGGGCGGCTCGTCCCACATGAGGCCCGCGTCGAAGTCGTGCATGACGCGGCTGTGGGCCACAGGCTCCATGCAGCCGCCGGCCTCAATGGCGAGGATGTTGCCGCCGCCGGTGCGGTGGACGACCTTCTTGTCGAACTTCTCAATGTCGGGGCAGAAGCGGCGAACCATGGTGGCGTTGTTCTCATAGGCGCCAGTGGCGAGAATGACGGACTTGGCGTTGAACTTGATGTAGTTGCCGTCCAGATCCTTGCCGACGCAGCCGATGATGGTGCCGTCCGCGTCCTTGACGAGCTGGACGATCGGGGTGCTGAAGAAGACCTGCAGCTTATCGCCGTACTCCTCTTGCGCGTCCTTGAGGATGCCGGAGACGAGGGAGCCGTAGTTGCCGGGCTTGGGGCCGAACCAGGGCGCGAAGACCTCGACCTTCTCGTCGCCGAAGTCATAGGACTGGGTGCCGTCGTGCCAGACACCGGTGTAGACGGCGGAGGTGTCCTGATACTTGGTGACGCCGTACTTGTTCTTCCACTCGGTTTCCTCGGTGATGCCGCTCTTCTCGCAGACAAAGCGCAGGGCCTCTTCGGAGCGGTCGATATACGCCTCGAGGAGCTTGCGGTTATTGCGCCAGCAGTTGACGGCGGTCGCGAAGGTCAGCCACTTCTTGAGGCCGCCCGGGGTGGAGCCGGACTTGATGATGGCGGAGGAGCAGTTGCCCTGGGAGACGGCGACGGCTTCCTTCTGCAGCACGGCGACGGTTGCGCCGAGCTCGGCCGCGCGCACGGCGGCGATGACGCCGGAGGCGCCCGCACCGGCTACGACCACATCAACATCGATCTCTTTGGCAAAGCTCGTGATGGGCTCAAGCTCGACGGCGGAGGCGTTGACATCGTCGGCGGTGATGTCCTTGAGGATGAAGGCGCCGTCGGACTGCACCTGGGGCTTGACAGAGCCGGAGTTGACGGCCTCGCCCTTGGCCTGCGCGATGCAGTTTTTCAGGGCGGTCTTCACGGCGGTGCTGGTGATGGTGGCGCTGGAGACGCCGTCGATGTCGGCGCTCTGGGCGGCCATGATCTGCTCAATCAGCCCATCCTTGGCGGCCTGACCGATGCTGGGGGTCTCACCGGAGACATCCAGGAGAATCTCGGTGATGCTGTTTGCGTCAAAGGTCGCGGTTACGGTGACGGTGCCCATGCCGTCGGCGGTGGCGGAGTAGGTGCCGGGGGTGTAGATCCCGTCGGCGTGGGCGACGCTCTTCACTGCGCTGAGACCCATCCCGGCCATGGCCAGGGAGGCGGCGCCCGCGAGGGAGCCCTTCAGAAAATCTCTTCTGCTGAGTTCAGACATGATTTACTCTCCTTTACTTGAAAAATTTTGTGCATGCTGTATAATAGCTGTGTCATAAATGTAAACCCTGTCCCAGGGACAGAGTCAAGAAAAAGATTGATATTTTATGAATCTTTTCTTAAAGTGTACCGGATTTCCGTATTCTGGAGGTGTGTGCCTTGAAGATCAACGAACTGTCCCGGCTCAGCGGCGTGAGCCCCGAAACCATACGCAAATACCGTGACAGGGGGCTGCTCAATCCGCAGCGCAATCCGGAAAACGGATATTATGAATATTCGGACACGGACTTTCTGAATCTACTGTATATCCGCAAGCTGCGCGGGTCGAGCCTGTCGCTTGACATGATAGAGAGCACCTACCGCAGTGAGGACGCGAGGTCCCTGCTGGCGGGCTACCGTGCCACGATCCGGGAGCTGGAGGAGGAGATCCGCCGCCTCAAGCGCCGGGAGATGATGCTCCGCCTCAGCTACCGCCACTATGAGCGGGATGCCGGGGCCGTCGGCGAGATACGTCTGATCGATGCCTTCGGCGTCAAGTATGACAGCTATTTTGACTTGGACGACCATGACCCCGTACGCAAGCTCTGGATCGACAATATGGACCTGTTCACCCTGGTGGTGTGCATCGACCGGAAGTACTTCGAGCCCGGCGAGCTGCCGGAGCGCGTGCCGCTGCGCATCGGGCTCGGGACCTATGAGGGCATCCTGCGCGAGACGAGCTTCCCGCTGCCGGAAAATGTGAGCGTTTTCCCGGAGGGACGCTATGTCTCCTTCTTCCTGGAGCTGACCGAGACGGACGGCGTGCCGGGGGAGCGCCTTGCGCCCGTGAGAGGCTTCCTGCAAGAGCAGGGCCTGCGCCCGGTCAGCGACAGCACAGCCTACCTCTACCGGGTGGACCGGAAGGACGAGCAGCTGCGTTTCATCTTCTGCGTCCGTGTCAGGGTCGAGCCCGATGACAGACGGGAAAAACCGGTGGACAAGCAGAGAAGCCTGTAGTAAAATAACAGCATATTTGTATGTTTCCTGTATGACGGAGACCGTATGAGACGTGTTTTGTGCCTTCCGGCACAAAAGGGCAGCGCGCTCGAGCCGATGTACCGCCCGGTCGTGGAGCTGACGGAGCTCCTGCGCCACAAGACGCCCGGCGACTATGAGGGACTTCTGAGCGCCATCAACTCCAGGCGTGCAGAGCTTCTTGACCTTATAAAGGACTGATACCTGAACACAGCACAGACCCGGAAAACCTCATTATCATGCGCGGAAGACAGGTGAGCACATGAACGGGAAAAGGCGGCCATGGCTGCGGCGGGGGGACTTCGTTGCCCTGCGCGGAGAAGTGAATAAGGAAAACCGTGAGGCGCTGCGGATGTTCGCCATCGCGTGGATCCCGCTCGGGATCATCAATTTTACGGCGCAGCTTGTCATCGTGGGCGGCGGCAGGATCTATTATCTCGGCCTGCTGACGGTACTGTATTCGACCCTGCTGCTTGCGCTCGAGCATTGGTGCGTTCCGGAGGAATATCCCCACTCCACCGCAGCGCTCTATCTTGCTCAGGTGCCCGTATACCTGCTGGCAACATTGCTCGGCACTGTCTGGGATCCGGGCCATCAGGCCATCACCATTTTGATGTGCCTTGTCATCATGCCGGTATTCATCATGGACCGACCCATCCGCATCGCGCTCTGGCAGGGGGCCTGGGCACTGCTGTTTGTGATTCTGTGCCGGACATGCAAGGAGCCGGTTTTGTTTCACTCCGATCTTGTGCATGCAGCTGAGTTTTATATTGCCTCACTTGTGGTGATGGCGCTCGTGATCCATGTGCGCCTGAGCTTTCTTGAGAATATGGAGGAGAAGCAGTACGTCCTGCGGCATGACGCGCGCACGGGCTGCCTGAGCCGCTATGCTCTGGAGGAGCAGACGGGCAGGCTCATAGGCAGGCCGCTGGTGCTGGTTCTCGCAGAGCTTGACAATCTGCGCCTGTACAGGGATTTCTACGGACACAACGCCGCGGACAGCATGATGCTGTACTTCACCCGCAGCTTTGCAGACTCCTTCGGAGAAGAGGCGGCCTTCCGCTACGGCGGCAACGAGCTGGTGTGCATTTTCACCGGCGATACGGCACAGTGCTTTGAAAAGCTGGAGGACTGCCGTCGTGCCCTGCAGCGCTTCAGCTATGAGGGGAAAAAGGTTCCGCTCACCTGCAGCGTGGGCTATGTCAGCGGCAGCGCCCAAAATGCAGGAGAGTTCCGCTCCATGATCCGCCTTGCGGATATCTACGCCGGCAAGGCCAGACAGCGTGGCGGGGACCGGACCGAGGGCGGCGCGTTCAGCGCGGAGAGCCTGCGCCAGGGCATCCTGGACAGCAATCTCTACACCCACGCCAAGGCCTATGAGATCAACCAGCTCACGGGCCTGCCGGATCTTTCCTATTTCATCGCCCGCGCCGACGAAATGCTCGGGACTGTGGCAGACAAAGAGCGGGAGCCTGTGCTGGGCTATTTCAAGCTCATCGACTTGCGCGGCATCAACAACCGCTTCGGCTATGCACAGGGGGACGAGCTGATCGCCGACACCGCGCGCCTGCTGCGGGAGTCTTTTGCCGGACGCCATGTGTGCTATGTCACCTCGGGCGAGTTCTGCGTGCTGTGCTACCGGGACGAGGCCGAACAGGCATTCATCCGCCTGCGCGAGGCTCTGCTTGCCTATAAGCCGGGCCTTGCGGTGCAGAGCAAGATCGGCCTTGCGCGCTGGCACGAGGGGCAGCGCACCATCTCCCTCGTGGATGAGGCGAAGCTTGCCCTCAACAGCATCCTCTCCAGTGAGCGGACCGTGTGCTACTATGACAGCGCCCTGGATGAAGAGATCCGTTTCCGGCAGTACATCAACAGCCATGTGGACGAGGCTGTCGAAAAGGGCTGGCTCCAGGTCTGGTATCAGCCCATCGCCCGCGCGGTCACGGGACATGTCTGCAACGAGGAGGCCCTTTCCCGCTGGGACGATCCCGCCTACGGCTTCCTGATGCCCTTCCGCTTCATCCCCGTGCTTGAGGACAGCGGCCTGATGTACAAGGTCAATCTCAACGTGGTGCGCACGGTGCTGCGTGACTTTAATCGCAAGAAGGAGCTCGGCGTGCCGGTGGTGCCGGTGTCGGTAAACCTCTCCCGCCGGGATTTTGAAAGCTGCGACATGGTCCGGGAGATCACCGACCTTGTGGATGCCGCGGGCTTTCCCCGCAGTATGCTCAAAATCGAGATCACGGAGTCTGCCTTCGTCTCCGACCAGGAGCTTCTGCGCCATCAGGTGGAGCGCTTCCACGAAAACGGCTTCGAGGTCTGGCTGGACGATTTCGGCAGCGAGTATTCCACACTCAACCTTCTGCAGGATCTGAACTTTGATCTTATCAAGCTGGACATGCAGTTCATGCGCAATTTCAGCTCCGGCGGCAAGAACCAGATCATTGTCTCCAAGGTGCTGGAGATGGCCCATCAGCTGGGGATCGACACGCTTATCGAGGGCGTGGAAACCATCGAGCATTTCAACATCATGAAAAAGCTCGGCTGTGACAAGATCCAGGGCTATCTGTTCAACAAGCCCAATCCCATCGACTATATCATCGGCCGCGCCCTCAGCAGCACAGGGCTCACCTTCGAGTCCGAGGAAGCCACACCCTATTATGAGGCGGTCAGCCGCGAGGACCTCAACGAGCCCATGCGCGCCCTGGGAAACAACCTGCGCGTGCAGAGCGAGCTGCCCACCGGCGTCATCGAACTGCGGGACGAGAGCTTTCACTTCCTGCGCGGCAACGAGACCTTTTTGCAGAAGCTGGAGGGCCTCGGTGTCATCAAGCGGCAGATGCAGGGCTTTCGCCTGAACATGCCCATCGATCCCACACCGCCGGGGCTGTATGAGGCGGCGGTCCGCTGCCTGGACAATGACGAGTGGGTCAGCTTCGGGGCCATCGGCCCGGTGGGGGAGAAGAACATCGTCTACCTGCGCCGCATCACGGACTACCGCTATCGCGGAGGACTGGCGCTGCTGACAGTTGTGCTCCCGGACAGAGAGGGATAAAACGCAAGAAGGGCGCGTTCAACGCGCCCTTTCATGATGATTTCAGCTTTTTGGTTTAACAAAGGATATATGCAAACAATTTTTCCAAAAAACGCTGTGAGCGCCTTGCAAGTTTGAAAAGGGAATGCTATAATACAGTCACCGTTTTGTAACCATCGTTGAAGGAGGACGCACCATGGCCTTTTATCGTCGTCTGGGCGAGCTGCTGCTTGCCGCCGGAACGATCACGCAGGAGGAGCTTGACCGCGGGCTTGAGCTGCAGAAAACGCAGAAGGGCCGTCTGGGCGAGGTGCTGATCGCAAACAACATCATCACGGAGGATCAGCTGATTGAGGCCCTGCAGATGCAGCTGGGCATCGAGTATGTGGACCTGAGCAAGATCAACATCCCGACGGAGCTTGCTTCCAGCGTGCCGAAGAATATCGCCAAGCAGTACCAGGTCGTCCCCGTGCGCCAGAAGAAGGACGAACTGTATCTTGCGATGGCGGACCCGCTGAACTTCTACGCCATCGAGGAAGTGCGCAAGGCTGTGCGCAAGAAGGTGGTGCCCGTGGTGGCAAACGCTTCGCAGGTCGAGCGTGCCATTCAGGTGCTCTACGGCAACGAGGGCGCGGCCCGCGCCATCGAGGAGATGAAGCGTGAGCAGGCCTCCGGGCAGGGCGGCGATACCCCCGCGCAGGACAGCTCCTTCGTCTCCAACCAACTTGACGACTCTGTCAACAACGCCCCCACCATCCGCCTTGTCAACTCCATCATCGAGCGCGCCATCAACGAGCGCGCCAGTGATATCCATCTGGAACCGCATGAGACGGAGATGGTGGTGCGCATGCGCATCGACGGTCTGATGCGCACGATCCTGACAGTGCCGAAGGACCTGCAGAGCTCTGTCATCTCCCGTATCAAGATCATGTCCGGCCTGGACATTTCCGAGCGCCGCATCCCGCAGGATGGCCGCTTCAACGTGCGTGTACGCGACAAGGACATCGACCTGCGTATCTCCACGCTGCCGACGGTTTACGGCGAGAAGATCGTCGCCCGTCTGCTCGACAAGAGCGGCGGCAACCTCAACAAGGACAATATCGGCCTGAGCGGGCACGATATGGAGACCTTTGAAAAAATGATCAAGTGCCGCAGCGGCGTGCTGCTGATCGTGGGCCCCACCGGCAGCGGCAAATCCACCACCATGTACGCCATGATCGGCGAGCTCAACAAGCCCGAGGTCAACATGGTGACCCTGGAGGACCCTGTCGAGTACAATATCGACGGCGTAAACCAGGTCCCCATCAACGAAAAAACCGGCATGACCTTCGCCAACGGCCTGCGCGCCATCCTGCGTCAGGACCCGGACATCATCGGCGTCGGCGAGATCCGTGACGGCGAGACAGCGGAGATCGCCATGCGCTCGGCCATCACCGGCCATGTCGTTATCTCCACCATCCACACCAACGACGCCGTCGGCACCATCGAGCGTCTGGAGGACATCGGCGTGGAGCCGTACCTGGTCTCCAGCGCGCTGCGCGGCGTTATCTCCCAGCGTCTGGTGCGCCGCATCTGCCCCCGCTGCCGCACGGCCTACACCCCCGACGAGGAGGAGCTTGCCGACCTGGACCTGCCCTATGAGGAGGGGCTTCAGTTCTATAAGGGCGCGGGCTGCCCGGAGTGCTTCGACACCGGCTACCGCGGCCGTATCGCGGTGTTTGAGATGCTGATCATCACCGGCCGGGTGCGCCGCCTGATCGCCGAGGGCGCAAGCCGCGGCGAGATCGAGGCGGAGCTCAAGAAGCCGGAGAGCGGCTTTGTGTCCCTGCGCGAAAACGCATTGCGCCTGGTGCGCGAGGGTATCACCACCTCGAGCGAGCTTCTGCGCGTCATCAGTGAAGATGATTAAAAAACTGCCCTCCTTTACAGGAGGGCAGGGGATCACTTGAAAAGCAGCTTCCATTTGCCGCTTCTGCGCAGGTCGACGACGATATTGTGGACTTCGCCGCAGGCGCTGCATACGCTGGGATACATGGCATAATAGCAGTCGGACGGCTCAAGATCGACATTGTAAGTTTTGCGGATACAGCGTCTGCAGACAGTATTGCCGAGCCTTTCATGTATCGCTCTCATGTTTGCCACAATATCACGACCTTCCTTGAAAGTGGATGAAGTGATTATAAGCTATTGATAAACAAAAGTCAATTTCAGCTCCATTCAAGTTGATGAAAACTGCATACACGATGCAGAGAGGGGATCACATTATGATTACAATAGAGAGTCTGGTAGCACAGGCCAAACAGGACGGCGCTTCCGATATTCATCTGATCTGCGGCCTGCCGCCCAAATACCGCAAGGACGGCCAGCTGGAAAACATGTGCGACGAAGTGCTGACTTCCGCCGACTGCCGTCGGCTTGCCCGGGATCTCGCGGGCAGCGACGAGGCATATGAAGAGCTCATGCGCGTCGGCGAGCTGGACGCTGCCGAGACCTACGCCGGCAACCGCTGCCGTATCCACTGCTTCAAGCAGCAGGGCGAGCCGTCGACGGCGCTGCGTCTTCTGCGCGAGGAGATCCCCGACCTGACAAAGCTCGGCCTGCCGCCCGCCGCGCTGGAGCTGCCGAACCAGCACAAGGGCATCGTCCTTGTCACCGGCGAGACCGGCTCCGGTAAATCCACGAGCCTCGCGGCAATGCTTGATTATGTAAACCACCACCGCAAGGCCCACATCGTCACGCTTGAGGACCCTGTGGAATATATCTACAAGCCTGACAAGTGCGCCATCAACCAGCGCGAGGTGGGCAAGGACACCCGCAGCTTTTCCGACGGTCTGCGCGCCAGCCTTCGTGAGGACCCGAACGTCATTCTCATCGGTGAGATGCGTGACAAGGACACCATCGAGACGGCCATCACCGCCGCCGAGACGGGCCACCTGGTCTTCGGCACCCTGCATACCGGCAGCGCCTCCGACGCGGTGGACCGTATCGTGCAGGTTTTCCCCGAAGGTATGCAGACCCAGATCCGTCTGCAGCTTTCGATGTGCCTCCAGGCGGTGCTGACGCAGCAGCTCGTGCCGAAGAAGAACGGCGGACGCTGCCTTGCCTGCGAGCTCATGATCGTCACCGACGCCATCCGAAACCTGATCCGCGCGGGCAACACCCCGCAGATCGCAAACGCCATCGCCACATCCTCCGCCATCGGCGGCCAGACGATGGACCAGGCCCTGGTGCGTCTGGTGCGCAGCCAGCAGATCACCCGCGACACCGCGCTCCAGTACGCCCACGACCGGGAGTTTGTCAAGAAGAACGCGATGTGATTTTGTGCCTTCCCCTTGAGGGGAAGGTGCCCCAGTGTGCACACTGGGGCGGATGAGGTGTCAATCTCGCCGTTTGCAGTAAGCTTGCCGAATGTGGCAGGCTCCACCTCATCAGTTGCTCCGCGACAGCTTCCCCTCGAGGGGAAGCCGGAAGCGCGCAGAGCCAATACCAGCAGCACCAGCAAAGGAAGTGATAGCCCTTGGTTACTTATAAATATGTCGCCATGTCCGACAACGGGCAGAAGGTCTCCGGCGTGATTGAGGCGTTCAACGAGATGGACGCGGTAGACCGCCTCAAGCGGAATCATTCCATCATCGTCAAAATGACGCCGGTCAAGGGCGAAGGGGAAGGTCTCCTCAATATGGAGATCGGCGGCAATAAGCTCAACAACAAGGCGTTCATCGTCATGTGCAGCCAGTTTGCCATCATCCTCAACGCAGGCATCCCCATTGCCCGCACGGTGCACCTGATCGCCGAAAAGACCAGCGACAAGCCGCTGAAAAAGATGCTTGTCAAGGTGGGCGAGGATGTGGAGGCGGGCCGTTCCGTCGCGGCGAGCTTTGCCGAGCGCGGCGAGAAGCTGCTGCCCCCGACCTTCGTGGAGACCATCGCCGCCGGTGAGCAGAGCGGCAACCTCGACAAGGCCTTCCAGACCGTACACGAGCATTTTGACAAGCAGGCCAAGATGGCGGCGAAGGTCCGCTCGGCCATGGCCTACCCGCTGTTCGTGCTGTTTATCGCGGTGGCGGTCGTGGCGGTGCTGATGATCAAGGTCGTGCCGACCTTCACGGCGATTTTTGACAGCATGGGCGGCGAGCTGCCCGGCATCACAAAGGCGCTCATTGCGATCTCCAACTTCTTTATTCACTATTGGATGATCCTGGTCGCCATCATCGCGGTGGTCGTCATCTTCTACAAGGTCTACGGCAACACCGAGGAAGGGCGCATGAACCTCGCCAAGTGGATTTTGAAGGTCCCCATCCTCGGCGAGATCCAGGAGCTCAACGCCGCCAGCGAGTTTGCCAATACCATGGCCACGATGCTGGCCTCGGGCCTGCCCATGACCCGCGCCATCTCCATCACCGCCAAAACCATGTCCAACTACTTTATGAGCACCGAGACGGGCAAGCTCGCCGTCAAGCTGGAGGAAGGCCGCGGCCTCGGCCAGAGCATGCGCGAAGCCAATTACATGCCCGACATCCTGGTGGACATGGTGGCTGTGGGCGAGGAAACCGGCGAAATGGAAAAGACCCTGAACACCATCGCCAAATACTACGACGCGGAGCTTGACATGGCCATCGCCAACGCCCTGGCAAAGCTGGAACCTGCGCTGCTGGTCGGCCTTGCGGGCATCGCGGGCTTCATCGTCGTCGCCATCTACATGGCCATGTTCGGCATGTATGCCATTATGTAAGCAGGAATTAAGAAAAATTCAAGAACATGCTCTTGCATTATGATTCCAGATATGGCATAATACTACATGGGAAAGATTGCTCGTTGCCTCCCCTGTCTTGCTTCCACCAGCCGCTTGCGGCGATTGGGGGAGGATTCTGACGCGCGAGAAACGCGCGACACTCCGAGCTTGTCTGACCGCTTTAGCGGTGGAAGGGGCTTCCTTATACGTGCGTTAAACAAAAGAGTGATGTACTCCCTCAGTCGCTTCGCGACAGCTCCCTCTGAGAGGGAGCCAAAACATAAGGTTTCCAAACCGCACCCGGGCGGTTTGAAAATAGAGCGTTTCCCGGCGGCTTTCCCGGAGCTGCCGGAGACAAACATAATCCGATAAAAAGGAGAAAAGTAAATGAAGAAGAACAATAAAGGCTTTACCCTGGCCGAGCTGCTGATCGTTGTTGCGATCATCGCCGTCCTCGTTGCCATCGCTATCCCCGTATTCACCACCCAGCTTGAGAAGAGCCGTGAGGCCACCGATATTTCCAACATCCGTGCCGCCTACGCTGAAGTTATGGCGGGCTACCTGGGCAATGGCGCTTCTACCAGCACCAACACCACGGCTACCGTTACCGCCCGTCAGACTGTTAAAGGCTGGCAGAACCCCGCAAACGCCAGTCTGATGGTTCGCGTAGATGGCACCGAAGCTCCCGTGAATGTTCCTGCCACTACGAATGACGCCGCGGGTCAAACATGGACTGTTCAGATCGACACTACGAAATCTGAGCTGGTTTCTATTGGCATTGCGTAATAAAGTACATCTCTGAATTATAGCAAAAAAACATAATCTGATTGCGGGTCGGGAACCGGGAAACCCGACCGCATGAAGCGTTATACCGCAAAAGGGGCGCCGCCTGGGCATGCAAGGCGGCGCTCTCCTTATCATCCCCTCCCGACATGCTGAGTGCAGGGAAGCATCTCTTTTGATCGAATATCAGGAGCTTTCGCTTTTCTCAGATTTACAGGAACACAAGTGCCGGAAGCAAAAGAAAACTTTACAGAGAGCGGAGACAGAACCATGATAATCTTTTCCAAAAGTAAAACAACAGCGCGTGAACCACGTGAACAAAAGGCACAATATATTCTGATGTCTTTTTTCATCCCGCTGCTGATTATTTTTGTTGCCCTTGCCGGATTACATGTTACACCCTTCGGAGACAAAACCTTGATTATTACGGATGCAGACGGCCTGTATGTCAACTATGTTTCTTATGTGGGACGTATGCTGAAGGGCTTGGAGGGGTTTACCTATTCCTTTGAAAAAGGGCTCGGCGGCAACATGATGCCCCATATGGGGATCACCATGCTCAATCCCTTTTTCGCGCTTTTCGCGCTTGCGCCGATTCAAAATTATCCTGCCGCATACACGCTGGTTTCCGTCCTGAATTTCTGCGTATGCGGCCCGACCATGTATCTGCTTCTGGCGGATATTTACGGACATAAGCGCAGCAACCTGATTTTCTCCACGGCCTATGCGCTCAACGGCTTTCTGGTTGCCAATGTCTTTCAGGTCATTTTTTTCACGGCGGTGCATGTGTTCCCGCTGGTGGTGCTGGGGCTTCGGAAGCTTCTGCGCAGCAGGAGTCCGATTCTCTATATTCTCTCTCTGGCCTATGCGCTTGTAACAAGCTATTATATGGGCTTCATGATCTGCGTGGCCTCGGTTCTCTTCTTTGTCCTGTACCTGTGGCTCTATAAGGATCAGTTGACGGGACAGATGCGCACGCTCTTTTTCCGCTACGCACTGGCCTCACTCTGCGGCGGTCTGCTGGCGGCTGCGGTCTGGATGCCGTCTCTGCTGGGCATCAGCGGGGGTCGTCTCGACCAGACAAAAATCACGGATTTTTCCTTCGCGGAGAAAATGCCGCTATTGGAGATCGGCGCAAAGCTCTTTACCGGTGCCAACAATACCGACGAGTTGGTGAATGGATTGCCGAACATTTATGTTGGGATTCTGCCCCTCGCGCTCGCGGTTCTTTTTTTCCTGAATAAAGAAATCGACCGACGCAGAAAAACCGCTGCCGGGATCGCCCTCGGTTTTTATCTGCTGAGCTTCTATATTGTCGCCTTTGACATGCTTATGCACGGCGGCACAACGACAAACTGGTTCAACTTCCGATATTCTTATATTTTCTGCTTCCTCCTGCTGCTGATTGCGGCGGAGGAATGGCAATACCTTGACAGCATAAGCCTTGCCGACTGTAAAAAATGCGGCGTAATGATGCTGCTGGCAGCACTCCTGATCTTTTCCCGGCGTTACGGCTTCGTGATGGGCGGGGAAGTCGTGCTGGATTTTGTGGTGTTGCTCTTGATGTTCGGGGCGTTTTATATGCACCGCCGGGACGCTGTGAAAAATCCGAAGCGTATCCTGGAAGTTCTGATTATTTTGACTGTTTCTCTACAGCTCATGCTGAATTATATAATTTCAACCGACAATATAATTAAGGATAACTGGTCTCAAAAGCAAAAAGATTTCAGGGAAACTGTAGAATTTGTTTCGCCGCTGGTGAAGGGAATAAAGGCCAGTGATACGGGCTTCTTCCGTATGGAGGTAAACAAGCAGCGCTCAGGCACCTGCGGGAACGACCCTATGCTCTACGGCTATAACGGCGTGGGACATGGCGGCTCCGTGGAACGGAACTTTGTCCGCATGGAGCTGAACAAGCTGGGTGTTCACTGGTACGATATGCGCAATTACTACGGAGAGGGCATCCCCGCCGCGACGGATACCCTTTTGGGCTTAAAATACATTATCGCACAGGAAAATCTGACAGAACAAAAAGCATATATGAACGCTACCAATTTCAATGAGTCTGAATTATTTCGTGATCAGGACAATTACGACATGTTTTATAACCAGGACGCGCTGTCCATTGCTTTTCTGTCAGAAGGGGATATTGAGACTGTTGAGACGAGTTTTGCAAATCCCTTTGATAATCTGAACCGCACATGGTCAGCCATAAGCGGTAAGGAGACTCCGGTCTTCAAAGAAGTAAATGATATAAGTTTCCGCGCACATAATTTCTTTGATGGCCTGGAGATTACAGCACGCGATGCAAGGACTCTGGCCGAGAAATATGACGCTGAGGCGGAAGCAGCAAAGGAGGACCCGGATTCCGCAAGCAAAGCAGCCGAAGATAAAGCTTTGGATAAAACCTGCCCGCCAGAGTATTCCGCATATGTCGAATATACTTTTATGGCAGAGCGTGACGGCGCAGTGTACACTTATAACAAAGCCTCCATGACGGAGATACAAGGCTCCATCGTACCGGTTTTGGAATTCCTCGGTTACTACCACAAGGGCGACACTGTAACTGGATATATCCCGGTCGCAACTGATTATGTTAACCGTATAGGCTTCGAGGAAGTCACTGGCCGCTTCCGTGTGGCCTACGCCGACAACGAAGCTCTGCATGAGCTGGCGACTATCGTCAAGGAGCGCCCCTGCACGGTCGAAAAGGTGAAAGACAGCCACCTGCGCGGCGAGTTTACCGCCGAAGCAGGACAGAAGCTCATGTTCACCATCCCTTATGACGAGGGCTGGACCTGCTTCATCGACGGCAAGGAGGCTGAGATCAAGATGGTTCTCGGCGTCTTCATGGCGGTGGACGCCCCCGAGGGCACACACAGCTATGAGATGAAATTCTTCCCCGTGGGCA
>CADBYZ010000049.1 GCA_902799075.1 Oscillospiraceae bacterium | reverse complement strand
GAGGAGGGTTAAGATGAAAAGAGAAAAATCTAATCTGTCAGCAGGGACTCCCGTTTCGGTATTTGAAGGTTCGGATTTGGATTGCCCCGGTGCACCATATACGTTCTTAGCTCAGTTGGTAGAGCGGCAGACTGAAGATCTGCGCGTCCCAGGTTCGATTCCTGGAGAACCCACCATATATGGGAGAATGCCTGAGTCTGGTCAAAAGGGGCGGACTGTAAATTCGCTGGCTTCGGTCTACGTTGGTTCAAATCCAACTTCTCCCACCAAAACGCACTGTTTCACTAAAAACGACCGTTTCACCGATTTGGTGAAACAGCCGTTTTCAATGAAACACTATAAATTTGCTTGGCCAGCCTCAGTCCAGATACCGTTCCTGCGCTACTGTTCGCAGATACGCCTCCACGTCGCCGGTGAGGATCAGGTCTGCATAGGCCAGGGATCGTTGTAGATCAGGTAATCCAGCTCGGTACGGTAGGCGGGGCTGTTGCCATACAGGTTTTCGACCTCAATGCAATCGAGGGCGAGCGTGTTGCCGTCGGAGTAACGCAGCTCCACACAGGCGGCGTCCATGTTATACTCGCAGGATCGTAATAATTTCATGTTTTGACCTCCCTTCAGTCCCGGAAATCGGTGTCGGATATGACGCTGACCTTGAGGTCGGGCTTCACGCGCGGGACATCGATGTTGTTGTAGACCGGCAGCTCCAGCTTGGTCAGCAGATTCCGCCAGCTGCGGGTGTGGTTGTAGACGGCGACGGTGTACCAGCAGTGCGTCCTGGGCGTGCGCCGGGCGTTGAACTCGTCGGCGCTTTTGGGCTGAATACGAAAATAATCCCGGACAAAGGCCTCGGTGGCCTTTGTCCGTTTTTCTTCCTCGGAGGGCTTGGTGACGGGATAGTCCCGATTCAGCCATTCCTGCAAGGTGATGCCGAATCGCCTCTTGATGACCGTGTGTGGGGGAAGGCCCCGCTTTTTGAAATCGGTGGCGGTGGGGACGCGCCCATGGTCGAGGATGAACTGCTCAATAGCGTCCCGGATCGCATCCTCCGACCAACTGTAGAAGGGGAGCTCGCCGGAAAGTTTATGTAGGATCGCTGCCGCCTCATCCTGCCCGCGCTCGGATAAAACTTGTGCTGCCATTGCCAGTGCCTGCTTTCGCGTCATGGTAAAAGACTCCTTTCAGGCAGACGACGATCCTGTCGGCGAGAGCAGATTTCGAGAGAATCCGTGTTCTGGCGATGGCGCTTTTCCGAAGGAATACTTTGTGTATTGCAAGGAAAAGAGACGAAGCCAGGGCGCGGATTATCCGGAAGATGCCGAAGGCGATGGGGTCGGCGTTTGCCTCAGCTTTTCGCCATCCGTTAATCGCTGGAACGCCATAGGTGGAAAACTGCACGTTCTGGCTCAGGTCAAAACAGTCGACGGCCTTGATGAGGCCGATGCAGCCCACCTGAAAGAGATCGTCCATACTCTCGCCGCGGCCGGAGAATTTCTGGATCACTGAAAGCACCAGGCGGAGGTTTCCCGCAATGAGCGCCTGACGGGCCTCCCGATCACCGCTGCGGGCCTTTTCCAGCAGCGCCCGCGTCTCGGCGGCCTTGAGTACCGGCAGCTTCGCCGTGTTCACCCCGCAGATCTCGACCTTTCCCTGCATGAAAAACACCACTCCTTTTTGAAAGAGTGGTGTTAGTATTTCCCGGCTCGGGAAATTTGATACAGAAAGCATGAGTCAAAACACGGCAGGCAGGCTTCTCAAAAAGAGGATGCGGATCAGGACTTCGATTCCTGCGGCGCGGGTGCAGGCTTTCCGCCGGAGAGCGCATAGCGGTATTTTTCAAAGCGGTAGCGCTCCTTCCCCTGCGTCAGCTTGCCGTATTCGATTGCTCCAACGGGGCAGTTCTGGATGCAGGCCATGCAGTGGGCGCAGCTCCTGCTCTGCCAGACCGGCCTCCCGTTCTCTATCCGGATCACCCGCAGGGGACAGCCGCACTCACATTTGCCGCAGGAGATACAGGCGTCTGTCACGGAAAAATCCTTGGTCCCCTGGCGCAGGCGTACCCATACCGGCGTGAAGGGGAGCGTGACCAGTTTTTCCCACAGCCAGATATGGCGGGACCTGAGCGTCTCTCCACGGCGGATCATGTCCGCCGTCTCCGGGAGCTTCGCGGCACACTCGCGGATGCGCACCTCGATCTCGTCCTTTTCCAGCGGCGGGTAATGGGTACTGATCAGATAGTTTCGCGGCATCTTGAAGTCGGCGCTGCCCCTGTACCGCAGATGCTTTTTTTGCGCGAGACGACGGGCCAGAAAGGCGCTGATGCCCGAATAGCCGCCGCTGGTGAAAACAAAGTAAGCGTCCTGATTGCCGACAAGGGGCGTCCTGCGCAGATATTCGATCAGAAAGCGCGGCGGCTCGCACACGTAGACCGGTGAGCAGATGACAAAGGGCTTTTCCGAGCGGACGGGTGAATATTCATGATCCCGGATTTTGCCGCGCAGATCCAGCGCTGTGTCGTCGAGCCTGCGCGCAAGCTCCTCCGCGATAAATTTCGTGTTGCCGGTGGCGCTGAAATACAGGATCATGGAGCATCGTCCTTCCTTCTCCTCGGGTGGGTATCTGCATGCCTGTACTTTATCATAGTTTTTGAGGAAAGACAACAGCTTTCGCCGCTGTGTAAGGAGGCTGAAGACCGGAAGCGCTCAGGACTTCGTGCCTTCGGTCCAGTCGCTGATTTCAATAAAAACCGTGACGCGGCCGTCGGTGAAAAGCTCGGCGCGCAGGGGACGCATGTCGGGTCTGGAAAACCACACGCTGCAGCGGAGCTCGTCGTCCGGCTCGAGCATGACAACGGTCTTGCCGTCCTCGTCCCAGATGCTGTCCACATGACCCAGGCGCATGGCGCGCAGCATCGCCGGCAGGGATGACAGCGGCGAGAGTCCGAAGGAGTCGAGCGACCCGGTGTCCAGCACCACACTGTCGTATTCCAGCGTGGAGCTGCCCGGCTTTACCCGCGCCGATACCCCGCGGATGAGCTCCGGGGCCAGGACCGTTACGCGCCCGCCCTCGCCGTCCTCCTCGTAGGCAAGACCGAAACGGGCGGTTTTGTGCTCATATTCGGCCCGCACCTGGGCGGTGAAGGAGAGGGTGTCGAGGGTATTCAGGCGCTCGGCAAAGGCGCGAAAGTCGCCCTCTCCGCGTCGTTTGCCGCAGGCGGTGAGCAGCAGGGCGCACAGCAGGATCGGAATGATCAATCGTTTCATGGTAACCTCCGCAGTTTTTGATGCTTCACTCTATGCGCGGGAGAGGGAGGACATGACCGCGCGCAAGGTGATGATTCCGGTTGAAGAAAAAGTGCCGCGGTGGTATAATGCGCTCGTTGGATTATCGACACTTACGACACAGGGCAGGACCATGGAGCTTTCTGAACTCAAACTCATCTGCGCAAGCAACCTCATCCGTCTGCGCACGACCGCGGGGCTGACCCAGGCGGAGCTGGGTGCGAAGCTGAATTACTCGGACAAATCCGTCTCCAAGTGGGAGCGCGGCGAGGCCATCCCCGACGCCTGGGTGCTCACGCGCCTGGCGGAGATTTTCGGCGTGACGGTGGACTATATCCTCACCTCCCACGACGCCTGGGTGCCGCCGGATCAGGAGGACGAAGGGCCGCAGTACAGCCGCGGCATGATCTACGCGGTGGCCATCGTCGGCGTCTGGACCATGGCGCTGACGGGCTTTGTCGTGCTGTGGTGGATGGGCTATATCTACTGGCAGGCATTCTTCGTGGGGCTGACAGCGTCGGCCATCGTGTACCTTGGCCTGAGCCTTTATTTCAAGAGGACCAAAAATTTACAGTACATGCTGGCGGCGCTGGTGCTGAGTATTTTCGTTTTGATCTACGTGCTGACACTGCCCTACGGCAACAACTGGCAGTTGTTTTTGATCGCCGTGCCGGCGGTGGCGATGGTATTTCTCGCATGCAATATCCGAAGACGGCCCAAACGCAAAAAGCCCGCAAAGCCTTGAAAAAAGCCGACTCTACGAATCGTAGAGTCAGCTTTTTCGGATCGTAGAGCCCCTTCTGCTTGCCGTGCGGGATGGTTTTGGGTAGAATAAACGCAGCACGAAACGGAAAGGACTGAACTTATGGCTGACTATATTTTAAGCGGCTGCTCCGCCGCCGATTTGACGAAGGAGCATTTTGAACGCATCAATGTCAAGTACATCTGCTTCCACTACATGATGGACGATGTGCTCTATCCCGACGATCTGGGCGCCACCATGTCCGCCGAGGAGTTTTACCGCCGCATGTCCGAAGGGGCCATGACCAAGACCTCGCAGGTCAATATCGCCGAGTATGTGGATTATTTCAGCGCCTTCTGCGAGCAGGGCAAGGACATTGTCCATGTGACCCTCTCCTCCGGCATCTCCGGCACCTACAACTCCGCCCGCAGCGCGGCCCTCATCGTCAGGGAGCGCTACCCCGCGCGTCAGATCCACATCATCGACTCCCTGGGCGCGTCCTCGGGCTACGGCCTGCTGCTGGACACCGCCGCCGCCATGCGTGACAGGGGCCTGAGCGCAAGGGAGCTTGCCAACTGGATCGTGGAAAACAGGCTCAAGGTGCACCACTGGTTTTTCTCCACGGATCTTTCAAGCTACGTGCGCGGCGGCCGCATTTCCAAGACGGCGGCCTTCTTCGGCGGCGTGTTTGAGATCTGCCCGTTGCTGAACATGGACGACGCCGGGCGGCTCGTGCCGCGGCAGAAGATCCGCACCAAGAAAAACGTCATCAGGGAGATCGTGCAGCGTATGGTCGAAAACGCCGAGGGCGGCACGGATTACGACGGCAAGTGCTTCATCTCCATGTCCGCCTGCCGGGAGGACGCCGAGGAGGTGGCGAGGCTCGTTGAGGAGAAGTTCCCGAAGCTCAACGGCAAGGTGCTCATCAACAACATCGGCGGCCTCATCGGCGCGCATACCGGTCCCGGCACCGTGGCCCTGTTCTTCTGGGGCAGCGAGAGAGTGGACTGAATTGAAATCGTAAAATGTCATCCTGAGCGAAGCGAAGGATCTTTCCCACAACACATGGGAAACAGAAGATCCTTCGCTGACGCTCAGGATGACGCGTTTTATGGAATCTGAATGATTGCGGCGGACAATTGCGTCAGTCGCTGTAGTTGGTGTCGAGGTTGATCAGAATCTCATAGCCTGAGAAGAGAGGCTGAAGCTCGGTGCGGATCGCCTCGCACAGGCCCTGCTTGTCGCGTACCGTGAAGTCCACCAGCACGTCAAAGCTCAGGGTCTTGTGCGCGTCATCAAAGTAGACCCCGTGGGTGCCGAGGACGCCCGGGCTTTTTTTCGCGGCGGCGTTGATCTTCTCAAAGTCCGCCTGCCGGTCTGTGGCGACGGCGTAGAAGCCGACGGTCAGGAAGATGTGGAAGCGCTCGAGCACCTTGCTCTGGATCGCGCGGGTCATGGTGTGCAGGCTGCGTCCGTCCAGGGTGTCCGGCACCTCCACATGGATGGAGCCGATGGCGGTGTCGGGGCCGTAGTTGTGCAGGATCAGGTCGTAGGCGCCGAGCACGCCCGGGACCTCCTTCACGCAGTCGCTGATCTGGCGGGTGATCTCGCTGTCGGGGCGGCTGCCGAGGATGTCGCTGATGGAGTCGAGGAGCATCTCAAAGCCCGCCTTGAGGATGAAGCAGGAGATGACCGCGCCGATGATGCCGTCGAGGTTGAGCTTGAAAACCAGGTTGATGACAGCGCCGACCAGGGTCGAGGCGGAGATGATGGCGTCGAAGCTTGCGTCCGAGCCGGAGGCAATGAGCGCCTCGGAGTTGTATTTCTCGCCCTGGGCCTTGACATAGCGCCCCAGGATGAGCTTGACCACCACGGCCACCGCCACGATGATGAGCGTCACGACGCTGTAATCCGGGGTCTCGGGGCGGATGATCTTCTTGACCGATTCAACGAGAGAGGTCGCGCCGGCGGCCAGGACGATGGCCGCGATGATGATGGCGCTGAAATACTCGATGCGCCCGTAGCCGAAGGGGTGCTTGTCGTCCGGAGGACGCCGGGCGAGCTTGACGCCCAGGATCGTGATGACCGAGCTCATGGCGTCGGTCAGGTTGTTGACCGCATCGAGCACGATGGCGATGGAGTTGGACAAAAGGCCCACCGCTGCCTTGAAGACTGCCAGAAGCACGTTTGTCACAATACCGATCACGCTCGTGCGGGTGATCTGCTGCTCACGGATTATGCTGTTGTTCACGGCGATATCCCCCCTGTGTTGACTTATTGAACACTATAGCACAGTTTTTTCCTGTTTGCACCCGTAAATTCATTTTTCACTTTTACTCTTCACTTTAATACAGTCCTGTGTTATAATGCAAGAATCTTAACAAGCGCCGGACCCGGCGCATAAGGAGACTGTCATGAAGAACAAGGAAGCTCTGAATATTGTGATCGCAGGCGCGGGCAAGGTGGGCGATACCGTCGCCCGGAGGCTCTGTGAGGCGGGGCACGACATCACGCTCATCGACACGAACCGCGAGCTGCTGGAAGACGCCTCGAGCGCCATGGATGTGATGGGCGTGTGCGGAAGCTGTGCCGCCCCGACCGTGCTGCGCGAAGCTGAGATCGCGGATGCCGACGTGTTCATCGCTGCCACCGGCAATGACGAGGCAAACCTTGTCTCCTGCCAGTTTGCGCGCAAGATGGGCGCCAGGCACACCGTCGCCCGCCTCAGGAACCAGGATTACATGGATGATATCGAATCGCTCCAGCGCTTCATGGGGCTCGGCCTCGTCATCAATCCCGACTATGTCACCGCGCAGGAGATCTCCCGCGCGCTCCAGTTCCCCACCGCCACGCAGATCGATTCCTTCTCCGACTGCGAGCTGGAGATCGTGACCTTCCGCCTGCCCGAGGGCAACCGCCTGGATGGGACAAAGCTCTTCGACCTGCCGAAAAAGGTTAAGCAGCGGGCCCTGGTCTGTGCTGTGGAGCGTGACGGCAGCGTCTGCATCCCCGACGGCAGCTTCGTTCTGCGCGCGGGGGACAGCATCTCCGTCACCGCCCCACCCAAGGCCCTGCGCGGCTTCTACCGCGACGTGGGCGTGAGCCCGAAGCCGGTGCGAAACGTGCTGATCCTCGGCGGCAGCCGCATTGCCCTCTACCTTGCCCAGCTTCTGCAGACCACGGGCATCAAGGTGACCATCATTGAAAACGACCGTCAGCGCGGCAATCAGCTTGCAGAGCTTCTGCAATGGGCGGATATTGACGGCGGCGACGGGACGGACACCACCGTGCTCGCGCGAAACAGCATCCACGAGGCCGACGGCTTCGTGGCTCTGACCAACTATGATGAGGACAACATCATCCTCAGTATCTACGCGAAAAAACAGGGCGTGGATAAGGTCGTGTCAAAAATCAATAATGAGAAATTCACGGATCTGCTGCGCGACTTGTTTCCGGACACCTCTCTCTCCCCGAAAAACCTTGTGGCGGAGCGCATTGCGGGCTATGTCACGGGCATTGCCCACGCAAACGACAGCTCCACCATCGAGGCGCTCTACACCCTTGCCAAGAACGTGACGGCGACGGAGTTTATCGTGGGGGCCAAGTCCGCCTGCATCGGCAGGACCCTCAAGGAGCTGCGGCTCAAGCCCGGGGTGCTGCTGGCCGCCGTGGTGCGCGGCGGGAAGAGCTTCCTGCCGGACGGTGAAACCTCGCTGAACGCGGACGACCGGGTCGTCATCGTGACGGCGGGGCAGCAGATCTTCAGCCTGGACGAGATCCTGGCCTGAGGGAGGCTGCCATGAATTACCGTGTTGTATTGAACATTCTGGGCAAGGTGCTGCTGGCGGAGGTTATTCTGCTGCTGCTGCCGATGGGGGCTGCGCTGTGGTACCACGAATCAACCCTGCCCTTTCTCTGGACCATGCTGCCGCTGGCGCTGCTCGGCGGCGGGCTCAACTTCATAAAGCCCGTGCACAGTGACTTCTTCGCCCGGGAGGGCTTCGTGACCGTGGGGCTTTCCTGGCTTCTGATGTCCGCCTTCGGGGCAGTACCCTTTGTCCTCTCCGGGGACATCCCCCATTACATCGACGCTCTGTTCGAGACCGTCTCCGGCTTTACCACAACGGGCGCGAGCATCCTGACGGATGTGGAGGGCATGAGCCGGGGCTGCACGTTCTGGCGCCTCTTCACCCACTGGGTCGGCGGCATGGGCGTTCTGGTCTTCATCGCGGCGATCCTGCCCGTGTCCGGCGACCACTACATCCACGTCATGCGGGCCGAGGTGCCGGGGCCCACGGTGTCCAAGCTCGTGCCCAAGGCGCGCAAGACCGCAAGGATCCTGTACATGATCTATGGGGGCCTCACGTTCATGGAGTTCGTGCTGCTCAAGCTCGGCGGGATGAGCTTTTATGAGGCCATCCTGCACGCCTTTGCCACCGCCGGCACCGGCGGCTTCTCGACAAGGGGCGCAAGCCTTGCCGCCTTTGACAGCGTCTATCTTGAGATGGTGTGCGCGGTGTTCATGATGCTCTTCGGCGTGAACTTCAACCTCTTCTATTTCATCCTCCTCGGCCAGGGCCTCGCCATTTTCAAAAGCGAGGAGCTGCGGTTCTATCTGACGCTGATGTTCGGCTCCACGCTTGTCATCGCCCTGAACATTATGGGCAGCGTCGGCGGCTTCGGCCAGGGCCTGCGCTACGCCTATTTCCAGGTCGCCACGGTCATGAGCACCACGGGCTTTGCCACCGCCGACTTTGACAAATGGCCGGAGCTCTCCCGCTGGATTCTGGTGATGCTGATGTTCGGCGGAGCCTGCGCCGGGTCCACGGCGGGCGGCCTCAAGCTCTCACGCATCATCATCCTCTTAAAATCCTACCTCTATGAGCTCAAGCAGCTCATTCTCCCCACCCGCGTCAAGCGCATCTGGTTTGAGGGCAAGGCCCAGAGCGAGCAGACCGTGCACAGCGTCCTCGTCTACTTTGCGACCTATGTCTCCATCATCGCGCTCTGCGTCCTGTTTCTCAGCCTTGACGGGCACGACTTTGTGACCAACTGCACCGCCTCCCTCGCCTGCATGTCCAACATCGGCCCGGGTCTCGGCCTCGTGGGCCCGACGGGGAATTATGCCTTTTTCTCCGTGCCGTCGAAGCTCGTGCTGATCCTCGAGATGCTGCTCGGCAGGCTGGAAATCTTCCCGGTGATGTTCCTGTTCGCCCCCAGCGTGTGGCGGAAACGGTAAAACCAAAAGGCCTCGCCCGTTAGGGCGAGGCCTTTGCCGCAAGTATTATTCCCCTTCAAAGAGCGGGGTGGAGAAGTAGCGCTCGGCGGTGTCGGGCAAGACCGTGACCACCGTCTTGCCCGGGCCAAGCTTTTTGGCAAGGCGCAGGGCCGCGGCGACGTTTGTGCCGCTGGAGATGCCCACCATCAGGCCCTCCTCCTTCGTCAGGCGTCTGGCGGTATCGAGGGCCTCGTCGTCGGAGATAACGCAGATGTCGCTGTAGATCTGCTGGTTCAGGATCTCCGGGATGATGCCGTCGCCGATGCCCATCTGGATGTGGGTGCCGATGGACCCGCCCGCGAGGATCGCGGCGTTTTCCGGCTCAACGGCCCAGATCTCCATGTCGGGGTTTTGCTCCTTCAAAACCTCGCCGATGCCGGAGATGGTGCCGCCGGTGCCGATGCCGCTGCAAAAGCCGTGGATCGGGCCGTTTACCTGTTCGAGAATCTCCTGCGCGGTATAACGAATGTGGGCATATTTGTTGTCAGGATTGGAAAACTGCTGGGGGATGAAGACCTTGGGGTCAGCCTGGCGCATGCGCAGGGCGGTCTGGAGGCATTCCTCGATGCACTTGCCGATGTCCCCGTCGTCATGGACAAGGCGCACTTCCGCCCCGTAGTGGTGGACGAGCTTGCGGCGCTCCACGCTCACGGAGTCGGGCATGACGATCACCGTGCGGTAGCCCTTGATGGCGCCGACCAGCGCAAGGCCGATGCCCTGGTTGCCGCTGGTGGGCTCCACGATCACGGAGTCCGGCGTCAAAAGCCCGGCTTTCTCGGCCTCTTCGATCATGTTCAGCGCCGTGCGGCTTTTGATGGAGCCGCCCACGTTCAGGGCCTCCACCTTCACCAGGATGTCGGCGCTGCCGGGCTCAGGCAGCTTATGGAGACGGACCATCGGGGTATGTCCCATGGCCTCAAGAATGTTGTTGTAGATCATGTTCCGGCTTCCTCTCCTTGCGTCTTTACACAAAAGCGCTGTTATTATAATGACTATATAATGGCGAAACGCCGTAAGGCGTTCCGCCGAGCCGCTTTGCGGCTCAGCGCCGCAGATTGGCTGCGGCGATATATATTATTGCAATGAACATCGCCCGAATGATTTGAAAAATCATTCGGTGCCAAACGTGTCGTTTGGCACCGAAATCAATCGAATTTTTCGATTGATTTCGGTATGCGATGGTCATTATAGCAGAACGGCGCGAAAATGTCATCCCCATTTTATGTCCGGGAGCAAGCATTTGACATTGCCCGCTCTGGATGGTAAATTGTAAAAAACCCCCAGGCTGCGCGGGCATCCTGTGCAGCCACGACGCGGACATCGCGCCGCAAGTGATTGAGTTTTAGGAGTGTGCCCATGACAGAGGACAGACGCTATCATCTCATCGACGCCCTGCGCGGCCTTGCGCTGGTGAATATGCTGGCCTACCATTTCCTGTTTGACGTGAATGTGGTCTGCGGGCGGGACCCGCAGTTTTTCCTGCGCCCGGCTGCGCATATCTGGCAGCAGTGTATCTGCTGGACCTTTATCCTGATTGCGGGCATGTCCTACCACTTCGGAAAAAGAAACAATCTGCGCCGGGGGCTGCTTCTCAACGCCTGCGGGCTCATCATCACCCTTGTCACGCTGCTCGTCGTGCCGGAGGAAACGGTCCGGTTCGGCATCCTGAACTTCATGGGCTGCGCCATTTTGCTCACAATGGCGCTGGAAAAGGGCCTCAGAAAGGTCCCGGTCGTGCCGGGGCTTGCAGTATGCTTTGCGCTGTTTCTGCTGCTCAAAAACGTGGACGGCGGATATCTCGGCTTCGGACCGTTCCTGTACCGCCTGCCCGCGTGGCTTTACCGTTACCGCGTCCTCGCGCCGCTGGGCTTTCCCGACCCGCTCTTTCGCTCCGGGGACTATTTCCCCATGCTGCCCTGGTATCTGCTGTTTCTCTGCGGTTGGCTTCTGGGGAGAATTCTGGAACGAGACAAAAGGTTACAGCGTATCGCGCGTATAAAGATCCCGCTGCTGTCCGCCATCGGGAGAAAAACAATCTGGGTCTACATGCTCCACCAGCCGATCCTGATGGGGATCTGCATGCTGCTCTTCGAAAGATAACGGCGAGCGCCTCCGCACATGGCGGAGGCGCTGACGTTTTAAAAATGCTTGAAGAACAAAGCCTTCATCTTGAGGGCGGCCACATCCTCGTCCACACCCTCGACCGTGACATGGACCACGTCGTCCTGCTTTACGCCGAGAGTCATGAGCGCCATGAGGTGCCGGGCGTCGGCGCTGCGCTCGCCGCGGGTGACGGTGACGGCGGACTGGTAAAGCTTTGCCTCCTTCACAATGAGCCCCGCGTGCCGCGCGTGCAGGCCGACGGGGGTTTTTATTGTGTACATGAATGACTGCATAGATACTCCTTTTAATCGCCGTTCATCAGCCTCTCGCGCAGCCGGGGGAACAGGCGCAGGATCTTCAATGGCTCATAGAGGTTTGCCAGACGGTGCAGCAGATGCATCGCGTCATGCTCCGAGCGGTAGGGCGTCTTCAAAAAAACCTCGCGCGGCTTGAGCTGCGGCTCTTTTTCACGCAGCATGCGCATCAGGCGCTCTTCGGCCTGGGGCATGTCGGCGGTGTCGGCGTAGAAGTAGAGCCCGCTCACGCCGGGAACGGATTCGGGCTTTACCGACATGCGCAGCTTCCGCCCCTCCATATAGCCCGCAAGCCGCTTTGCAAGGACCCGGATCTTGTCCGTCTCGTCGATGACCTTGAGATAGACGATCTCGTCGTCCCGGTAGATCTCCCCCTCCAGATAGCTGCGGTAGGGGGAGCGCTTCATGCGCTCGAAGATGGCCTGCTCCTGGGTGTTCAGCTTGCCGCGGTGGAAGATGCAGACCTTGCCGTGGTGGATGGTGTAGAGGAAGTAGCCCAGGCCCATGGCGTCCAGGTGCTCGCGCAGGCGGGCGGACTCCCAGGTGTCCAGCGTCTCGGCCTGGAGATAGGTGTTCTCGTTTGCGTCGTAGATGGCGGCGCCGTCCATGACGATAAAGGGCACGCTCAGCATGGTCTGGCTCATGGTGAGAGTGAAGAAGGCGGGGGCGTGCTCGGACATGAGGCAGATCTTCGCCCCGTCGTCGTAGAGATAGTTGAGCCGGAAGCGCGCCGCCGCCGGCAGCGTGGAGAAGCGGTCCGGCACGAGGTCCGCGATCCTGACAAAGAAGACGAAGTCCCGCTCCTTGTCCCTCGGCAGGCGGAAGACGTTGACCGCGATGGCGGCGACGGTGCCAAGCAGCACGCCGTCAAAGCGCTCCAGCGCCTGCTGCAGCGGTCCTTCGATCTCCGGGAAGGCGATGACCACGCAGATAAACACAATGGCCGCCTGGCCGGAGGTATCGGGCCTGCGCACCAGCACGCAGGTGTAAAGCGTCAGCATCACGCCGATGGCCATGCGCAGGTACACCAGCAGCAGGACGCTGCCCATCCGGGGAAAGACCAGCATCAGCAGCAGAAAGCCCAGCCCCCAGGCAGCGCCGATGAAGGTGCCGAGAAAGCGGCTGATGGCAAAGTCCCGGGTGTCGCGCACATAGGGCTGCATGCAGATGATGGCGGTGATGGCGGCCTCGGCGGGCATGGCGGCCCCGCGGTAGCCGCGCAGATAGTAGACCAGCAGCGTGATGAGCACGGCAATACTCGTCTTGACGATGCGCTGGCCGATATGCGGCAGATAAAACTTCTGCTTGTTTTCGTTTATGTTCATACGGATTCCTTGCCCCATATTTGAGCTTACGAAGGAATACACCGGTTTATGCTTTTTGTCAAGCGAAAAAACGCTTTATATACAGATTGTTCACAATGCGCTCAGCCCTTGAAATATGCCTCCGGGATGGCTTTGCCGCGGAAATAAAACTGCCTGTCGCGCTCGCCGACCGGACGCAGGACGCGGCAGGGATTTCCCACCGCCACGACGTTTGCGGGCACATCGCGCGTCACGACGCTGCCCGCGCCGATGACGCTGCCCTCCCCGATCGTAACGCCGGGCATCACCAGCGCTCCCGCGCCGATCCAGCAGTTTTTCCCGATGCGCACCGAGGCGTTGTACTGAAGCCCCTGCTCCCGGAGCGCGGGCAGGATGGGGTGCCCCGCCGTGGCGACCACCACGTTCGGACCGAACATCACGTTGTCGCCCACATAGATGTGGGTGTCGTCCACCAGAGTCAGGCCGAAATTCGCGTAGACATTTTTGCCGAAGTGGACAAAGTGTCCGCCCCAGTTGGCGTGAAAGGGCGGCTCGATATAACAGCCCTCGCCGATCTCGCAGAACATCTCCCGCAAAAGCGCGGCGCGGCGCTCGGCCTCGGAGGGGCGGGTCTGATTGTAGTCGTACAGCTTTTCCAGGCACCGGGTCTGTACATCCAGGATCTCCCCGGACATGGGGTAATAGAGGGAACCGTCGTGAAGCTCGTCAAACATGGCAGTTGGTCCTTTCTTATTGGAGTGTGGAGTTTGGAGTTAAGGTATCGCTTCGCAATCTTTTTAATTTGCGCCGAAGGCGCTCCGTAAGTTTATATTCCTTATTATTACTATACCGAAAGCGGGGTATGCCGTCAAGCCTGTGCTTGCAATAGTGGGGCGCTTCGGGTATCATATGGGCATGGAAAGGGGTGAGGAAATATGATCGAAGAAGAAATCCGCGCAGAGCTTTATCGCCTGCGGGACGAGAAATACCGGGATTTTCAGGCAAAGCTCATCCCGACGGTGACCATGATCGGCGTGCGCACCCCGGCGCTGCGCACTTACGCAAAGCGGCTTCTCAAACGCCCGGATGTGGGGAAGTTTCTGAACGCGCTGCCCCATGAAAGCTTTGACGAAAACCAGCTGCACGCCTTCATCCTCTCGGAGATGAAGGACTTCGACCGCTGCGCGGACGGGGTGGAGCACTTTTTGCCTTTTGTCGACAACTGGGCCACCTGTGACCAGCTCTCGCCGAAGGTGTTCGGAAAGCATCATGCGGAGCTTCTGCCGATGATACAGCGTTGGGTCGGCTCCGGGGAGACCTACACCGTGCGCTTCGGGATCGGGATGCTGATGGCGCACTTCCTGGATGCGGACTTTGACCCCGTGTACCCGGAATGGGTGACGGCAGTGAGGTCGGAGGAATACTACGTCAACATGATGCGCGCCTGGTACTTTGCCACGGCCCTGGCCAAGCAATATTACGCGGTGCTGCCGTATCTGGAGCAGCGCCGCCTGGATGCCTGGACCCACAACAAAACCATCCGGAAGGCGGTGGAGAGCTTTCGCATTACAGACGAACAGAAGGCATATCTGAAGACCTTGCGGATCAAGTAAAAAGAGTGGGTAAATTCGCAAAAGCCGCGGATTTACCCACTCTTTTTCAATCAAAAATAAAACCAGTCATAGCCCGCGTGGCCGGGACGCCAGAGGCAGTAGAGCCCCACCGCGAGATGGCCGAGCAGGAGGACAAGGCCGACCACGGCCCTGGCAGCGTCCGGACGCTTTTTTGGGTCGGTGCGCTGCAGAAAACGCATCAGCAGCGCAATGGCGATGGCAAAGACTGTGGGGTACAGCGCGAGGCTGCCCCACTCAAAGTTGCCGTCGTTTGCGCGAAAGCCCGTCTCCGTCAGCGTCAGCGCCTCCAGGATCGCGACGCCAAGGATCCCCCACACGATGCGCAGATGTCCGCGCTCGCGCTCCCGCACCCCTTGGGTGAAGTGGCTCCAGAGCGGCAGCAGCAGGCCCCTGAGGTACATCACCAGCAGCGACAGAAGCCCCCCGAGCGTCAGCGCGCGCAGCGCAACGCCCGAGCTTGTGCCCGCAAAGTCCTCCGCAAACAGCACCGATGAGCTCCACAGCAGCACCGCCGCCGAGGGCAGCACCGCGCAGCCGATCAGAAACTCGTTTTTGAAGCCTTTGGCACGGGTCTTTATGAAATCCCGGATCAGCATGACCAGCACCGCCGGGGCAAAGGCGCCGAGGAAGCTGGGTTTAAAAAAGGTGGAGAGCATGAGCGTCAGCGCAAGGCCCAGCCAGTCTTTAAGCCGCAGGCGGCCTTCCCGGGCATCCCACAGGCGGAAGAAAAACAGCAGCACCAGCGGCACGGGGGTGCGGCTGAACAGCAGCGTCATGTTGTGCAGGACGTTTCCGTTGTATGCGCCGAGGTACATCTCCGTCTGCCACGGAAGGATCCACGGCCCGCACACATGGGCCAGAATTGCCGCCGGCAGGGCAAGGCTCCCGTCGAGCGCCGGGAACATCCGCCGCAGCAGAAAGCATACCGTCAGCACGCCGAGCAGCTGGTTTGCGGTCAGCACGAGGGACAGGACTGTCTGCCCCCTGGCCTCACCGAGCACGGCCCAGAGCGCGCGCACGATGGATGAGGCGAGGCTGTAGTCGTTATGCCCCAGGGCCAGGGCAATATGTGCCGGCATGTCCGAGCGGATATAGTCGGCGCACATGAGATAGAAGATCCGCTGCCAGCGCCAGCACAGCAGCAGCAGAAGCACGCCGCACAGTGTCAGAAGCAGGCGGGAACGCTTTTCAGCTTGCACTCTCGATCGCGCCTCCCCCTGCCATACGACCGTCGATCGCGCCGAAGTATCTGAGCCGTTCTTCGTCGTCCAGCCCAAAGGCACGGCACAAGCCGTCGATATTGGCCTGCTGCCAGTTCCGGCCCGCGATCATGCTCCTGAGCTCGCTGATGGCGTTGTCCCAGGAAGCCAAACTGTGCCCGATGCGCGCGTAGTCGCGCCCCACCTCGGGGCGAAGCTCCTCGACCATGCGGTCGAGCTCATCCAGCACGGACTTATTCGACAGCGGCTCCGCCAGAAGCTCGGCGGCCCGGGTCAGAAACTTGTCCCGGAACGCGGCGTTTTGCATCAGCGGCACCGAGAAGGACGCCACCTGGATGAGCGAAGCGCCGTAGCCGTTGAGCAGATTGCTCTGGATGCTGTCAAAGCTGCGAAAGGCCGCGTCCAGATCGTAAAACAGCAGGTGCCACTTGCCGTCGGCATCGGCGGAGCGGGCATAGCGGAGGTTGCCGCTCGTGACGTCGGTATTGGCGCAGAAGCCCTCCAGGATCAGCCAGTCGATGAGGCTGTCGATGTCCACCGCCTCACAGAATTTTTCATAGTTTGCCTTGACGGTCATATCGTTGCTGTTGACAAAATCCACCGTCTGCCTGTACAGGCTGCTTCCGTAAGGGGCGGGAGCCTCGATGCACTCCACGCTGTCCTTGTCCACCCCCGCAAGCGAGGCGTACAGGGAGGCGTTGGGCCGCTCCTTGACGGTGTAGATGCCGGCATATTCTCCGTTGAGATAGAGCACACAGTAGATGCTGCGCTGGTTGATGACGGCGGCGTCCGACTTTTCGGCCATACGCTGGGCAAGCTCGTTGCGCACAATGCCTTGGTCATGATCAGGCTCGTCTCGCCGTTGAGCTTGACGCCGCAGTGGATATGGAAGCTCTCGTCCCCCCGGAAGAAGGCGAGGGTGCCGGGCATCTCGTAGAGCTTTGCGCCCGCGTCGTAGATGCTGTTGAAGGCGTCCGCGTCCTCCGCCGCAAAGCTTACCACCGGCAGGGTGTGCCCCTCGTTCATGATGAAGCTCAGCGTCAGGGTGCGGCTCGGCAGGGCATGCGGCTCGAAGCTCTTCACGCTCACGACGCAGGTGCGGGTGATCGGGATGGGACCGGTATAGAGGGAGCTGTCCTTCGTGGGCGCAGAGCCGTTGACGGTGTAGCGCAGTTCACCCTCGCCCTGCAGAACAAGCTTTACAAGGCTGACGCCCTCAAACACACCGTCGGCCGTGAGGTTCACCGGCATCGCGCTTACGCGGCGGCAGCCGTCGCCGTTGCCGCGGCCGGGGGTGGGATTGGCAAAATAGAACCAGCCCGCGCAGCCGTCCATGCGGCCGTAGCTGCCGCCGGCGGGAATGTCCCGGAGACTGGCCCAGTCGATGCGCTCCCCGTTCGTCTTCGTGAGATACAGCTGCTCACTTACGGCGTTGAGAGAGAAGCCCGTGCAGGGCGTCGAGCCGTAAAAGCCGGAGCCGGGGTCTTCGCACACAAAGAGCGCGGTCGCCCCGGGGGCCAGCTGTTCCTCGGGCAGCCGCCAGAGGAAGGGCAGATCGTCCTTGTCGGACAGATAGTAGTCGGACAAAAGCACCGGCTGATCGGAGATGTTTTTGATCTCCACCCAGTCACAGTCGCTGTCAGTGCCCGCCACATTGAGGCCGAGGTTCTTGACAGCCGCCTCGCTGATGACCAGGGGGCCGCGAGGCTCCAGCCTGAGCTGGCAGAGAGTATAACCGTCGGCGTTGTTTTCCTCGCCGGGAGTGGGGTAGAGGCTTTGCTGCCAGGTGCCCGTCTCGTCCAGCCTGAGGGCCACATCCGCCTCGGTGTCCAGACAGAAGGCGCTGTCCACGGGCAGGTCGTTTGCGTCATAGAGGCACACGCAGTCCTTCTCCGACAGGGCAAAATTGGTGTGCAGCGTGCCTTCCCGCCGGTCCTTCTTGGAGGCAAAGAGCACCAGGCGCTCGCCGCTGTCCAGACTCAGCTCCGGCAGGATCCAGCCGAAGTGCTTCTCCCGGTCGGTGATGCGGCAGTCTGTGAGGTCCAGTTTTTCGTCGGAGACGTTGGTAAGCTCGATCCAGTCGGGGAAATCCCCGTCCTCGTCGCAGAGGGCGGCGCGGTTTTTCACCATGATCTCCGTGATGCGCAGCTTGTCCTTGAGCGGCGAGGCGGGCATGGGGGTGCGCTCCGGCCTGGGCGTGGGCTGCGGCGTCTGCTTCGAGGCGGTGCGCGGGGTGAAGAGCGAAGACCGTACCGGCGCTGCCTCCGATGCCCCGAGCGCACTCACAGGGGCAGGCGCGGCGGAGCGCTCAAAAAGAGCGGCAAAGGCCGCGACGACCAGCACAGTCGCCGCCAGCAGTGTGATAAGGATGCGATCGCCTTTGCGCATGAGGACACCTCCGACATAATAATGATTTATTATACCGCCGCACAGGGGCTGCTGTCAAATTGCTTGTGCAAAAGATGAGAAGCGTATATAATAGTAAAAAACCACTGGGGAGGACGCGGTATGAAAAACATCCTCATGATCGGCACCGGCGGCACCATCGCCTCGGAGATGACGCCCGACGGCCTCACCCCGGAACTGAGCCCCGTGCAGCTTCTGCGCTATGTGCCCGCCATCCGGGACCTCTGCCATGTGGACTGCGTGAACCTGTTCAGCATCGACTCCACCAATATCACGCCCGCCCACTGGCTCAAAACCGCCGCCGCCATCCGGGAACACTATGAGGACTACGACGGCTTTGTTATCAGCCACGGCACCGACACAATGGCCTACACCGCCGCGGCCCTGAGCTATCTGGTGCAGGGGGCGGACAAGCCCGTCATGCTCACCGGCGCGCAAAAGCCCATCAACTACGACTCCACCGACTCAAAATTAAATCTCACCGACGCTTTTGTCTGCGCAGCCTCCGGGCAGCTTGCGGGGGTGAATATCGTCTTCAGCGGCCGCGTCATCCTCGGCACCCACGCCCGCAAGACCTGCTCGAAGAGCTTTGCGGCCTTCTCCAGCATCAACTACCCGGACGTCGGTATCCTGCTGGATCATCAGCTCGTGTGCTACATCCCGCCGGAAGCCTTTTACGCGCCGCGCTTTTTCGACACCCTCGATGAGAGGGTGGGGCTCGTGAAGATGGTGCCGGGCCTCGACCCTAAGCTGCTTGACTATATGCTGCAGCGAAACGACGCGCTCATCCTCGAGTGCTTCGGCGTCGGGGGGCTTCCCGCCTATGAGGACGAGGAGCTTCTGCGCCTTGTGGACAAGCACACCGCGGCGGGCAAATTCATCGTCGTCACCACCCAGGTGCAGAACGAGGGCTCAGACCTCTCGGTCTACTCGGTGGGTCACGGCCTCAAGCAAAACCCCCTGGTGCTGGAGGGCTACGACATGACCAGCGAATCCCTCTACGCGAAGATGATGTGGATCCTGGGCCAGACAAAGGAGCCGAAGGAAGTCTCAAAGCGCTTTTATACCCCGGTGGCACATGATATCCTGCGCTGCCCGTGAATCAGTGTGGAGTTTGGAGCTTGGAGTGTGGAGTTGTGGGACAGACGGACAGCTCAAAAGCGGGTACCTCCACCTCATCAGCCGCTTCGCGACAGCTTCCCCCCAGAAGGGAAGCCAAAAAGGAAGGTTTATTCTATGGAAACGATCATCATAATCGGCGCGGGGGCATCGGGAATGATGGCTGCGCTGACCGCGGCCGAGGCGCCGGGGCGGCGTGTCATCCTGCTTGAGCGGCAGCAGCGCGCCGGGCGCAAGCTCCTTGCCACCGGCAACGGGCGCTGCAACCTCACCAACACCGGCGCGGCAATCGAAAACTACCACGGAGAGAGCCGGGACTTTGCAGCCCCGGCGCTGGACGCTTTCCCGCCGCAGGCCGTGCTGGACTTTTTCCGCGGTCTGGGTCTCGTGACGGTGGAGGAATACGGTGGGCGCGTCTACCCGCTGTCGGACTCAGCCAACAGTGTGCTGGATGTGCTGCGCTTTCATCTGGAGGCCCGGGGCGTGGAGCTGAAAGCCGCCGAGCCCGCGCGGGAGGTAAAGCGCGAGAAGCAGGGCTTCACCGTCGTCACGGATTCGGAACGCCTGCACGCCGACAAGCTCATCGTCGCCTGTGGGGGTGCTGCCGGGGCCAAGCTCGGCGGCGTGTCGGACGGGTACGAATTGCTGAAAATGCTGGGCCACAAGCGCACGGCGCTCTATCCGTCCCTCGTCCAGCTCGTCACCGCGCCGGAGTATCCCCGCGCCCTCAAGGGCGTGCGGGCCGACTGCGCCCTGCGCCTTTACGCGGGGGAAAATGTGCTGGCTGAAAGCGGGGGAGAGCTCCAGTTCATTGAGACGGGCGTCTCGGGCCCGGCGGTTTTTGATCTCTCCCGCGCGGCGGCGACCGGCGGCAAGGGGCTGACCCTCGCGGCGGATTTTCTGAGAGACTATGACGAGGCCGTGCTCCTCGCCTTATTGAAACAACGGCGGGAAACGCTGCCCTCCTTACCCGCCGGGGACATGCTGACGGGCATGGTCCACAACCGGCTGGGGAAAATGCTTGTCAAATATGCGGGCCTTAATGCCAGCATGCCCCTGCAGGAGCTGGATGACAGGGCGCTCGGAAAGCTCGTCAGTGCCTGCAAGGACTTTCGCCTTCCGGTGCAGGGGACCGAGGGCTTTGACAAGGCCCAGGTCACGGCAGGCGGCGTGAAGACCTCCGGCTTCAATCCCGAGACGCTGGAGAGCTGGTTTGTCCCCGGGCTTTTCGCCTGCGGGGAGGTACTGGACATCGACGGCGACTGCGGCGGCTACAACCTGCAATGGGCCTGGGCCAGCGGCAGACTTGCGGGGAGGCTGGGCACATGATCCTTGTACGAAACCTCCGCCTCGAGCCGGGCGAAGAGCTTGAAAAACTCCGCACGAAGGCGGCAAAAAAAATGCGCGTACAGATAAGCGACATTGCGGACATTTATCCGGTCAAGCGCTCCCTGGACGCGCGGAAGAAAAACGACATTCACTATACCTGCTCCGCCGCCGTCAGCTTAAAGCGCGGTGAGGAGCGGGCCTTGAAAGCTGCCGGGAAGGACGCGGCGCCCTATGAGCCGCCCGTGTATGAGATCCCGGCTGTACAGGCGGACACGCGCCCGGTGGTGGTGGGCTTCGGCCCGGCGGGCATGTTCGCGGCGCTTGTGCTGGCGCGGGCCGGGGCGCGGCCCCTTGTTATCGAACGCGGGCAGGAGGCGGCAAAGCGTGCCGCGGCGGTGGAGGCCTTCCGCAGGGGCGGGGCGCTCGACACCGAATCCAACGTCCAGTTCGGCGAGGGCGGGGCCGGCACCTTTTCCGACGGCAAGCTCAACACCGGCACCCATGACAGGCGCATGTTCTGGGTTTTGCGGGAGTTTGCCGCCCACGGCGCGCCTGAATCGGTGACGTATGACGCCAAGCCCCACATCGGCACGGATATCCTCATCGACGTGGTGCAGAGCATCCGCCGGGAGATCATCGCCCTCGGCGGCGAGGTACGCTTTGAAACGAGGCTTGACGGCATCGAGACGAAGGACGGGGCTGTCAGCGGCATCATCGTCACCCACGGCGGGAACACGGAGACGCTGCCAAGCCGTCAGCTGATCCTCGCTATCGGGCACTCCGCCCGGGACAGCTTTACCTGGCTGCACGACATGGGTGTACCGATGGAGCGCAAGCCCTTTTCCATGGGGGTCCGCATCGAGCACAGGCAGGCCATGATCGACCTTGCCCAGTACGGGCGCGAGCGTGGAGAGCTGCCGCCTGCCGACTACAGCCTCAACGTCCATCTGCCGGACGGGACCAGCGCCTATACCTTCTGCATGTGCCCAGGCGGGCAGGTCTTCGCCGCGGCGTCGGAGGCGGGCGGCGTGGTCACCAACGGCATGAGCTATTCCCGGCGCGACGGCGAAAACGCCAACGCCGCCATGCTCGTCACTCTGCACACGGAGGACTTCCCCGGCGAGGGGGTGCTGGCGGGCATGGAGTGGCAGCGGGAGATCGAGCGCGCCGCCTATGCGTATACGGGTTCGTACCATGCGCCCGCGCAATTGGTGGGGGACTTTCTCGAAAACCGGCCCAGCACCGGCCCCGGCACGGTCACGCCGAGCTACGCGCCCGGTGTTTGCTGGGGCGATCTGCGGCGGGTGCTGCCGGAGCGGATCACGTCTGTCATGCAAAACGCGATCCCGGCCCTGGGGCGGAAGCTAAAGGGCTTTGACGATCCCGACGCGGTGCTCACCGGGCCGGAGACGCGCTCGTCCTCGCCTGTGCGCATCCTGCGGGATGACACGATGCAGAGTTCTCTGCGCGGCCTCTACCCCTGCGGGGAGGGCGCGGGCTACGCGGGCGGCATCACCTCCGCCGCCGTGGACGGCCTGCGCTGCGCCGAGGCTGTGCTGACGGCGCTGCAAGGATCGGATTGAAATTCCCGGGGCGGCGTGCTATACTGTGCGCACTGTCAAAATATGAGGAGATATTATGTATAACTTTTTTGCCTATCTTTCGCGCATGCGCTACATCGAGCGCTGGAGCCTCATGCGCAACGCACTGCCCGAGAACATCCAGGAGCACAGCCATCAGGTGGCGGTCATCGCCCACGCCCTGGGCATCATCCGCCGCGACGTGCTGCAGATCCCCTGCAACCCGGAGGAATATGCCGCCGTGGCATTGTACCATGACTGCTCCGAAATCCTGACCGGCGATCTGCCCACGCCCATCAAGTACCACAGCGCGAAGATCAAGGGCGCTTACGACGAGGTGGAGCAGCTTGCCTGCGAGAAGCTCCTGAGTACGCTGCCGGAGCAGATGCGCGGCGCCTTCGAGCCCTATCTCAACGGTTCGTCGGCCAGGCACTGCCACGACCTGGTGAAGGCGGCCGACAAGCTCTCGGCCTACATCAAGTGCATCGAGGAGCGCAAGGCCGGCAACAGCGACTTTATCTCCGCCGAGCGCCGCACCCGTGAGGCGCTGGAGGCCTATCACCTGCCCGAGGTGGACTACTTCCTGCTGTATTTCATCCCCGCCTTTGAACTGACGCTTGACGAGCTGGGAACCATCGAGGATTAAAGTGAAAAGTGGAAAGTGAAAAGTGAAGTTATGGAAAAGACAAAGATTGAGCGGATCAATGAGCTGGCGCATCTGGCAAAGGAGCGGGCGCTGACAGCCCGGGAGCTTTCCGAGCGCGACGCGCTGAGGAAGGAGTATATCGAGGAGTTTCGCCGCAACACCATCTCGGTGCTGGAAAACACCTATATCGTGACGCCCGACGGCAAGAAGCATCCGCTGCCGAGAAAGAAGCAATAAAAACGACGGCTCCTGAACGGAGCCGCCGTGGTATGTAGAATCTGTTTACTGATTTTTGAGCACCTGGTAGAGCTCGGCGCCGGTGGCGTGCTTGTAGGGGTTGACGTAGAACAGCCCCAGCAGCCCGCCGGTAACGGCGGAGAGAAGGTCCCAGCCGATAAAGCTCAGGTCCAGCACAAAGGTGTTCCACTTCTGTCCGTCCATCATCTGGCGGGAGAGGGTGATGGCATCCTTGCCGCTGATCTCGGGGTCCTCCGCGAGGATGTAGGGCACCATGCGGTAGGAATAGGCCTTGATGATGCCGGGGATGACAAACAGCAGGCTCCACAGGCAGATAAACAGGTCGCGCAGGAACATCGCGCCGATGTTGCGGCCGAAGGGCTGGAAGCCGGTCTTGATCTCGCTGAGCTCTGCGGGCGCGTCGCTGTTGACGGTGAAGAAGCCGCGGCAGCCGATCTCCAGGGGGTTGAAAACCAGCAGGCGCAGCAGGCCGCCGATCACACCGACCAGAAGGACCACACCGCCGAGCAGAGCCAGAATGACACCGACGGCTTCCTGCGCCTCGGGATTGTTCTGCACGGTGTTGGCGAAATCGGCAAGCTCGGCAACGGCCTGCGCCTGCTCGGGGGTCGTGCCCTCGGCCTCGGCCACGGCATTGATGGCGTCGCCGATCTGGTCGTAGGTCTGGCCGTTGACGGTGACTTCCACGCCGGAGTCGGTCTGGCTCACGGAATAGTTGAGGTTGCTGTTGTCGAGGGTGTTGCCGGCGGAGCGGCTTACGGTGAAGGAAGTGCCCGCCACAAACAGGGTGAGCAGCAGCGCCGCCAGCACGCACTTCCAGTAGTTGGCCTTAAAGGCGGCCATGCCTCTCGCTTTAAGTTCTTTTCTGTCCCACATGAGATGATCCTCCCTTTTGCAAATATTCCTGATTTTCTCAGGCTTTCACCATTATATACCTGATCCGGGCAAAAATGCAAGGATTTTTATGTAAACCTCAAACTTCCTTGATGCACAAATCGGTGCTTTGTTTTGCTTTCGGCGAACTTATTTACAGTGTTTGGAAAGGAAACGCGTTTATGCTGTACGATATTCTCATCATCGGCGGGGGCCCTGCGGGACTGACCGCCGCCACCTATGCCCGGCGCGCGGGAAAGAGCGTGCTGGTCATCGAGAAAAACGCCTTTGGCGGACAGATCACATGGAGCCCCCGGGTCGAAAACTTCCCGGGCTTTCTCTCCGTCACCGGCACCGAGCTCGGCGACAAGCTGCTCGAGCAGGCCATGGAGCAGGGCGCGGAGGTGGAGCTGGACGAGGCCGTGTCCGTGCGCGTGGAGGCTGACGGCGTCAAGACGGTCGTGTGCGAGTCGGGCACAGTCTTTCAGGGCCGGGCTCTCATCGCGGCCGTGGGCGCAAGGCCCCGCATGCTCGGCCTTCAGCGCGAGGAGGAGCTTGTGGGCTCCGGCGTCTGCTACTGCGCCGTGTGCGACGGAGCCTTCTTTGCGGGCCAGGACGTGGCCGTCTGCGGCGGCGGCAACGCAGCCCTGCAGGACGCGCTGCTTCTGAGCGAGACCTGCCGCCATGTGACCCTCATCCACCGCCGCGCCGATTTCCGCGGCGAGCAGCGCCTGGTGGAGGCGCTCAGGGAGCGGGAGAATGTGACGCTCATGATGAACGCCCGTGTCACCGCACTTCTCGGCGACGGGGAGCTTTCGGGCATCACGGTCGAGCGGGACGGCGTGACGCAGAAGCTCGAGGTCACGGGACTTTTTGTCGCCGTGGGGCACCAGCCGGATAACGGCATTTTCACGGACCTGATGGCGCTCGACGGGGCGGGCTACGCCGCCTCCGGCGAGGACTGCGTGACAAGGAGCGCGGGCGTATTTGCGGCGGGCGACTGCCGCGCGAAGGGCGTGCGCCAGCTTACCACCGCCGTGGCCGACGGCGCGGTGGCGGCGCTGGGCGCCTGCCGGTATCTGGACGCATGAACGGCACCATGAAGAAAAAGGAAAGCGTCCTGCTGGACGTGGTCAAGGAGACGGGCCGCATCTACGCCAAAAACGAGATGTCCGTCTACGCGGGATATACGACGCTGTATACCCTGATGGCGATGGTGCCGCTTCTGACGCTGATGATCGGCGTCGTGAACATGCTGCCGGACGTGAGCCTGCAGCATGTGGAGACGGCACTGCGGGACCTGCTGCCCGATCTGCCGGAGGTGCGCAGTATGCTGCACAGCGTCATCGCAAACGTCAACCGCCAGGCGGGCAGCCTCGCGGTGTCGGTGTCGGTGGTGGCGTCGCTGTGGTCGGCCTCCAACGGCGTCAACGCCATTCAGATGGGCCTGTGCAAAATCAGCAACACCAGCAGGCGCTTTCTGCGCCAGCGCGGCGTGTCGCTGCTGTTCACGCTGCTGTTCATCGCGCTGATCCCGGCGCTGTTCATTTTCCGCGTCCTGCGCGGCTCCATCGAATCGCTCATAGCCGTGGTCAACGAGTGGCTCAATATCCCGGACGTGGCGGGCAGGCTCATGGATTTCATGGAGTACAGCGGCCTCATCACCGTGGGGGCGATGGTGCTGGTGATCCTGCTTGCCTATACCTACCTCCAGGGTGTGCACCGCAAGCTGCGCTATCAGCTGCCGGGGGCGCTGTTTGCCGCGGGGATGTGGCTGCTCTTTTCGTCGCTGTTTGAAATCTTCATTAAGCGCTTCTGGCAGGCATCCTCCCTGTACGGGTCGCTGGCTTCGGTGTTCCTCGCGGCCATGTGGCTCAAGAGCATCATGATGATCCTCTTCTACGGCGCGGCTCTCAACGAGGCCCTGTTCCGACGGAGAAAGGAAGAATAAAAAAGTACGGCGTCAAGCGAACGCCGTACTTTTTATACGCTTTGTGCGATTACTCGATGGGCTTGCCGTCGGCGGTGAAGAGGGGCAGCGGGGCGAGGACGATGATGTCGTCGCGCTTGGCGGCGTTGCC
>CADBYZ010000048.1 GCA_902799075.1 Oscillospiraceae bacterium | reverse complement strand
TGAGCTCCTTTTGTTAGTGGTGTTGTGTGGTAGCTTCATTCTAACAAACTCAACCGCTTTTTTCTATCCCTTAGTCTCACATCTATTGTAACGCTACACGGAGCGGCGCGGAACCTGACCGGCCGTTCCTTGACAAGGGGGTATCGGGATGATAGAATAGAAGACGAGGTGAGATGACATGTTGGACGCGAATGATATCCAGATTATCTCCAAAATCGTAAGCGATGCTATTTCTGAAAACAACAAGGTACTCCGGGCAGATATGTCTGCCATGTTCGCCGAGGAGCGCAAGCACACCGAGGCCATGTTCGCTGAGGAGCGCAAGCACACCGAGGCCATGCTTGCGCAGCAGAAAGAAGAGCTCCGGGCTGAAATGCTCAATATTTCCGCGCAGCAGAAAGAAGAGCTCCGGGCTGAAATGCTCAATATTTCCGCGCAGCAGAAAAAGGAAATGCACGAGGACATGATGACCATTGTCGAATCGGAGATCAACCCCAAATTGCGCATTCTTGCGGAAGGCCATGAGGCACTTCTGGAGCGCATGACGCCGCCCGAAGAGATCGAGAACATGAAGACTGATATCTTCATTCTGAAGGAAGCCGTAAAAAATCTGGGCACCAAGGTCAAAGCCCTGCAGAAAGCGCAGTAAGTTTGCTTCTCTGTCTGCGTGCAGTCGCGGTTGAATTGAATTATAATGGTATAAAAGCTCTCCTTTTATCGAAGGAGAGCTTTTGTTATGTGAACTGTTTTCTGTAAATTATTTTATGACTCTTGTTTTATGTTCTTTATTTTACGTTAATAATGTTATGTTTCTGTTTTTATGTTTACTATATAAAAGAAAGCCGATTCAGGATATGCCCTGTATCAGCCTTTTTTTATGCTGTTTTTTATTGGCACAGATAAATATTATGTCAACCATTCTCCGGGTAGAGCGGGAACTGCTCGCACAGGGTGATGACCTGCTTCTTTACCTCCGGGACGGCGGACTCGCCCTCGTCGATGAGGCGGGCGATCATGGCGCCGATTTGGCGAAGCTCGGGCTCCTTCATGCCGCGGGTGGTGACGGCGGGGCTTCCGAAGCGCATGCCGGAGGTTGCCTTCACGCCCTGGGTGTCGAATGGGATGGTATTCTTATTGGCGGTGATGTTCGCCATGTCCAGAAGCTCCTGCACCTCGGCCCCGGTCTTGCCGCGGCTCATGACATCGGCCAGCATCATATGGTTGTCCGTACCGCCGGAGACCAGGCGCACGCCGCGCTTTTGCAGCTCGTCGGCCAGGGCCGCGGCGTTGAGGACGATCTGGTGCTGGTAAGCCTTGAACTCGTCGCTCAGGTCCTCCTTGAAGCAGACGGCCTTGGCGGCGATGATGTGCATGAGCGGGCCGCCCTGGGAGCCGGGGAAGACTGCGGAATTGATTTTCTTTTTAAGCTCGTCGGTACACAGGATCAGGGCGCCGCGCGGGCCGCGCAGGGTCTTGTGCGTGGTGGTGGTGACCACATGGGCGTAGGGCACGGGGCTCGGGTGCTCCCCGGCGGCGACGAGGCCCGCGATGTGGGCCATGTCCACCATGAGGTAGGCACCCACGGAATCGGCGATCTCGCGCATGCGCTTAAAGTCGATGACGCGGGGATAGGCGCTGGCCCCGGCGATCAGGAGCTTCGGCCTCTCCTCCTCTGCGCGGCGCTGGACCGTGTCGTAATTGATCGTCTCGGTTTCGGGGTCGACGCCGTAGAAGGTGGCGTTGAAGTACTTGCCGGAGATGGACGCCTTCGAGCCGTGGGTCAGGTGTCCGCCGTGGCTGAGGTCCATGCCCATGATGGTGTCGCCCGGCTTCAATAAGGCCAGGTACACCGCCACGTTGGCCTGGGAGCCGGAGTGGGGCTGGACATTGGCGTGCTCGGCGCCGAAGAGCTTCTTGGCCCGCTCGATGGCGAGGTTTTCCACCTCGTCCACAAACTGACAGCCGCCGTAGTAGCGCGCGCCGGGCAGGCCCTCGGCGTATTTATTGGTCAGATGGCTGCCCATGGCCTCCATCACGGCGGGCGAGACGAAGTTCTCCGAGGCGATTAGCTCGATATGATCGCGCTGGCGGTCCAGCTCACGCATCATGGCGCCGTAGACCTCCGGGTCCTGTGCTTTGATATGTTCGTAATGCATGAAGCATCCTCCTGTATCTTAATCCGCGCTGCATTATACATGATTCCGCCGCACTTGACAATACTCTTGCGCGTTTTCCTTCCGAATGATATGATGAAGACATGATACCCCAATCTTACATAACAGAGGTACAAGACGATGAAAAAGATTGTGAAAGTGATCCTGGTGCCGCCGATCGCCGCCGTGTTTGCCACCGGCGGGCTTTTCGGCTGGCTGACCGCGACGGAGTATAAGCCCTCGCCGGTCGAAACGGTTGCGGTGCAGCGTGCGGACGAAGGCGCAGCGCTCAAGCCCGGGCAGGAGCTCACGATGCTCAGCTGGAACGTGGGCTACGGCGGGCTCGGCAAGGACTCGGACTTCTTCATGGACGGCGGCAAAAACACCAAATCCGCCGACAAGTCTCAGGTACAGACCTATCTGAACGGCATCTCCGACACGATCAAAGAAAATGACGCCGATCTCGTGCTGCTGCAGGAGGTGGACGCAAATTCCTCCCGCACCTACGGCATCGACGAGCGCGAGCAGCTTGGCAGCCCCACAGGCAGCAGCGCCTACACGCTCAACTACTCCTGCCCCTTTGTGCCGAACCCGAACACGCTCATCATCCACCCCCTGGGCAAAATCAACAGCGGCCTGTACACCGTGACGGACGGCATCCGCGTCGACAGCGCCGAGCGCATCTCCCTCCCCTGCCCCTTCTCCTGGCCGCTCAGGATTGCAAACCTCAAGCGCTGCCTGCTGGTAAGCCGCTTGCCCATTGAGGGCAGCGACAGGGAGCTCGTGCTGGTGAACCTCCACCTTGAGGCCTACGACGACGGCGAGGGCAAGATCGCCCAGACCAACCAGCTGCGCGACTATATTGAGGACGAATATGCCAAGGGCAACTATGTCATCGCTGGCGGCGACTTCAACCAGGTCTTCCCTGGCAGTCTGGATGCCTATCCCAACACCCACGCCGAGAACTGGGAGCCGGGTGTGCTCGACGAGAAGCTCCTGCCTGAGGGCTGGACCCTGGCCTATGACCTGACCGTCCCCTCCTGCCGCCTGCTCAACCAGCCTTACGACCCCGCCGACGCCGCGGGCACACAGTACTACGTGATCGATGGCCTGATCCTCTCCCCGAACGTGAAGCTGGAGGAGGTCAAGACCGTTGACGCGGCCTTTGAAAATTCCGACCACAATCCGGTGCGCGTCGTGGTTACGCTGGAGAAATAGCTGTCATGTTCCAGTATACATAATCTTGTTTCCATAAATCATATTCAGTACCTATTATGAAACATCGGGGCCGTGAAACCTTCGTTTCACAGCCCCGATGTTTTCTTTTCCTGCGATCAGGCGAAATCCTGGCTGTAGGCGAGGACCGCGCCGGACTCGGCGTCGACACTGAACGAGTACACCGTGCCGCCCTTGTAGAACTTGATGTCGTAGGCCTGCCCGTTCAACTCGGCCCGTTTCAGAAAGTCGATATCGCCTCTCGACAGCGCTACATAGCCCAGTGCGCTGCTCACCGCCTCATCCAGCGAAATCGTACCGCCGGAGACCATTTCCAGTTCGTCGTCATTCAGCTTACTCATATTCTTCATGTTCAACTCCTCTGATCTGCGTTCTGTATTTCTCAATCTGTGAGCTGATTGTATCACGCAAACCATCACATATCTGTCACATTCTGCACACAGTATAGCGCAGTGTGGACGCAGCTGTCAACGCCGGGACGTTGAAAATAAACTATATCGTTCATGCCGCGCGCGAAAGCGGCCGGGGCGGGCCCGGTCACTTTCGCGTTTGCGTTGATCACACTCTGGAGGCGAGGGGCTGGTATTTGGCCTTGCTCACGCCGAGGACGAAGCGGGTGATCTCCTTGAGGCCGGGGAGCATCAGCAGCACGCCGACCAGCTTGCCCTGGCCGAAGGCCTTGGCCAGCTTGAAGCTCTGGGGGATGCCGAGGATGACGCTTGCGGCCATGAGGACATGGTGGATGACAGGGCTGAGGCCGAGGTTGTTCGTGAACAGCGCAACCAGCAGGCACAGGTCCGCAGCGACGCCGAGCCAGCCGTTCCAGCAGATGTCGTATTCCTGATAGCTGCTCAGGATCGGGATGAGGCTGTACCAGCCGGGTCTGCCCGCCTTTTTAAGCAGGCACCATCTGCCGATGACGAGCAGCAGGCCGCCCAGCGCCAGGAACAGCAGGATATAAGGCAGGATACTCACGGCTTGCTCGGTCTTGAGGGGCTTGCCGTCGTAATCGGCGGCGAGGAAGGTCTTGACCTTGCCCTCGAACTCCTCCGCGCTTGGGAAGGAACCGATCTTGATAAAGCCTACATTGCCGCTTTTGTCAATGAAGAAGGTGGTGGGGTAGCCGGGGACGCTGAGGTAGCTCAGGTCGTCGCCCGCAAGGCCCATGGGGAAGCTGAGATTGTGGCTTGCCTTGTAGTCGGAGATGATCTCCATGGTGTCGTCCTCATAGCCGGAGACCGCGACAATCTCCATGCGGTCCTTGTTGGCCTGATAGACCTTCTCCATCTCGGGGAACTCGTTCTCGCAGGGGCCGCACCAGCTGGCGAAGATGTTGAGTACGACCAGGTCCTTCTCCTTGAGCAGCTCGGAGAGAGTCGCGGTGCTGCCGTCGGTGAGGGAGACAGTGAAGTCGGCCATGTGCTGGCCGGGCTCGACCCCGATGCCGGAGTCTGCGAATGCGGCGGCGCTCAGGGACGCGAGCAGCAGGACCGCCATGACCATGCAAATCAGTTTTTTCATTATGATCCATTCCTTTCGGTTTTTTTCTTGATGGCTGTATGTTACCACACACAACATCACACTTTCGTCACACAGTATAACAGCTCCCCTGGAAAAATCCACTGATTCTGCTTTGCCATCTTCATCTCTGCGCACCTGAAAAATTTACACATTCCCTGTTTTCAAATCCACTCTTTTGTGGTATTGTTTTGGCAGCACTTAAAAGCGAGGAAGCCATCATGTCCAATGAAACGATCATTGCGGCGCTGGAGGCCGAAAACGAGCAGCTGCGCCAGACGCTGTATCAGCGTGACGCTTTTATCCGCAACACCTTCGGCCGCTATCTGACCGACGAGGTGCTGGAGGAGATTTTGAAGGACAAGGACTTCAGGATCGGCGGGGAGCGCCGGGACGTGGCGATCCTGTTTGCCGATCTGCGCGGCTCCACCCAGCTTTCCGAGCAGATGGACCCGGTGGATTTCATCCGCATGCTCAACCATTTTCTGGAGGAAATGATTGAGATCATCAACGCCTGGCGGGGCAACATCCTCGACTTTGTGGGGGACGCGATCGTGGCGGTCTTCGGCGCGCCGCGTGACAATGAGCTGTCCGCGCGCAACGCCGCAGCCTGCGCGGTCGCCATGCAGCGGCGCATGTCGGCGGTCAACGAGTGGAACCGGGCGCAGGGCTATCCCGACATCTCCATGTGCATCGGCCTGCACAAGGGCGAAGCCATCCTCGGCAACATCGGCTCCGAGACACGCACGAAGTACGACATGATCGGCCGCAACGTCAATCTCGCTTCCCGTGTCCAGGGCTACACCACGGGCGGGCAGATCCTCGCCACCGACGAGCTGGTGGAGGCGGTCGGCCCCAGCCTGATCCTCAACGAGGCCGGCTCCATGTGGGTCACGCCCAAGGGCATCCAGGGCCAGATCCGCCTGCACGACATCGTGGGCTACGGCAAGCACAAACTGGAACCGGCCTCAGATAGAAAGGAAAGCTGATTCAGTGTGGAGTTATTGCATTCCTCCGGCTCCTGACTCCTGACTTCAAACTTCAAACTAAAACGAAAGGGGTTTCTGTTCTATGAAATGTCCGAACTGCAACACCGAAAATCCGCGCGACGCGCGCTTCTGCTCGGAATGCGGCGCGCCTCTCCGGCAGACACAGACGCACATGGCCGAGACCCAGAAGGCAGCCGGCGCCGCGCTCGCCCTCGGCCGGGCGGCCCGCCAGGCGCGGCTTGAGGCCGCTGTCGAACCCGGCGCGATCATCAGCACCCGCGCCTACAACGCCGTGATGATCGGTGTGGTGGTGTGGGGCCTGCTCGTCAACGTCCTGCTTTGCGCCTATGTGGGCGACGTGTACCGCTACATCAATCCCGTCGCCTTTCTGATCCTGTACCTCGTGCTGGCCTTTGGCGGCATCTTTATCGCCTCGAAGTCCGACAACGCCGCCATCAGCTTTCTCGGCTACAACATGGTCGTCGTCCCCCTGGGCCTTGCGATCTCGGCCATGGTCGCGGAATACGGCGGGATCGACGCCCAGGTCGTGAAGGACGCCTTCCTGTACACCCTCGTTGTGACGCTTGCCATGCTCGGCATCGAGATGATGTTCCCGGCCTTCTTTGAAAAGCTCGGCATGGCGCTGCTCGGCTGTCTGATCGCGCTCATGCTGTGCGAGGTCGTGCTGCTGCTGTTCCACGTACGGCAGAACGCCACGGACTGGATCGCCTCGGGCCTCTTCAGCGTGTACATCGCCTACGACATCCACCGCTCCCAGCAGTTCCCCAAGACGCTGGACAACGCCGTGGATTGCGCGCTGGACATCTACCTCGACATGGCAAACCTGTTCCTGCGCCTGCTGCGCATCCTCGGCAGCAAGAACAATAACAACAAGTAAACGCATTTACGCAGTGAACCCCCGGTGCAGGACCGGGGGTTCGTTTTTTACTCTTTTCAAGCGTGCGCTTTGTGTGGTATGATGAGGTAAATCATCACGCTGGGAGGGATTGCCGTGAGCGCCTATCTGAGTCAGGAGGAACAGGACGAGCTGCACAGTCTCAAGCAGGATCTGCTCGGCCCCGTGAAAAGCTTTGCCGCCGAGGTGGGCAAAGACACCGTCGGCGACGCGAAACGCTTCTACGCCGACAAGGCGCGCAAGGCCCAACAGAGCGCCGCGCTGGCAAAAGAGAAGGCGAAGCGTCAGGCCGAGGAGCTGCGCCGTGAGCAGGAGCGCGTCCGGCAGCGCCGCAAAGTCATGGTCAAACGGACACTGATCGTGCTGGCCCTGATCGCGCTGTTCAGCATCGCGGTCCTCTACGCCGCCCTCGCGGCCCACGCCGAGGACGCCAGTGCCGGGGCCGCGGTCTGCGCCGAAACAAGAGTGCCAGGCGGCATCCCCGTCCGGACCGGCGAGGTCGTGACAGGCGGAGCGGAGCAAATACCAAAGCGCTGAAAAAAGCGTGAACCGGGTTTTCGGTTCACGCTTTTGCTTTTTACTCCCAGTTCTCCACGAAGCTCCTGACAACTCTGTAAAGCTTCTCGGTGGAGGAAATGCTCAGGCGCTCACGGACGGAGTGGACCTCGCGCAGGTCCGGGCCGAGGGAGACGCAGTCGAAGTCCGGGCGCTTTTCCATGAACAGGCCGCACTCAAGCCCGCCGTGGGTGGCGGTGATGCCGGGCACCTTGCCGTAGACCGCGGCGCATGCCTTCGCCATCGCGTCGCGCAGGCGGGATTCCTTTTTGAAGGCCCAGGCGGGGTAGGGATCGTGGGTGCAAAAGCTTGCGCCGAGAAGGCCGCACAGCGCGTCGAGCTTGACGACCAGTGCCTCCTTCTGACTCTGGATGGAGGAGCGGACACTGAAATTCAGGGCCATCCCCTCCCCTTCCGTTCTGACCACGCCCATGTTCAGCGAGGTCTGCACAAGGCCGGGGATGTCCATGCTCATGGCCTGCAGGCCGTTCGGGGCCAGCACCATCATCTGAAGCAGAGCCCTGGTCCGCTGTTCGGAGAAGACCCGTTCCGCCGCCGCGGTGGGCGCGCTGTGCATGGCAAGGCCCGGGTCGGCGGTCAGGTACTCGTTTTTGAACATGGCGGCGTCGTATAAAACGGTGGCTTCAAACTCGGAAGCCTTGTCCTCCGGGACGGCGACGACCGCGCGGCAGGCAAGCGGGATGACGTTGGTGAAGGTGCCGCCCTCCATGGATGCAACGCGCAGGCCCATTTGCTGCTCGGCCTCGTAGAGGAAGCGGCCCATGAGCCGGATGGCGTTGGCACGGCCCTTGTGGATCTCAGCGCCGGAGTGGCCGCCCTTGAGCCCGTCGATCACGACCTCGTAAAAGCGCATGCCCGCGCTCGCTGTCTCCCAGTCGGCCGGGAACAGGCAGTCGGCCCGCACGCCTCCCGCGCAGCTTACGGTCAGGCTCCCCTCCTCCTCGGAGTCGAGGTTTATAAGGTTATGGCCTTTCAGCTCGCTGAGGTCCACGCCGTTTGCGCCGAACATGCCGGTCTCTTCGTCAGTGGTGAAAAGCGCCTCGAGCCGCGGGTGGCGGAGGGTGTCGTCGTCGAGCAGGGCCATGGTGATGGCGACGCCGATGCCGTTATCCGCGCCGAGGCTGGTCTTGTACGCCCTGACCCAGTCCCCGTCCACATACACGTTCAAGCCGTCGGTTTTCATGTCGATGCCGCAGTCCGGCTCGCTTGCGCAGACCATGTCGATGTGGCCCTGGAAGATCAGGGGCTCGAGGTCCTCGCAGCCGGGGCTTGCGTCCTTCCAGATGATGACGTTGTTGAGCGCGTCCTGCTTATAGCGAAGGCCGCGCTCTTCGGCAAACTTCACGCACAGGTCGCTGATCTGCTTCGTGTTGCCCGAGCCGTGGGGCACCGAGCAGAGCATCTCAAAAAACTGAAAAACCTTTTCGGGCTTGAGGCCCTGTAATTTAGCCATAGTATCCTCCTGTATGAATCATTTTTAGCGCCCCAAAAACATTACCTGCGTACTGCGCCCCCCGTTCTTTTCTTTTCGTCCTGCCGAAAAGAAAAGAACGCGCCGCGCCCGGTGTAAGAAAAGAAAAGGGCGCTCGCAAGTGGTATACGGTCCTGCGCTTCGCCGACCGCGGAGGGCTTCGCTTACGCTCGCGCCGCTGTATGGTCGTGAAGTGTTGAGGAACAGTATTTTAGAACTTTTGATACGATCTTTTTATCCGACAAAGGATGACAGCGGAACAGCCCATGCGTTTGCATGGGCTGTAAAATCTTTTTAGAATTCCGCGCCGGCGAGGACGTCTTCCTCCTCGGTGGGGATTTCCTCGTCCTGCATCTCGGCCTCGGTGGGCGTGGAGACAAACTCGCTCATCCAGGCGTCCTGGGGCAGGCCCGCCATGTAGCCGGGGATGTTGACGATGATGCCGTCCATATTGTAGGGCAGCTTGAGGGCGATGTCCACGGTCTCGGTTTCGCCGTCCTTGTCCTTGATGAGCTCAAGGGTCATGGAGAAGCTCTGTCCGATATTGGTGGCGCCGGCGCGCTCCTTGGGCTGGAGCTTGGACACGCGCTCGCCGTTTACATAGACGGTGGCACGATAGTAGGGCGCATAGGTCTCGCCCTCATATTCAAGGCTCTTGTTGTCGATGTACACGGTGTGGCCGCGGCCGATGACCATCATGCAGGCCGCGATCGCAGCCAGCAGCACGATGGCGCCGAGGCGGAAGAAAAAGCGTCTCTTGTTCTTCATTTTGCCGCCTCCTCATTCTGCGCCGCCTGCAGCTGCTGGGCCGCCGCGCTCTTGTGCTTGCGCTTCTTGGTCTCGTACATGATGAGGGCCACGGTGATGACCGCGTAGGAGACGAAGACGCGGAAGTACTCGCCGATCATGGAGTCGCCGGTGATCTGCGCGCCCGCCTTGGGGGCGACGATGAACATGGTGTGGAAGAGGATCACGCCGAGGAAGACGTTGCCGATGGATGCCTTGTCCACGCTCGCGCCGCCGACCAGCAGCGCCGCGATGCAGAACATGCCGATCTGCGAGTGGGAGCTGTAGGTCGCGATATTGCCCATGTTCTGGAGATAGATCACCATGCCGAAGCCCGCGAGCACCGTGGACATGACGATGGAGATGATGCGGGTGCGCTCGACATTGATGCCCGCGTCACGGGCCACGTTCATGTCCTGGCCCACCGCGCGCATGTCCTGGCCGAGCTTGGTCTTTCTAAACCACACGATGAACACGCACAGCACCCCGATGATGAGGAAGGTAAGCACCGGGATCTTCACGCCGTCCACGCGCACGGCCAGCAGGTTATCCAGGCACTGGCGCATGTTGAGCAGCGACACGGTGTTGCGGATGCCGTAGCCGCGGGGAAGCTTGACGGAAAAGTGCTTGATGGGGATGATGGAGCCCATCATGTACAGCACCACCAGCTGGTAGATGCCGTTCATGAAGAAGCTGATGATGTAGGAGGTGATCATCTCGCGGCCCTTGGCCATGTTGAGGATCTTGCCGCAGAAGGCGCCGAGCAGGATGGAAATGGGGATGGAGAGGATCATCGCCAGCACCACGCCGGGGATGCCCCAGATCTGCCAGTCGGACACCAGGATCAGCGCGATCTCGCCCGCCATGGCGCCGAGGGTCATGCCGAAGTTCAGGCCCATGCCGGACATGATCGGGATCAGCAGCGCGAGGATCAGGAAGATGTTGCGCCCCATTCGGGTGACGATCTCGTTGAGCAGATAGCCGTAGGAAAAGCCGGAGACGGGGATGCACACCGCGCAGATGATGACGAACATGATCGGCACGGAGTTATCGCGGAGGAAGGTGAAAATCTTATTGTCTTTTTTCATTTCGTCGCCTCCGTTTTTCTGGTCAGTGCGTAGAGGATCATGCCCTGGGAGGCAACGACGCGGATGACCTCGCTCATGTCCATGTGGATCATGTTGTTCATGACCGTCGGGGTCATGGTGACGATGCCCTGGAAGAGGAAGGTGCCGATGATGACATTGGCGATGGTGGCCTTGTTGACGGTCGCGCCGCCGATGAGGATGGCGGACACGGCGGGCAGGGCCATGTAAAACGGTGCCATGTAGAGCTGGATGAAGCCGAAGCCCTGCTCATAGACCAGGATGCCGATAGCGGCAAGCCAGGTGGAGAGGATGACGGACAGCATGCGCATCTTGTCCACATTCACGCCGGCGGCCCTTGCGAAGGTGGGGTTGGAACCCACGGCGGTCATGGCGGTGCCGGTCTTGGTGTGCAGGAAGGCCCACATGCCGAAGGCCAGGACCGCGAAGAAAAGGAGCGTGCCGGTGGGGATGGAGAGGTTTCCGATGTTGATCTGCAAAAAGCCCGCCAGGACCTTGTCATAGAAACCCTCGAGGGAGATGGTGGTACGCAGGCCCTTGCCCGCAAAGCCCCAGACCATGGTGGGGCTGTGATACGGAAGCAGCAGCCACATCATGCACATGAAGGACACGGAGCTAAAGCCCACGTACGTGGCGATCATCATCTCGCCGCCCTTGATCTTGTTGAGAAGCCAGCCGTACAGGGTGCCGAGGATGACGGCAAAGGGCGTGGCAATGAGGATGGCCATGAGAAAGCTCATGGGTCCGGTGAAGCCGAACTCGATGGAGAGCGTCGCCCCGAGAAGGCCGGAGATGATGCCGAGGGGCAGGCCAAAGTTCAGTCCGCAGCCGGAGTGGATCATCGGCACCATGGCGAGCACCATGATGGCGTTCCAGCTGAAGCGGTTGATGGTGTTGCTGATCTGCGTCCAGAAGTCCGCGCCCACGAAGGGCGCCGCGATGAACAGCAGCAGCAGGAAGCCCGCGATGATAAGGCGCGGCAGGCCGAAGCTTTTCGCAAACTCGCGCAGCCTGTCCGCCAGCGTCTGATTGGTTCTGTCTAATGTATCGTTCATGCTGCCCTCCTCACTTGACCATGCTGACCATCAGCATGCCAAAGTCCTCCGACGGGTCCGACGCAGGCAGGATGCCCGCAATTTTGCCGCCGGACACGATGGCGATGCGGTCGCAGATGGACCGCAGCTCCTCAAGCTCTGAGGAGATCATGACCACGGTGACGCCGCTTTCGCGGTTGAACTGCCGCAGCGCCTCCAGCACCAGGGCCTTGGCGCCCACGTCGATGCCGCGCGTCGGCTCGGAGACAAAGAGGAACTTCGGCTCGAGCGCGAAGGCCTTGGCAAGGCAGACCTTCTGCTGGTTGCCGCCGGAAAGCTCCTTCGCCTTCTGCTTGGAGCCGGTGCACTTGATCTGGAGCTCGTCGATGTAGCGCTCGGTCACCTCGCGGATGGCCTTCTCGTCGCGCCACTTGATGAGGCCGCCGAGGTAGTTCTTCAGGAACTTGTTCTGTACCTGCATGGCCGGGAAGGCCACGTTCCACTCCAGGCTCTCGTCGAGCAGCAGGCCTACGCCGCGCCGGTCCTCCGACACGAAGGCCAGGGACGAATCCAGGCACTTGCGCGGGCTGTTGAGGGGGATCGTTTTTCCGTCAAATTCGACCGTGCCGCCCGCTTCGTAAAGGCCCATGATGCCGTTCGGGATGCCGAGCTTGCCCTGACCGGCAAGGCCGCCGATGCCAAGGATCTCGCCCTCCTTGACATCCAGGCTCACATCGCGCACGGTCTCGCCGGGCATATCGACCCAGAGCCGCTTGATGGACATGATGGTCTTTGCGTCCGAATGGTCGCGTATATCCGCCTTGGCGGCGGTCGCAACGCTGCGGCCCACCATCCATTTGGAAATCTCACTGACGCTGGTGCTCGCCGCCGGGACATCCGCCACGACGAGGCCGTCGCGCATGACCACCACCTTGTCGCAGACGGACAGGATCTCGTGGAGTCTGTGCGTAATGAAGATGACGGCAATGCCCTTTTCCGACATGGAGCGGATCGAGGCAAGCAGGGCCTCGGCCTCCTTCTCGGTCAGAACGGCGGTCGGCTCGTCGAGGATCAGGAGCTTGAGCTGGTCCTTGCTCAGCTCGCGCGCGATCTCGGTGAACTGCTTGTGGCCGACGGGCATATCGCTGATGACCATGTCCTTGTCGATGTGGAAGCCCATCTTCTCGATGGCGGCCTCCGCGCGGCCGGTCATCTCGTTGTAGTTCAGCGTGTCGAGCCTGTCCCCGAAGACCTCGGAGACGATGTTTCTCTTCTTCGGCTCACGGTTTAAGAGGATGTTCTCCGTGGCGGTGAAGCCGGGGATCAGGGAGAACTCCTGGTGCACCATGCCGATGCCGGCGGCCAGCGCGTCAAAGGGCGTGTTGAACGTCACCTTCTCGCCGTTTATGAGGATGTCGCCCTCATAGCCGCCCGTCTCGCGAATCACGTCCATACCGAAGAGGATCTTCATGAGCGTGGACTTGCCCGCGCCGTTTTCACCGCACAGACCCAGGACCTCGCCCTCGGCCAGGGTGATGTTGATGTCACTGAGCACCTGGTTTCCGAAGAAGTCCTTTTTGATGTTGCGCATCTCCAGAAGCGGAGCGTTTGCATTTGCCATTTTTCTAACCTACCTATGTAAACGATAAAAACATGTCATTCTGAGCAGAGCGAAGAATCTTATAGCGTGCCGATATCCGGGGAAAGATCCTTCGCTGCGCTCAGGATGACAAAAGCATCCTACAGGGAAAAGGGAGGGAGCGGCGCCCCCTCCCCTTCTGTGCTGCTGAAAAATTACTTGACGGTGAAGTACTTCTCGGGAACCTCGATGGAGGTGGCCTCCATGTAGTGGCCCGGATCGCCCATGATATAGGTATCCTGGTAGATCAGGAAGGTGTTCTCAGCCTTGACGCCGGTCTCCGCGTTGGTGTAGTTGGAGCCGTTCCACTCAGCGCCGGGGGAGAAGACGCCGTAGGCCTTGGAGATGTCGTCGATGTCAAGCAGCTCGCTCTCGCCGTTGATGACGTTCAGAGCGTGCTGGGCAAGACCGGCGGACACGGTGTAGCCATAGGAGTAGGCCCAGGTGCCGAAGCGTCCGGCGCCGCCCTTTTCAACGACGGCCTTCTCGACCTTGGCGAGGATCTTGGCGTAGTCGCCGGCCTCAGCGGTCAGGTCGATGCCCAGGGCGCCGGGATAGCCCATGGTGGGAGAGGGCAGGTCAGCCTCAACGAAGCATCCGCCGTACTCGAGCAGCTGCTTGAGCAGTGGCTCGGTGTGGGCGTCGTTGGTGCAGAAGAACGCGGAGTTCTTGCCGTACTTCTCGATCCACTCGGGAGCCTTCTCAAGGATATAGGCCTGAGCGCCGGCAACACCGACATCGGTGGTGGGGTCGGGAGCGGTCTCAAGTACGAACTGCATGCCGAACTCCTCGCAGGCGGCCTTCATGATGGCCACGCGGCGGCTCATGGTCTCGTAGGACATGTGGCGCGGGAAGGAGATGTGCACG
>CADBYZ010000047.1 GCA_902799075.1 Oscillospiraceae bacterium | reverse complement strand
CGCCAAAAGGGGGCCGACGTGCAGAAGCTCCAGCTCTATTTTACCGACATGGCTCTGCGCGCAGAGCTCCTGGACGAGCTGCCGCGGCGCTTTCCGAAGCTTGCGTTCTCCTCCTCCATGCCCTTCAATATCGAGGTCAACGCCCCCGAGGCCACCAAGGGCTGCGCCCTTTTGACGCTGTGTGGGCTGCTCGGGATAGACCCGAAGGACAGCATGGCCCTCGGCGACGGCACCAACGATCTCGACATGATCCGCAAGGCGGGCATCGGCGTGGCCATGGCAAACGGCGCGCCGTCGGTGCGCGCGGCGGCGGATTACGTGACCGAGAGCTGCAACGACGGCGGCTTTGCAAACGCGGTGAAAAAGTTTTGCTGAAAAACAGGTATAAAAAAAGTACGGCATTTTTGCCGTACTTTTTTTATGCGATCATTTATCGTTCCTCGCGGAAATAGGCCAGGCCCAGGGAGGCGGGGGGCTGATTCTCGCGCTTGTTGCGCATGGAGGAGAGCACCAGCACGATGATGGTCACCACATAGGGCGCCATCTTGTAGAGCTCCTTGACTGCGAGGTTCATGCCGGACGGGATGTACATGTGCAGGATGTAAAGCCCGCCGAAGAGGAAGGAGGCGAGCACGCCCACATTCGGCCGCCAGATCGTGAAGATGACCAGCGCGATGGCGAGCCAGCCGCGGTCGCCGAAGGCGTCGTTGGTCCAGACCCCGCAGGCGTAGTCCATCACGTAGTAGAGTCCGCCGAGGCCCGCAATCATCGCACCGATGCAGGTGGCCGCGTACTTGTAGCGGGAGACGTTGATGCCGGCGGCGTCGGCAGTCGTGGGGCTTTCGCCCACCGCGCGCAGGTGCAGGCCCGTGCGGGTGTGGTTCAGCACATAAGCCGCCGCCAGCGCGATCGCCACCGCCGCGTAGGCGAGAAAGCCGTAATTGAGAAAGAGCTTTCCGAAGACCCCGGCTTTTGAGGCGAAGGGCAGCGTGCGGCGGAAGACGTTGGAGGTGTTGGTCATGATGATGGACGGCAGGCTGCTTCCCGAGAGTTTTATTAATGACCCGCCAAAGAAGTTGCCGAAGCCCACGCCGAAGGTAGTCAGCGCAAGGCCGGTGACGTTCTGGTTTGCCCGCAGCGTGACGGTGAGGAAGCAGTACAGAAGGCCCATCAGCAGGCTCCCCAGCAGGCAGCAGCCCAGAGGGATCAGAATGGTGAGGGCAGTGTTCATGTCCTGGGCGGTCTTGCCCGCCTCGTAGTAGAACGAGCCGATCACGCCGCTGATGCCGCCGACGTACATGATGCCGGGGATGCCGAGGTTTAAGTTGCCGGACTTCTCGGTAAGGGTCTCGCCGGTGCTGCCGAGCAGCAGCGGGATGCCCTGTACGACGGCGCGGGGGATAAAGGATACGATATCGAACATGGCTTAACCCTCCTTCCCCGCGCCGCGGGTGAGCTTGATTTCGTAGTTGATGAAGAACTCGCTGCCGATGATGCAGAAGAGGATGATGCCGGTGAGGATGTCGCCGAAGCTGCGGTTGAGGCCGAACTTGGTGGCGATCTCGCCTGCGCCGCGGCCGAGGATGACCAGCAGGAAGCTTGTCAGAATCATCCAGATGGGGTTGAACTTGGCAAGCCAGGAGACCATGACCGCCGTGAAGCCGCGCCCGTCGACGATGGTGGTGGTGAGGGTGTGGTTGGTGCTGCCAACAAGCAGCAGCCCCGCAAGGCCGCAGATCGCGCCGGAGAGAAGCATGGTGCGGATGATGACCTTTTCGACCTTGATGCCGACGTATCTTGCGGTGCGCTCGGATTCACCCACGACGGCGATCTCATAGCCGTGCTTGGAGTAGTTGAGATAGATGTACACCAGCACGCAGACGACAGCGACGACCACCACGTTCATCAGGTACTTCTGGCTCGGAAACTGGGGCAGCCAGCCGATCTGGGTCTTGGGGTTGATGATGCCGATGGTGCCGGAGCCCTTGGGGCTCTCCCACACGACGCAGTAGTAGGCCACAAGCTGGGTGGCGACATAGTTCATCATGAGGGTGAAAAGAGTCTCGTTGGTGTTGAAGCGCGCCTTGAAGAAGGCGGGGATGCCGGCCCAGATCGCGCCTGCCAGGAGGCTGGTCACGATCATGCAGAGGATGACCGCCCAGTTGGGGAGCTTGTCCGCAAGCGTGATCATGCAGGCCGCGGACGCCAGGCCCCCGATGAGCGCCTGACCCTCGGCCCCAAGGTTCCAGCAGCGCATGCGGAAGGCGGGCGTCACAGCCAACGACACGCACAGCAGCATCGCGATATTCTGCATCAGCACCCAGAACTTTCTCGTGGTGCCGAAGGAGCCCTTCCAGATGGCCCCGTAGACGGCGAAGGGGTCCTCGCCGGTGACAAGGCTTGTGATGATGCCGCTGAGCACCAGGGCCAGCAGCAGCGCCGCGCCTCGGATAGCCCAGGTCTTGTACCAGGGCAGCGCCGCCCGTCTGGAGACGTGGAACAGCGGTGTTTTGGTTTTGTTATTCATCGGCTTCTCCTCCGAGCTTTGTCATCATCATGCCGACCTCGCGCTTCTTCGCGCCGCGGCCCGGCACGATGCCGGAGACCCTGCCGCCGCAGAGCACCAGGATGCGGTCCGAAAGCTCCAGCAGCACGTCCAGGTCCTCGCCCACGTAGATGACGGCGACGCCGCGCATCTTCTGGCTGTTGATGGTGTCATAGATGAGGTACGAGGAGTTGATGTCCAGGCCGCGCACGGCGTAGGCGGTCAGCAGGACAGAGGGGGCGTTGGCGATCTCGCGGCCCACCAGCACCTTCTGCACATTGCCGCCGGAGAGCCTTCTGACCGGCGTCTCAACACTGGGGGTGGAGATCTCCAGAAAGTCCACCATCTGGTGGGCCAGCTTGTAGGGTGCCTTGCGGTTGGTAAAGACGCCGCGGCCCTTGCGGTAGGAGCGGAGCATCATGTTGTTGCCGAGGTCCATGTTCGCGACCAGACCCATGCCCAGGCGGTCCTCCGGTACAAAGGACAGGGCCACGCCCATCTCCTGGATGGCGAAGGGGTCCTTGCCGATCAGCTGCTCGCGCTTGCCGCTGTCGTCGACATATTCGATGCTGCCGGACTCCACCGGCTGCAAACCGGCGATGGCCTCCAGCAGCTCCTTCTGCCCGCTGCCGGAGATGCCCGCGATGCCGAGGATCTCGCCGGAGTTTGCGGTGAAGCTCACGTGGTCAAGCTTGACGGTCCCCTCAATGTCACGCACGGTAAGGTCTTTGACCTCAATGCGGGGATGAGGGTCTACGGGCTCGGGCCGGTCGATGTTCAGCGTGACCGGGTGGCCCACCATCATGTTGGTCATCTCCTGGGCGTTGGTGGTCTTGGTCGGCATGTCGCCGATGAACTGCCCGTGGCGGAGGATAGCGACGCGGTCGGACAGGGACTCCACCTCGTGCATCTTGTGGGTGATGATGACGATGGCCTTGCCGTCGTCGCGCATGTTGCGCAGCACGGCGAAGAGCTTGTCGGTCTCCTGCGGGGTCAGCACCGCCGTGGGCTCGTCGAGGATGAGGATATCCGCCCCGCGGTAGAGGACCTTCACGATCTCCACGGTCTGCTTCTGGCTCACCGACATGTCGTAGATCTTCTGGTCGGGGTCCACCTCGAAGCCGTAGGTGTCGCAGATCTCCTTGATTTTTTTGGAGGCAGCCTTCAAGTCCAGTTTTCCCGGCAGGCCCAGCACGATGTTCTCCGCCGCCGTCAGCACGTCCACGAGCTTAAAGTGCTGGTGGATCATGCCGATGCCGAGGGCGAAGGCGTCCTTGGGCGAACGGATGACGACGGGCTTTCCGTCGATGGCGATCTCGCCCTCGTCGGGGAAATAGATGCCGGAGAGCATGTTCATGAGCGTCGTCTTGCCGGAGCCGTTCTCGCCCAGCAGGGCAAGGATCTCGCCCCGGTAGATATTGAGCCAGACCTTGTCGTTGGCAAGCGTCGGCCCGAAGCGCTTGGTGATATTGCGCATGGTAACAGCGGCGATCTTATTGTCCATAGTGTACTCCTTTGGAGAAAGTGAAAAGTGGAAAGTGGAAAGTGAAGTTATATTGTCTCTTTTCTGCTCAGGGTTCTTGTGGTGGCGGAGAGGTTTCTGCACATTCTTTCAGTGCAATGTAGACCTTTGCCTGAAAGTCCTTGCGGCTGATTGCGGCCTTTGCCTCTGCAAGATTTGCGCCGATGCTTGTGCCGCTTCTCAGAATCTGTTTAGACAAGACATATTCGTTCTTATCTTCCAGATACTGATATAATCGAACAATCCGAACGGCAAACCGAAAGCTTTGTTCGTGTGCTGCACTATAACCCATATCTTCACTTTTCACTTTCCACTTTTCACTTTATAAAGTGTTGAGAACTCCCGACCGAGGCCGGGAGTTCCCATATGAGAGGATAGGATGTACTTACGCGTCGATGTTGGTGATGCCGTCGATGTCGATGTCGAAGTACGGCGCGGAGCGGTACTCGGACTCGTGGAAGTAACCGTCGGCAATGACGTTGGTCTCGGGCTGGAAGTCGCCCATGTCGTCGACGTCGGCCAGGTACTCGGTGAGGGTCTGACCGCCGACGGTCCAGGTGGCGGTATCGAAGACCTTGAGCTCGCCGGAGGCAAGCTTGGCCTCAACTTCCTGAAGCTTCTCGGCGGTGCCGGCAGCGGCAGCGGCCTCGTTGATTTCGGTCATCTTGACGGAGCCGGTGGCCAGGGTGCCGGTCCAGTCGGCCTCAATGGCCTCGCCGTTGGCGGTGCAGGTCATGGCGTGCTCCATATAGGGAGCCCAGTCGATGCGGGAGGCGACGATGAAGGTGTTGGGGCAGGCGTCAGCGGCGGAGCCGTTGTAGAACACGAAGGGGACATTGTTGGCCTCGCACTCGGTGGGAGCGCCCATGGAGTCGGCATGCTCGGAGATCAGGACGCAGCCGTTGTTGATGAGCTTGGTGGCGCCTTCCTTCTCAAGGGTGGGGTCATACCAGGAGTTGGTGAAGGTGACCTCCATGGTGGCGGAGGGGCAGATGTAGCGGACGCCGAGGAAGAAGGAGGTGTAGCCGGACTTCACTTCGGCATAGGGGAAAGCGCCGACATAGCCGACCTTGGCCTGCTCGGGGGTGATGGTGCCGGCCTCGATCATCTCGTTGAGCTTCAGGCCCGCGGCGACACCGCCGAGGAAGCGGCCTTCGTAGATGGAGGCAAAGCCGTTGTGGTAGTTGTCAAGACCCGCGGTGTGGGCCTGGGTGCCGGTGGCGTGGCAGAACTGGACCTCGGGGTATTCCTTGGCGACCTGGAGCAGGAAGGGCTCGTGGCCGAAGGAGTCGGCAAAGATGAAGTTGCAGCCTTCGTCGATGAGCTCCTCGGCGGCGTCAGCGCATTCCTGACCCTCGGGGATGCCGGTCTTGAACAGGTACTCGACGCCCAGCTTCTCGCAGGCTTCCTTGGCCGCGTTGATGAAGTTGAGGTCATAGGTGGAATTCTCGTCGTGCAGGAAAATGAAGCCCGCCTTGACGGTCGTCTCGGCAGAGGCGGCGGGGGCGGAGACAGCGGCGAGAGCAAAGATCATGGTCAGAGCGAGGAGCAGAGAAAAGATCTTTTTCATGTTCGTTCTCCTTGTAATAATAAAATGATTTGGGGTGCGGCGCCGCCATGAAAAGAGCACACATATCCTTTCATGGCAGCGTCGGTGCGGGGATAAAAAAGGCACTGGCGCGGACGATCGGCGCCCGGTACCAATGCATATATACCAAAAGGGATCGATCGCTCGCCCCTGATGGATACTTCGATAGTCCGGTCATTTACGGCGTCCGGGTAGAAACTTCAAATCCATATCATTTGCTATATATCGAGACGGTATTCAATTGTCACGCGCAGGATGTCTATAAAATAACAGGCTTTTCGGCAAAAGTCAACTGTATTTCTTGTAAGAACTGGCCAGAATTGCAAAGCAAAATTTGGCGAAGATGCACAAATTACCCTTTTCTGGAAAAACCCGCAAAGCCTTGCGGCGCAAGAGGTTCAAGGTTTTGAAGCGTTTTTCAGCCAAACTCGATGCCGTTGTCGTCCATCCGTACGATCCGGGCAAGCGACTCGACCCGCACGCCCTCGGCCCGCAGCTCGTCGCCGCCGCCCTGAAAGCGCTTCTCGATCGCGCAGCCCGCGCCGACGAGCGTCGCGCCCGCCTGCTCCACCAGGTCTTTAAGCCCTACGAGTGCAGCGCCCGTGGCGAGAAAATCATCGATCATCAGCACGCGGTCACCGGGCAGCAGATAGTCCTTCGACACGATGACGGTGTTGGTGTTGCCGTGGGTGAAGGAGGGGATTTCGGTCCGGTAGAGATTATCGGAGATGTTGCTGGATTTGCTCTTTTTGGCGAAGACCACCGGGCACCGAAACTCCAGCCCCGTCAGGATCGCCAGGGCGATGCCGGAAGCCTCGATGGTGAGGATCTTGTTGACGCCGTCATGCTCGAACAGGCGGTGCCACTCCTTTGCCATGGCCTGCAAAAGCATGGGGTCCATCTGATGGTTGAGAAAATTGTCGACCTTCAGGATGCCGCCCGGCAGAAGCTGCCCGTCAGAAAGGATGCGCTGCTCCAGAAGCTCCATTGTTGTTCCTCCGTAAACATGAAGTATAGATTTCAAATCGTTTTTGGGGCAGCTTTGCCGCCCCAAAAACACCCTGAGCCGAACTAAGTGAGGCCTCGCGCCGACCAAACACGGCGTGTTACGGCCCGCCGTGTGCGATAAGCGCGAGTATCTCGATTGCAAACCGTGTTTGCAATCGAATTCACTTGTGATACAGCTTCTTCGCCTGATACCTGGGCTCAAAGCTGATGTTGACGCCGAGCTTTTTGAAGAGGTCCTCGTCCACATGGGAGAGGATGACGGTGGAGTGCGCCTCCGCGCCCTTGAGCTTGGCCAGCTGGTCGATGGCGAGGTCCGCCATGGGGTTTGTGACCGCGCAGATGGTCAGCGCGATCAAAAGCTCGTCCGTGTGCAGGCGGGGGTTGTGGTTGCCCAGGTGCTCCACCTTGAGGTGCTGGATGGGCTTGATGACGCCGGGGGCGATGAGGGGCAGCTTCTTGTCGATGCCCGCGAGGGCCTTCAGCGCGTTGATGAGGGCCGCGGAGGACGCGCCCAGCAGCGACGTGGTCTTGCCGGTGACGATGCGCCCGTCGTTTAATTCGATGGCGACCGCGGGGCCGTCGGTGGCTTCGGCCTTGTCCAGTGCCGCCTTGACCACCGGGCGGTCGGCGGAGGAGATGTCGAGGGAGTTCATGATGAGTTCGATCTGCCGCATCTCGGTCGGCTCGCCGAGACCCTTGCGGGCGGCGACGGCGGCGGCGTACCAGCGGCGGATGATCTCCTGCTTCGAGGCTTCTCTGCACACCTCGTCGTCCGAGATGCAGAAGCCCACCATGTTCACGCCCATGTCCGTGGGGCTCTTGTAGGGGCACTCGCCGTAGATGGATTTAAAAATGGCCTGGAGCACGGGGTAGATCTCCACGTCGCGGTTATAGTTGACGGCGGTCTCGCCGTAGGCCTCAAGGTGGTAGGGGTCGATCATGTTCACGTCGTCGAGGTCCGCGGTCGCGGCCTCGTAGGCCAGGTTCACCGGGTGCTTGAGCGGCAGGTTCCAGACCGGGAAGGTCTCAAACTTGGCATAGCCCGCGTCGATGCCGCGCTTGTGCTCGTGGTAGAGCTGGCTTAGGCAGGTGGCCATCTTGCCGCTGCCGGGGCCGGGGGCGGTCACGACGATGAGGCTGCGCTCGGTCTCGATGTAGTCGTTCTTCCCGAAGCCCTCATCGGAGACGATGAGGGGCACGTTTGCGGGATAGTCGGGGATGATGTAATGCAGATACGTGCGCACGCCCAGGGCCTCCAGGCGCTTGCGGAAGGCGTCGGCGATGGCCTGGCCGCGGTAGTGGGTGATGACCACGGAGCCGATGTAGAGCCCGATGCCGCGGAAGGCGTCGATGAGGCGGAGGGTGTCGTCCTCGTAGGTGATGCCGAGGTCGCCTCTGCGCTTGGAGCGCTCGATGTCGTCGGCGGAGATGGCGATGACGATCTCGGCGTCGTCCTTCATCTCCAGGAGCATGCGCACCTTGCTGTCCGGCTCGAAGCCCGGCAGCACGCGGGCGGCGTGGTAGTCGTCAAAGAGCTTGCCGCCGAATTCCAGGTACAGCTTGCCGCCGAACTTGCTGATGCGGTCGCGGATCTTCTGGGACTGGAGCTTCAAATATTTTTCGTTGTCAAAGCCGATGCGGTTCATGGTCCTCACTCCCAAAAATTTTCAATTAACGTCCGCTATTTTACCACAGTCAGCGCGCAAGGGCAAGATGACAGATTTAGACTTTTTTTATTCACATTCTTGTGATATAGTACAAAATGAATAAGTGCGAAAAATAAAAAGTGAAAAGTGCAGAGTGAAAAGTGAAGAGAAGGGATGCCCGGGGCGTGATGATATCCGGCTCCGTCCTCAGAACGATTCACCGGAAGCAGCCGTTTATTTATCATTCGTCCGTGAAGCGGACACTATATTTACACTTTCCACTTTTCACTCTCCACTTTATAAGGAATACGAAACTCTTTGAGAAAGGTTAAGACATACATGGGACTGTTTGACAAATTATTCGGCACCTACTCCGAGCGGGAGCTCAAGCGCATCAACCCCATCGCGGACAAGATCGAGGCGCTCAGCGACAAAATGGCGGCGCTCACGGACGAGCAGCTTCGCGCCAAGACGGACGAGTTCAAGACGCGTCTCAATAACGGCGAGACTCTGGACGAGCTGCTGCCCGAGGCATTTGCGGTCGCACGCGAGGCAAGCTGGCGTGTGCTGGGCATGCGGCCCTTCCGCGTCCAGCTCATCGGCGGCATCGTCCTGCACCAGGGCCGCATCGCCGAGATGAAGACCGGCGAGGGCAAGACGCTCGTCGCCGTGCTGCCCGCCTACCTCAACGCCCTGACCGGCGAGGGGGTACATATCGTCACGGTCAACGATTACCTGGCGCGCCGCGACAGCGAGTGGATGGGCAAGGTGCACCGCTTCCTCGGCCTCACCGTGGGCCTCATCGTCCACGACCTGGACAACAACCAGCGCCGCGAGGCCTACAACTGCGACATCACCTACGGCACCAACAACGAGATGGGCTTTGACTACCTGCGCGACAACATGGCCCTGTATAAAGACGACATGGTCCAGCGCGGCCACGCCTTCGCCATCGTCGACGAGGTGGACTCCATCCTCATCGACGAGGCCCGCACCCCCCTCATCATCTCCGGCCAGGGCGACGAGAGCACCGACCTCTACCGCAAGGCGGACGACTTTGTCTCCCGGCTCAAGAAGGTGGTGTACGCCTCCGTCGACGAGAAGGAGGAGGAGAGCGAGGATCTGGACGCCGATTACGTTGTCGACGAGAAGGCCCGCAGCGCAACCCTCACCGCCCGCGGCATCGCCAAGGCCGAAAAGGCCTTCGGGCTTGAAAACCTCGCCGACATGGAAAACGCCACCCTTGCCCACCACATCAACCAGGCCCTCAAGGCCCACGGCATCATGAAGCGGGACATCGACTACATCGTCAAGGACGGCGAGATCATCATCGTGGACGAGTTCACCGGCCGCCTCATGCTGGGCAGGCGCTACTCCGAGGGCCTGCACCAGGCCATCGAGGCCAAGGAGCATGTGGACGTGCAGCAGGAGAACAAGACGCTTGCCACGATCACTTTCCAGAATTATTTCAGGCTTTATAATAAACTCTCCGGCATGACCGGCACCGCCGCCACCGAGGCGGAGGAGTTCGGCGCCATCTACAAGCTCGACATCATCGAGATCCCCACCAACAAGCCCGTCATCCGCCAGGACCACCCGGATGTGGTGTTCAAAAACGACAGCGGCAAAAACCACGCCATCGTCGAGCAGATCGTGGCCTGCCACGAAAAGGGCCAGCCCGTGCTGGTGGGCACGGTGTCCATCGAAAAGAGCGAGTATATCTCTTCCTTATTAAAGAGAAAGGGCATCCCCCATACGGTGCTCAACGCCAAGTACCACGAGAAGGAGGCCGAGATCGTCGCCCAGGCGGGCAAGCTCGGCGCCGTCACCATCGCCACCAACATGGCCGGCCGCGGCACCGACATCACCCTCGGCGGCAACGCGGAGTTTTTGTCCAAGGCAGACCTCAGAAAGGCGGGCTTTGAGGAGGACGTGATCGCCGAGGCCACCGGCTTTGCCGAGACCACGGACGAAAACATCCTGGCCGCGCGGCAGATGTTCCGGGAGCGCATGGAGGCCCACAGGAAGGACACCGACGCCGAGGCCGAGAAGGTCCGCGCGGTGGGCGGTCTCTTCATCCTCGGCACCGAGCGGCACGAGTCGCGCCGTATCGACAACCAGCTCAGAGGCCGCGCGGGCCGTCAGGGCGACCCCGGCGAGAGCCGCTTCTACCTCGCCATGACGGACGACGTCATGCGCCTTTTCGGCTCCGAGCGCGTCATGGGCATGATGGACGCCCTCAAGGTGGACGATGACACGCCTCTTGACGCCAAGATGCTCTCCGGCGCCATCGAGCAGGCCCAGAAGACGGTCGAAAGCCGCAACTTCCAGACCCGCAAGGCGGTGCTCGAATACGACGACGTGATGAACCAGCAGCGTGAGATCATCTACGGCGAGCGCCGCAAGGTCCTCGACGGCGAGGACATCCGAGCCCAGATCATGAGCATGATCTCTGAGTACATCTCCTCCACCGTAAACGACGCCCTCTCCGGCACGGCCTGCGACGATCAGGCGCAGCTCGACGACGCGCTGTCGCCCTTTGAAAAGCTCTTCATGCCCCGCGGCACGTTCAGGCTCTCTCAGTTCGGCGGCTCGGTAAAGCCGGACAGGCTCAGTGCCGCCGTGCAGGAGCTGGCCGAGAAGGTCTACGCCGAGCGCGAGGAAGCCTTCGGTCTTGCCCCCAACGGCACGCCCCTCATGCGTGAGCTCGAGCGCGTCATCATGCTGCGCGTGGTGGACGAATACTGGATGGACCACATCGACGCCATGGACGAGCTAAAGCGCGGCATCGGGCTTCGAGGCTACGGCTCCATCAAGCCCATCGACGCCTACAAGCAGGAGGGCTTCGACATGTTCGAGGCCATGGTCCACGGCATCCGCGAGGAGACCGTGCGCCGTCTCTACACCGTGCGCATCCGCCGCGAGGCCCCCATCGAGCGCAAGGCGGTCGCCAAAAACGCGGCCGCGAACGTCGGCGGGGACGAGCCGGTCAAAAAGCAGCCGGTCAAGAAAATCCCCAAGCCCGGCCGCAACGATCCCTGCCCCTGCGGCAAGATGAAGCCCGACGGCAGCAGACGGCTCAAATACAAAGAGTGCTGCGGCAGAAACGAGAAATAAGGATAAGGAGCAATACACAAGCTGCTTCGGAACAGTATCCAAGCCAGGAGGCCGGCCCATGAGCGTGACATCGAAAGCAGAAGGAATACGCAAAAACCCGCTTGACAGCGAGCGGCTGCTCTGGCTGCTGATCGCGCTGCTGTTTCTGGAGCGGCTTGCCCTGATTCTGTATATCGGCGTGGACGAGGTATCGAGCGGCGACGATGTGGCCTATATCCGGGGCGGCATCTGCTTTGCGCGTACCGGGATCATCTCCGTCTGGGAGGATGCCCCGACGGCGCTGATCATGCCGGGCATGCCCATCGTCACCGGCCTTATATCCCGCCTGTGCGGGGAGGGCACGCTCTATCTCGGCACGGTCAAGGTGCTGTGGAGCCTGATGGGCGCGTTCACGGCCCTGTATCTCTACCGCGCGGCGCGCCTGTACCTGCCAGGCAGATGGGCCCTGTTCGCCGCGGCCGCGCTGCTCATGCCGAACCGCGCCTGGATGGACACCATCATCAGCACCGAAACGCCCTATACCTTGTTCTTCCTTGCCAATTTCTACTATATGCTGCGCCTGCGCTCCGAGCCGGAGCTCCCCTGCCTGCTGCGCTATACCCTGAGCTTCCTGCTGGCACTCTTTTTCCGGGCCAATATCCTGGTAATGCCGCTGTTTGCGCTGGTATGGGTCCTGACGGGCAGAAAGTGCGGCGTGAAGAAGTTCGCAAAGGGCGCGCTGATTTTCTGCGCGCTGTGCCTTGTGTTCTTCGTGCCCTGGACGATCCGCAATTACAGGATCTTCGATGCCTTCATCCCGGTGTCCTACGGCATGGGCAACCCCACGCTCAAGGGCAGCTATCAGGGCAGCACGGCGCCCGCAGATGAGGAGCTGGACTACGAGACCAATGTGGACGCAATCGCCCGACAGCGTTATGCCCGCTATTTCGACGAAAACGGCGATTACCTCAACGATTCCTGTATGCAGTATGTCTCCGCCATGACCGACAGGCTCCGGGCCGACTACCGCATGCGCACCTGGTTTTCCCGCGACCCTGTCGGCTTCCTGCGCGCCTACCTGATCGAAAAGCCCATGTGCATGTTGACCTGGGTGTATTACTGGGGGCCGGATCAGCCGATCATCCTGCCGCTGACCAATTTCCTGAGCAAGGTGAATTTTGTGCTGTGCGCGGTGGGCGCGGCACTGTCGCTGCTGATGAAGCAAAAGCGCGGCTTCGTCCTGCTGCTGTGCGCGGTGTACTGGGTCAATCTCTATCTCATCGCCTGCAGCTACGCCATAGAACGCTACGCGGCCCTGCTGATGCCGTTTCGCTACATGCTCGGCGCGGTGGGCCTGTACCTGCTGTTCAGGCTCCCCGCCTTCGCCGTCAGGCGCAAGGCCGCCGCAGGGGCAAAGACATAACAAACAACAAACCGAGGATAAACCATGTTCATTGAAGAAAACCAAAACGGCCTGATTTACATGCGCTCCGATATCATCGGCGCAAAGCACGCCTTCACCACGCGCTATGGCGGGGTGAGCGAAGGGGACTTTTCGTCCCTCAACCTCGGCTCCAACCGCGGCGACGACGCGTGCGCCGTGCGGGAAAACTACCGCCGGGTCTGCGCCCTGTTCGGCGTGGGGGAAAATGACGCCTGCGTCACCAACCAGGTACATAAGACCGAAGTGCGCATCGTCACGGCGGCGGATAAGCATATTTGCATGGGCCCCACCCCCTATGAGGCCGACGGCATCGTCACGGCTTCAATCGGCCTGCCCATTTTCTGCTTTGTGGCCGACTGCGTGCCGGTGCTGCTCTGGGACGCAAAAAACCGCGCCGCCGGGGCCGTACACTGCGGCTGGCGCAGCGCGGCAGGAGACATCCTCAAAAACGCCGTGGACGCCATGTGCTCTCTGGGCGCGGAGGTTCAGGACATCCGCGCGGCGATCGGCCCCTCCATCGGGGCCTGCTGCTTCGAGACGGACGACGATGTGCCCGACGCGATTTCCGAATGGCTCGGCGGGGAGATCGGCGGCCTCTTTGTCCGCCGTTCGGACGGCAAGACCATGGTCGACCTGCGCCTTGCCAACGCCCGCAGGCTTCATCAGCTCGGCGTGCCGGTACGGAACATCGACATCTCCGGCGAGTGTACCTTCTGCAGCCATGACAAGTACTGGTCCCACCGCTACACCAAGGGCAGGCGCGGCAGCCAGGCGGCGGTCATCATGCTCTGAGGAAAGGCCATGAAGAAAAAACTCCTGTGTTTTCTGCTCGCGGCGATGCTGCTGCTCACGGGCTGCGGCAGACGCGCCTCCTCGGACCCGAACTCCCTGATCCCCGAGTCCACCAGGGGCAAGGACGTAACGCGCGCCAAGGCCGCCGACAACTATTTCTCCCTGAACTATAACGAGGACTTCAGCTTAAATCCCATCCTCGCCACCAACCACTCCAACCAGCTCCTGTGCGATCTGGTGTACGAGAACATGGTGGAGCTGGACGACAACTTTGAGGTCGTGCCGAACGTCCTGGACGCGGGGCTTCCCAACGACACCGCCACCTACTGGACCTTCACCATCGACCCGGGCCACGTTTTCCACGACGGCACCCCCGTCACCGGGCAGGATATCCGCTACTCCCTCGAGCGCGCCGTCGCCACCCAGGACCGCTACCGTGGCCGCTTTGCCAGCTACCAGGGCTCGGGCTACGACGAGAACCACTTCTATGTCACCCTCGGCATCGGCGACACCCAGTTCAATAAGCTTCTCAACATCCCCATCATCAAGTCCGGCACCATGGACGACAAGCCCCCCATGGGCTCGGGCCCCTATGACTACGGCGACTACGGCAAGACGCTGGAGGCCTACGAGGGCTACCCCGGCTACAACGAGCTGCCCATCAAGACCATCCATCTGGTGAGCTATTCCACCGCCGACGAGATCCTGTCGAACTTTGAGGACGGCGTCATCGACGCGGTCACGAACGACCCCTCCAGCTACACAAACATCGGCTACTCCTCCTCCAACGAGATAAGAAACTTCAACACCACGAATCTCCACTATATCATGTTCAACGAGGAAGGGCTCATCGGCCGCTACAGCGGCTTCCGGCAGGCGATGGTCTACGCCTTCGACCGTGTGAACTGGGCCGAGAACCTCATGCACGGCAACGCGACGGCGGCGGCGGTGCCCATGCACCCGGCCTGCGCCGACTACCCGCTGGAGTACGCCTCGCAGCTGAGCTACAACCTGGACACCTGCCGCATCGTGCTGGAAAACGCGGGCATACGAGACTATGACGACGACGGGGAGCTGGAGTACATGTCCGGCACGGCCCAGGAAATCGACGTGAATTTCATCGTCTGCTCCGACTCGAGCGCGAAGACGGGCGTGGCGAGGCGCTTTGCCGAGGACATGGCGTCCATCGGCATGAAGGTCACGGTGCGGGAGCTCACCTGGGAGGAATACCTGACCGCTCTGGAGGAGGGCGACTTCGACATGTACTACGGCGAGGTGAAGCTGCGCAACAACTTTGACCTCACCGAGCTTCTGGACCCCGACTCGAGCCTCAACTACTCCCGCAGCATCGACACCGGCTATGTGGCCATGATCAACAATTATCTCGCCTGCTCGGCCTCCCAGCGCTCGGCGGTGTACCAGCAGCTGTGCGAGTACATCAACACAAACGGCGCGCTCATCTCCATCGGCTTTGAGGACCAGCAGCTCATCGTCCACCGCGGCGTCATCCGCGGATTGAACCCGAACCTCGGCAACCCCTTCTTCGATTTCCAGAATTGGGAGATCATGCTGGAGTGATTCAATTGCGAACACGGTTCGCAATTGAGCTGCTCGCGCTTATCGCAATGCGGCTTGCGGGAGACGCCGCATTTTGGTCGGCGCGAGGGTTCGCCTTGCTCACCTGACGGGGCAAAGCTCCGCCAAAAACAGATTGTATTTATTTCGCTTACGCGAAACCCCTGCGGGGTGCCATCAAATTATCAAACATAAGGGAGAGATTACCATGACCGACAGAGAACTCCTGTCCCGGGCCAAGGCGGCGTCGCTGAACGCCTATGTCCCCTATTCCCGATTTGCCGTCGGCGCCGCGCTCGAATGCACGGACGGCACCGTCTTCACCGGCTGCAATGTGGAAAACGCCGCCCTCGGCAGCACCATCTGTGCCGAGCGCACCGCCTGCTGCAAGGCCGTCAGCGAGGGACACCGCGAATTTACGCGCATCGCCATCTACGCCGACAGCGAAAACTGGTGCACCCCCTGCGGCGCCTGCCGCCAGTTCCTGGCCGAGTTTTCCCCCGACATGGAGGTGCTGTGCGCCAAGGCCGGCGACCGCTATGTCAGCTACAAACTCTCGGAGCTGCTGCCCCATACGTTCAATTATTGAGCGGTAGCAGCAAATCACCTGCCGGGGTCATGCCCCGGCAGGTGATTTGCTGTTTATCGTTTAAAAAACCAAAGCAGAGTGCCTGACCACTCTGCTTTTAGTTTAAGAAGAACTTGCGTTCCTTATGAAGTTCTTTCCTGCTTGCAAGTATAGAATACCGCAAAGATGTTTCGCAAATAATACAAAATTTGTTTCGTCTTTGTAAAATCAGCGAAGCCTCACGCGCCCCAGCCCTGCATGCGGTCAAGGATGCCGTCGATCGGAATATAGGGATCGTCCGTCATTTTCTGTTCGTTGCCCAAAAGCATGACGTTCGTGCCGTCGTGGCTCTGCTCCCAGGCGGGCAGGCCCTCGCCGTTGGGGTCGCCAAAACGGATGAAGTTTGCAAAGTAGTCGCTGAAAAGATCGGCAAGCTTACGGTCGCTTTCGTTATAAAGCTTCGAGTCCGACGGGATGTTGTTGTAGCAGTAGACCTCCTCGCCGCTGTGCCAGGCGGAGAGGCGGCCGTTGGTCTTGGCAAAGAGATACTCCCACACGGGCTCCTTTGCCGCGATGGCCTGGCGGCTCAGGCAGTAGTGGCCGTGTGTGAAGTAGACGGAGGAATAGAGGTCGACCCACATGGCTTTCGCCTCGTCATCGGTGGTCGGCCTGTACAGGGCCAGCACCTCGTCGGCCTGCTCCCCAAAATAGGCGCGCACCTTGGTCTCGTAGTTTTTGAGATTGGCCTGGTCAAAGAGGATGAAGGGCGTGCCCTCCTCGGCGTTGAAGCCGTGGAGCAGCGCTTCCTCGTTGTGCTCGCCCGCCTTGTACGACTCATAGGGCGTCTTCGTCAGAATGTAGCCGTCGACCGTGATGTGGTGGTTTGTGTCCGCCGCCGCGACAAGCTGCTCGGCGGGCAGGGCGCGCATTTCCTCGATGGTCGAGACCTTGAAGCGCTCCATGGTCTCGCGCCCGGTTTTCAGCGCCTCGTCCATCAGGCGGAAGGAGTGCTGCGGCACGGGGGCCGTGGTGGTGGAGCTCTCGGCGATGGCGCGCCTGAAAAGCCCCTTCGCCTCCGGGGAGGTGCACAGCGCCGTCACGCAAGCGGCGCCCGCGGACTCGCCCGAGAGCGTCACGTTGTCGGGGTCCCCGCCGAAGGCCGCAATGTTGTCCCGCACCCACTCAAGGGCCTTGATCTGGTCCATGAGGCCGTAGTTGCCGGTGGAGTGGTTCGGGTCCTCGGCTGCCAGCTCCTCGGTCGCCAGAAAGCCGAACACGCCCAGGCGGTAGCCGAGGTTTACAACAAGGATCCCCTTGCGGGCAAGACCCTCGCCGGAGTAGTCGGCGTACCAGGGCTGCCCGGTCTGGAGCGAGCCGCCGTGGATGTACACCAGCACCGGCAGCTTCTCCCCCGCCCCGGCGGGCTTCCAGATGTTCAGGTACAGCGCGTCCTCGCTCACCGCGTCGCGGAAGTTGTCGTGCACGCTCACCTCAAAATCGTGAAAGCCCACGATCTGGGAAAGGGAATTGTAGATCTCGGAGGACCTCGGCTGCATGGACATGGCGGCAAAATGCGTACAGGTGCGCACACCGCCCCAGGGCTCCGGGTCCTGCGGGGCCTTCCAGCGAAGCTCCCCGACGGGGGGCTTTGCGTAGGGGATGCCGGTGTAGACCTCCACCGCCTTGTCGGCGGTGAGTACGCCCTGGACCTTGCCGTCGCGCAGGTCGATAACCCCGGTCATGCCGCCGCTTTTCTCCACGGCGGGGCGGAAGCGGTAGGGTCTGCCCACATGCAGCAGGATCGAGAGCAGCAGGGCAGCTAATGCGAGAAAGGCGGCGGCGCGCAGGTAAAAGTGCTTGCCGCGAAGCTTCTTGAGCCGCAAAAACGCATACCCGGCCAGCAGAACCAGGGTCCCGATCCAGGCGGCGAGAGAGTTTTTGTTCAGCTCCAAAAGCGTCAGGCTCACCGCGCACAGCAGCACGAAGAAGATCCAGAACAGCACGTCATGATTTTTCGTTTTCGTCATCTTGCGTCGCCTCCATGGGGCTTATTTCCGTTACCGTCAGTACCCCGTCCGCCACGGTAAAGCGCACGGTGAGATTTGCAAAGTCCATCGTGTATACCCGCTCCGGGTCCTTCTGGTAGCGCGGGCGCGGATCGTTTGCCAGCACGCCGCGCAGGGCAGCGCGCTTGTTCTCGGGGATCTTTAATAAAAGCGCGTCCGAGATGCGCACCGCAAGCGTCGTCCCCGCGTCGGGCGCAAAGCCGGAGCGGGCCTCGGGCCGGGCGTCGGCGTAGGGGATATAGGGCTTGACATCGAAGATGGGCGTGCCGTCCATGAGATCGGCCCCCCGCACCACCAGCACCGTCCCGAGTCCGGGGCGGTTCTCAGCCCGCACGAGCTCCACGCAGGAAAGGCCCAGGGAGTTGGGGCGAAACGGGGAGCGCGTGGCAAACACCCCCATGCGCACGTTCCCGCCGAGCCGCGGCGGGCGCACGGTGGGGGAAAAGGTATCGGTCACGCTCTCGGAAAACTGCCAGATAAGCCACAGATGGCTGAAGCCCTCGATACCCCGCAGGGCTTCCGGGTCGCGGTACTCCGGCTCGAACACGACGACGCTCTCCAGCTCCGGCACCACTCCCGCCTGGCGCGGGATGCCGAACTTTTCGGGAAAGTCGCTTTTCATATGCGCGATGGGGCGGATTTCGGACATGGACGGCTCCTTTTCAGCAGTATACATGAAAAAGTGTGGAGTTAGGAGTTAGGAGTGTGGAGTTATGGTGTCCGCTTCGCGGACGGATTATAATTTGCGGAAATGAAGGCTGGCTGCTTCCGGCCGGGACAATTGAGGGCGAAGCCAAATTTTAATCGTGCCGAAGGCACTCCTTCACTCCACACTTCAAACTCCACACTCCAAACTGATCTTTCATCCGATCGCGTTCAGCGCGCCGAGGGAGACGCCGTTTACCAGCATGTGGAAGAAAATGCTGCACCAGATGGAGTTGGTGCGCTCGTAGCACCTCGCAAGCAGCAGGGATACCGGGATGTACTGGAAGACGAACACCCAGTAGATGGGCACCTGCAGCGCGTAGGGCACCACGTGGTAAAGCGCAAAGCACAGCGCCGAGACAAGATAGGCGGCGCGGCGGTTTTTCCTGCGCAGCACGCCGAAGATCCCGGCCCGGAACATCATCTCCTCCACCACCGGCGCGAGGAAGATGACGGCCGCCTTCATGCTGCCCATGTCCTGGACATAGACGTTCATGACACTCCGGTTGTTGGGGTTTTCTTCCCCGCCCGACACCAGCAGCAGGAGCATGCCGAGGATGAGGTTGAAGCCCAGCATCCAGAGATAGGCGCGCAGGATCTCCCGTATGCAGTAAAAGGGCGCGTCTATGAGGGCGTCAAAGTCCCGGCGCAGGAAGCCGAAGGCAGTGAGCACCATGTAAAGAAAGCCCACCACGTAGTATAAAAGCGTGGCCCGCGCCTCGGGCAGGACGCCGCGCTCCACCAGCGCCGTGAAGCCGAGCTGCAAAAGCACAAGGTGTACCGGCAAATAGGCCAGCACCATGATCGCCTCGCGCTTTGAAAGCCGGCTTGTAAAGGGCGGCGGGGATGTGCGCTTGATGACGGGTCTCTCCATCAGGCACGCGCCTTTCTCTGCAGCTCGAACAGCAGGTTCATGGCCTCAATGGGCGTTAAGGTGTTGAGGTCGGTGTTCTGCAAAATCTCGCGCACTTCGTCGCTGCCCACATCGGCAAGGCTGATCTGCCCGTCGTCGGGCCGGGCGGCGGGGGCCATGACCTGGACGCCCTCGCTCTCCAGTTCCTTCAGATAGCCCTTGGCCTTGGAAATGAGGCTGTCGGGGAGCCCTGCGAGCTTTGCGACCTCGATGCCGTAGCTGTCGTCGGCCGCGCCGCGCACGATCTTTCTGAGGAAGACCAGCTCGCCCCCCTGCTTTTTGGCGGTGATGTTGTAGTTGCGCACGCCGGAAAGCTCCCCCTCGAGGGCGGACAGCTCATGGTAGTGCGTGGCGAACATGGTCTTGGCGCCGAGCTTTCGCTTGTCGGCGCAAAATTCCAGCACTGCCCGCGCGATCGCCATGCCGTCAAAGGTGGAGGTGCCGCGCCCGATCTCGTCGAGGATCAGCAGCGACTGGGCGGTGGCGTGCTTGAGGATGGAGGCCGTCTCGCTCATCTCCACCATGAAGGTGGACTGCCCGGAGGCCAGATCGTCGGACGCGCCGATGCGGGTAAACACCCGGTCGACGATGCCGACGGTGGCGGACTTTGCCGGGACAAACGAGCCCATCTGCGCCATGAGGACGATCAAAGCCGTCTGGCGCATGTAGGTGGATTTGCCCGCCATGTTGGGCCCCGTCACGATGGCGACGCGGTCGTCGGCGTCGTTTAAGTAGGTGTCGTTCGGGACAAAGAGCACGTCCTTCATGGCCTTCTCCACCACGGGGTGGCGGCCCTGGACGATGTGCAGCGTGCGGGAGGTGTCGATCTCCGGGCAAGTGTAATTGCCGCGCACCGCGACCTCCGCGAGGGAGCAGAGCACATCAAGCCTTGAAACCGCGTCGGCCGCCTGCTGCACCCGCTCCACCGAAGCTGCCACGCTGTCGCGCACCTCGCAGAAGTAGCGGTACTCAAGATCGTTGATGCGGTCCCGGGCGGTGAGCAGCGTGTTTTCCAGCTCCTTGAGTTCCTGGGTGAAGTAGCGCTCGTTGGACACCAGCGTCTGCTTGCGGATGTAGTCCTCGGGCACGTTCTCTAAACCCGCGGACTTCGGCACGTCGATATAGTAGCCGAAGACCTTGTTGTAGCCCACCTTGAGTTTTTTGATGCCGGTGCGCTCCCGCTCCCGCGCCTCAAGGTCCTGCACCATCTTCGCGCCGTTGTCGCAGCCGGGGCGGAGGATGCCGCCCTCGCGCACGGAGAAGGGGGGATCGTCGCAGATGGCGCGGTCGATCTCATAGCGCAGATCCTCCAGCGCGTCCATGGAGGCGATGTCCTTTAATTCGAGGCACTGGGCGTTTTGCAGCAGCTCCTTGAGTCTCGGCAGGCAGGCTGCGCAGAGACTCAGGGCGCGAAGATCGCGCCCGCCCGCTGTGCCGTAGACCGCGCGGCCCACCAGGCGCTGCATGTCGCCGATGCCTCGAAGCGTTTCCATAAGCTCGGCGCGGGTGACATTATCATTCACAAGCTCCTGCACGGCGTTGAGCCGCCTGCGGATGGCGACAGCCGACAGCAGCGGCCTTTCCACCCAGGCGCGCAGAAGTCTGCCGCCCATGGGAGTCCTCGTGCGGTCGAGCACCCAGAGGAGCGAGCCTTTTTTCTCCCCGCTTCTGAGGGATTCCGTCAGCTCCAGATTGCGGCGCGTCACGTAGTCGAGCTCCATAAAGCGCCCGCCGAAGAACACGTCGAGGCGGCGGATGTGGCTCAGGTCAAATTTCTGCGTGCGCTGGATGTATTCGAGCAGAGCGCCCGCGGCGCAGACGGCGCCGGGCTGGTCGCCGAGGGACGCCTCGTCGATGTCCTTGAAGCCGAACTGCTCACAGACCCGCGCCGCGGCGGGCATGTATTCAAAGCTCTCCGCGCCCTCTTCGGGCATGGCATTGAGTTTTTTGGTTACAAAGTCGTAGATCTCCTTAAGCTCCCTTGCGCCGGGTGACAGCAGCGCCTCGCGCGGGGAGAAGCGGCCCAGTTCGTTTACGATGTGGGAAACCGCGTCGTTTTCAAAGGCGGCGCAGCAGAACTCGCCCGTGGACACGTCACAGAACGCGACGCCCCCCTCACGCCCGGCGAGGTACACGGCGGCGAGGTAGTTGCTTTTCCCCTCTTCCAGCATCGAGCTTTCCGTCACGGTGCCGGGGGTGATGATGCGGATGACGTCGCGCTTGACCAGGCCCTTTGCAAGCGCCGGGTCCTCGGTCTGCTCGCAGATGGCGACCTTGTAGCCCTTGGCGATGAGGCGCGCGATGTAGGCCTCGGCGCTGTGGTACGGAACGCCGCACATGGGGGTGCGCTCGTCCGGGTCCTCCACCGAGCGGTCGCGCGTCGTGAGCGTCAGGTCCAGCTCCTTGGACGCCGTCTTCGCGTCGTCGTCGAACATCTCATAAAAATCCCCGAGGCGGAAGAAGAGCAGGCAGTCCGAATACTGCTGCTTGATCTCCTGATACTGCCGCTTCATGGGGGTCAGCTCTGGCATATTTTCCACATCCCTCTGAGGTAATCTTGATAGCAGTCCGAACAGATCGTCATATCGACGGTTTGCTCGGCTATATGAATCGGCTTTTCCGTCACCGTCCGGTGGCAGCGGTCACAGGAAAAGGTCTCCGCCGCGGGCGTATACAGCGCCGCCGCCAGCAGGACGAGACAGGCGGCAAACAATACGGACAGGATAACGATAGTTTTTTTCATAATGATAATGATCAAAATATGACGAAATCTTTATTTACCCCGTAGGGGCCGACGCCCTCGGCGGCCCGGCGGGATTTGGTGCGGTTCTGCGCATGCGCCCGGGCGAATGTGGCTGACGTCCGCCGTACTGCACGGGCCGCCGGGGGCGTCGGCCCCTACAAGGCAGGGGTTAAAGGCTATAACTCCACACTCCACACTCAAAACTCCAAACTTCCGTACAGGGCCCAGGTATTGCTCGCCGTGATCTTCACGTCGATGAACTGCCCGATAAGGCTCTTGTCGCCATGCAGATGCACAAGCCTGCCGCCGTTTGTGCGGCTGGAGAGGTTATATTCCTCCTTGCCGGTCTCACCGTCCACCAGCACGCGCACGGTTTTGCCCTCGTACTCCTTGTGCTTTTCGCCGGAGATGCGGTTACTCAGCTCCATGAGCTGGTCAAAGTGCACCTGCTTGTCGGCCCGCGTGTACGGGTCGGGCATCGTTGCCGCCGGGGTGCCGACGCGCTTGGAGTAGATAAAGGTGAACATGGCGTCATAGCGCACCTCTTCGCAGAGGCTCAGAGTGTCGGCAAAGTCCTCCTCCGTCTCGTCGGGGAAGCCCACAATGATGTCGGTGGTGATGACGAGGTCGGGCATATAGCGCCGGGCCGTGGCAATTTCGTCGAGATACTTTGCCCGGTCGTAGTGGCGGTTCATGCGCTTTAGGATCCGGTCGCTGCCGGACTGGACGGGCAGGTGGATATGGTGGGCGCATTTTTCGCACTCCGCCATGGTTTTGAAGAGCTTTTCGGTTGCGTCCCGCGGATGGCTCGTCATGAAGCGGATGAGAAAGTCGCCGGGGATGTCGTTGATCTGCCGGATGAGATCGGCAAAGTCCACCCCGCAGTCGAGGTCCTTGCCGTAGGAGTTGACATTCTGACCGAGAAGGGTGATGTCCTTATAGCCCTCCGCGACAAGCTGCCGCGCCTCGGCGAGTACATCCTCCGGCCTGCGCGAGCGCTCACGTCCCCGCACATAGGGGACGATGCAGTAGGTGCAGAAGTTGTTGCAGCCGTACATGATGGAAAGCCACGCCTTGACCTTCCCGTCGCGCCGGAGCGGGATGCCCTCGGCCACGGATTCGGCCTTGTCGATGGCGAAAACGCGTTTATGCTTTTCCATCACCTGATTTAAAAGCTCGGGAAAGCGCCAGAGCTCGTGCGGACCGAAGACCAGGTCCACCACGGGGTAGGACATTTTGATCTTCTCCGCCATATGTTTCTGCTGCACCATGCAGCCGCAGACGGCGATGATCTGTCCGGGCCGCGCCTTCTTGGAGTGGTTGAGCGCGCCCACGTTTCCCAGAACGCGCATCTCCGCGTGCTCGCGCACGGCGCAGGTGTTGACGACGATCACGTCCAAGCCGTAGCCCATTTCGGCCAGATACCCGCGGATCTTCTCGCTGTCGGCCTCGTTCTGCTGGCAGCCGTAGGTGTCCACCATGGCAAGGGGCCGCTGCCCGTCCGCGGTGACGCGCTCAAAAATCTGCGCGCAGATCGCCCGCTGTTCTTCGATTTTTTCTATATCAATGACTTTTCTCTCAATCGGCATGGGGGTATTCTCCTTAATCTTCCATTGCTGAGTCCTTATATTTTAGCATAAATACTATGGAAGTTTCAACTGAAAACATGTATAATAGTGTGGAGTTTGGAGTTTGGAGTTTGGAGTTATGGATAATACCGCCACAGTCAGAGAAAAAAGCATGTGTTTTGCCGTTCGCATTGTGAGATTGTACCAATATCTTTGTGATGAAAAGAAGGAGTATACTCTTTCCAAACAGATTCTCAGAAGCGGCACAAGTATTGGAGCAAACCTGGCTGAGGCTGCAACTGCAATCAGTCGAAAGGATTTTCTGTCAAAACTGTACATTTCATTGAAAGAGTGTTCAGAGACTTTATATTGGCTGGAGCTTATGAGAAAAACCGACTATCTTACGGAAAAACAGTTACTTTCTCTGCATAAAGACTGCGAGGAACTGAGAAAAATGCTGTCTTCTTCAACCAAGACAATAAACTCCACACTCCAAACTCCACACTCCAAACTCTGAAAGAGGTTTTACATATGCCCGAAATCAACATACTCTCCCCGCATGTGGCGGATATGATCGCCGCCGGCGAGGTGGTGGAGCGCCCCGCCTCCGTCATCAAGGAGCTCATGGAAAACGCCTTTGACGCGGGTGCTCACAGCGTCACCGTCGAAATCAGGGACGGCGGGGCGACCTATATAAGAGTCCAGGACGACGGCAAGGGCATGGCCCCCGAGGACGCCGGCATCGCCTTCATGCGCCACGCGACCTCCAAGCTCCGCGACGAGACGGGCCTCGAGGCCATCGGCACCATGGGCTTTCGCGGCGAGGCCCTCGCCGCCATCTCCGCCGTGAGCGAGGTCGAGCTTCTCACCCGTCAGCATGGGGACGCAAGCGGCACCCGCGTCACGCTCTCCGCCGGGGACATCCAGGACATGGGCGAGACCGGCTGCCCCGAGGGGACCGTCATGCAGGTGCGCTCCCTGTTTTTCAATACGCCCGCCCGCCTCAAATTTCTGAAATCCGACCGGGCCGAGGCATCTGCCTGCGTGCAGACGGCGCTGCGCTGCGCCCTCGGCAGGCCCGAGGTCTCCGTCAGATTGCTGCGCGACGGGAAGGAGGAGTTTTTCTCCCCCGGCGACGGCAAGGCCCTCTCCTGCGTGTACGCCCTTCTGGGCCGCGATACGGCGAAGGACTTTCTGCCCATCGAGCTCAGCGACGGCGACATGTCCGTCTCGGGCTTCGTGTCCTCACCGTCGGCCGGGCGCGGCAACCGGGGCATGCAGTTTTTCTACTGCAACGGGCGCTATATCCGTTCGGTCCTTTTGCAGACCGCCGTGGAGCAGGCGTACAAAAATACGCTGCTCGTCGGGCGCTATCCCGCGTGCGTGGTGTACTTGAAGCTCTCCAACGCCGCCGTCGACGTGAACGTCCACCCGGCCAAGACCGAGGTCAAATTTTCCCAGGAAAAGCGCGTCTTCGATCTTGTCTACCACGCGGCACTCGCGGCGCTGTCAACGGAGGACCGCACCGCCGCCGAGGAGGAAAAGCCGAAGCCTGCCCCCGCGCCGGTGTACGCGGCGCCGACGGCAAGGCCCGCTCCGCGCCCGGACTTCTACCGCTCCATGAGCGCGGCGGACTTTCGCGCCTCCAATTACAGCGTCCGGCCCTCGGCTCCCGCAAAGCCGGTCGAGGCCGCCATGCCGCTCAAGGCCTATGAGCAGCCCTACCAGACGCGCCTGGATATGACCCCGGCGCAGGCCCCCGTTGTCAAGCCGCAGGAATCGACAAAAATCGCACGGAACGAGCCCGCTGATTCTGGTAAAACTGTGGAAAACTCTGTTCAAAGTGTTGAAAAACCTACGCTTCCGGATTACAAACTCATCGGCGAGGCACTGCACCTGTACATCCTGGTCGAGACCGGGGACGAGCTCATGCTCATCGACAAGCACGCAGCCCACGAGCGCATGATCTTTGACCGCCTCAAACAGCAGGACCGCAGCGTCATGGCCCAGACCCTGCTCGAGGGCGTGACCCTGCGTCTGGACGGGGAGGAGCGGGAGCTTCTGGAGCAAAACGGGGAGCTGCTTTCCGAGCTCGGCTTCGAGATCGAGCAATACGGCGAGAACGACTACATCCTGCGCACCGTGCCCGCGGACATGAACCCCTCGGACGCGCGGGCGGCCGTGGAGGAAATCTTTGAAAAGCTGCGCGGCGGCAAGGCCCCGGACCCCAAGAGCGCCCGGGACGAGATCCTGCACACGGTGGCCTGCAAGGCCGCCATCAAGGCGGGCTACATCACGGACCGCGCCGAGCTTGACCGCATCGTGCAGGCGGTTCTGTCCGGCGATGTGAAATACTGCCCCCACGGCAGACCCGTCTCGGCGGTGCTCGGCAGACGGGATTTGGATAAACTGTTTAAGAGGATCGTTTGAATGAGTGTGGAGTTTTGAGTGTGGAGTGTGGAGTTATTGTACGGCTCTGCCGCAACAATAACAGGCTTCGCCCTCAGAAACTTGCATTAGGGAACGCCATAACTTCACTTTTCACTTTAAAAACTCCAAACTCCAAACTCCAAACTCCACACTCCACACTGAACGAAAGGCTGTGAGGCTTCGCTTATGCGCAATAAAATAGTCGTCGTCGCGGGGCCTACCGCCTCCGGAAAAACACGGCTCGGCATCGAGCTTGCCAAAATGTACGGCGGCGAGATCGTCTCCGCCGACTCCATGCAGCTCTACCGCGGCATGGACATCGGCACCGCCAAGGCAACACCCGAGGAGCAGGCCGAGGCCCCACACCATATGCTCGACGTTGCCGACCCCTCGGAAGCCTACTCCGTGGCCCGCTATGTCGGCGAGGCAGGGGCCGTCTGCGACGAGATCTTAGTGCGCGGGCGTGTGCCCATCCTGGTGGGCGGGACCGGACTTTACATCGACTCGCTCATCTCCGGGCGGGACTTTGCCGACAATCAGGAGGACAAGGCCCTGCGCACCGAGCTGGAAGCGGAATATGACCGCCTCGGCGGAGAGGCCATGCTGCAAAAGCTTGCGGCCTTTGACCCCGAGCGGGCTTCAAAGCTCGGCGCGGGAGATAAGCGCCGCATCGTGCGCGCCGTCGAGATCTACCGCCTCACCGGAAAGACCGCCACCGAACACGACGAGGAGACCCGCCGCCGCCCGCCGAGGTATGACGCGGCGCGGATCGTGCTCAATTACAAAAACCGTGCCGATCTCTACGCAAGGATCGATCAGCGCGTGACGCGGATGGCCGCCGACGGGCTCTTCGACGAGGTGCGGCGGCTCCTGGATTCGGGCCTCGCCGCCGACTGTACCGCCATGCAGGCCATCGGCTACAAGGAGGCGGTGCTGGCTCTTAAAGGGGAGCTCGCGGAGGATAAGGCCCTCGACCTCATCCGACAGGGCAGCCGCCGCTATGCCAAGCGGCAGATCACCTGGTTCGGCCGCTGGGAGGGAGCCCTGCGCATCCTCTGGGAGGCTGAGCCCGATTTTGGTGCCGCCCTCCAAATTTCGACAGCGTTTTTACAAAGCCGCGGGTATCATGAGTAGTACGTGCCAAAACACGAATTACTTATGACGGAGCGGTGAAGAACATGCCGCTCCGCAAAAAAGGAGTGGCTGAAATGCAGAAAACGCAAAATCTCCAGGATCAATTCCTCAACCAACTGCGCAAGGATCGGGCCGTGGTCACCATGTTTCTGATGAACGGTTTCCAGCTGCACGGCATCGTGCGCGGCTTTGACGGCTTCACGGTGGTGCTCGACTCCGACGGGCGGCAGCAGCTTATCTACAAGCACGCGATCTCCACCGTCGTGCCGCCGCGGCCCATCCCCTTTGATGGGGAGGACTGAGCGGGCCTTTTATCACGCGCTGGCGGCGCTGCTCTTTGCCGCCGCCTGCGCGTGGAGCCTCGCGGCGCTGTACCGGCGCATGGACGCTCCAGAGCCACCGCCGCCCGCGCCCGCGCCGAGCGCCGCCCCGGCGGCGCTGCGCTTTCGCGGCCTGCTCATCCGGCAGGAGGAGCGGCTGCCCGCCGGGGCCTTCCCGGACGCAGAGCCCGGCGCGCGCCTGAGCGCCGCCGACACCGGCACCGAGAGCGCCCTGTACTATCCCGCCTGCGACGGCTGGGAGGGATTAAAGCCCGAGGACGCCGAGCGGCTCACCCCGGCGGGGCTGGAGAAGCTCCTGGACGCAAGTCCCCCGGAGACGGAGGATGCCGCGCGCCTGGTTTACGGCTTTTCCCTGATCTGCGCCGCCCTCACGGAGGGGGACCTGTCCCCGCTCCCCGGCCCCGGCCGTCTGACCATCGACGGCACAGAGGGCGAGATCGAAGGCGACATCCTCTCCGTCACCGCCGACGCCCTGGACCGGCGCATGCTGGTCATAAAGCTCACGGACTTTCCGGAAAAGCTCTATGAGCTGCGCGTCGTGGAGGGAGAAATCCGGTAAAAGAGTTAGGAGTTAGGAGTTTGGAGTTAGGAGTTTGAAGTTATGGTGTCCCCTTCGGGGACAATATATTTTAGAAACATTCCGTGATTTCAACCAATGAACACTTCTGCGGGCAGAGCCTGTTTTTATCGTCGCACAGCGACTCCTTAACTCCACACTCCACACTCCACACTCCACACTGAATACGTAGCGTGTATCGAACATCGCGAAAACCTACAGATAAAGAGGGACCGACTATGAGCATTGCGGAAAATATCGCGCAGGTCAAGGCCAATATCGAGCGGGCAGCCGCTGCTGCCGGACGGGACCCGGGGGAGATCCTGCTTGTCGGCGCGACCAAGATGAACGACGCCTCGCGCGTGAAGGAGGCCATCGCCGCGGGACTGCCCTGCTGCGGGGAAAACCGCGTGCAGGAGCTTCTGGAAAAAAACGAGGCCGGGGCCTATGCGGGGGCCGATCTGCATTTTATCGGGACGCTCCAGAAAAACAAGGCCAAGTACCTCGTGGGGCTCGTGTCGCTCATCCACAGCGTGGACAGCGTGGAGCTCATGAAGGAGATCAGCAAACAGGCTATAAAGCGCGGCATCCGGCAGGACATCCTGATCGAGGTCAACACCGGGGGCGAGGCGTCCAAGTCCGGTCTTGCGCCCGTGGAGCTTGCCGATGTACTGGAAAAAGCGGGAGAATTTCCCGGCATTTTCGTCCGCGGACTCATGACCATCCCCCCGATTTGCCGGGCCCCGGAGGATAATCTGCCATATTTCGATCTTTTGCGACAGCTTTTTATTGACAATGGCGAAAAAAAATACGATAATGTACGCATGGATTTTATGTCTATGGGCATGAGCGGCGATTATGAGGCCGCCATCGCCTGCGGGGCGAACATCGTGCGTGTCGGCACGGCCATCTTCGGCAGGCGGCACTACCCCGAAAAACAGGCGTGACCTGAGCGAGTACTGGAGGATTGCCATGGGTTTCATGGATGGATTGAAAAAACTGACGCAGCCCTATGATGATGACGAGGATTTTTTCGAGGGCGCCGACCAGAGCCTGCGCCCGCAGCCCAAGCCCGAGCAGAAGGCGGCGGTGAGCGCGGCCCAGATGGCCTTTGAAAACACCTTCGCCGACCAGGGCGGCACGCCCGCGCCCGCAGAGGAGACCCAGCCCAGAAAACCGGCGGAGAGCTCCGGCGGCATTTTCGGCGGCTTCAAGAAGGCGGCGCAGAGCGCGTCCAGACCCAAACGGGAGCGCACCGTCAACTTCGGCGGCAAGGACACCTCGGTCCTCCTTTTCAGCCCCAAGACCTTTGACGAGGCCGGGGAGCTTGTAAGCTACCTGCAGCAGGACATGACCTGCGTCATGACGCTCGAGACCGTCCCGGCGGAGACCGCGCGGCGGCTTCTGGATTTTCTGTCCGGCATCGCCTTCGCCCTCGGCGGGAAGATCACCCCCGTTTCCGCAAAGACCTATTTCATCACCCCGCAGAACGTGGACATTTTGGGAACACAGCCGCAGCAACAGAGTGAACAACAGCAGCCGGAGAATTCCGGACACTATTTTTGACCGATAAAAAAAGAGGTCGCATAAGATACGAAAGGTGGATAAGCTATGATTACTGCACAGGATATTCGTGAGAAGGGCTTTGAGAGAGCGCGCGTGGGCGGCTACGACATGGCCTCCGTGGACGATTTTCTGGAGGAGCTGGCCGACGACGTTGCCGCGACCCAGAAGGAAAACGCCGTTTTGAAGAGCAAGATGAAGGTCCTCGTCGACAAGATCGAGGAGTACCGCGCCAATGAAGAGGCGCTCAACGCCGCCATTCTCTCCGCGCAGAAGCTCGCCGTCCAGATCGAGAGCGAAGCCCGTCAGCGCGCCGCCGACACCATCGCCGAGGCCGAGAAGAAGGCACAGGAGACCCTGGGCTCTATCTCCTCCCGCGCCGACGCCGAGGAGAAGCGCCTGGCCGACGCCAAGGCCGCTGCCGCCAAGTTCATCGAGGCTGCCAAGGCCCTCTGCCACACCCAGCTCGGCAAGCTCGGCAAGATCGCCGACGATATGGGCGTTGAGGAGCCTGCTCCCGCGCCCGCCGCACCCGCACCCGCGCCGGTGGAGGAGCCCGTGCCGGTCGAGGCGCCCGTACAGCCCAGCATCGACGACGCCGTCAGCGCCATCGAGAAGAGCGCCGCCCGCCTGCAGGCGGACGACGGCCTGAAGCTGGACATGCCCGACGACACCACCAGCTACCGCCCCAAAAAGCGCAAGCTCGAGAACACCCAGCCCTTCACCTTCTGATAGAGTAAAACAGGGGCGCGTATCCTGCGCGCCCCCCTTTCAACGTATTAACACACGCATTGGCTAAATACAGCAAGCCTGTCATTGCGAGCCAGTGCGCACACTGGCGCGGCAATCCGCCCGCCGGAGGCACCTTAAATTGTGCAGATGGTTAGCTGCCCGCAGGGAGAACGGATTGCCGCACCAGTGACATCGGTCACTGGTTCGCATTGACGCCGCGAGGGATGATCAGATGCTGATTTAAGCAGGCTGTATATATAGAGTTTAGGAGCAACAGAAACCATGTCACAGGACTTTAACGCCACACTGAATCTTCCGAAAACCGATTTTCCCATGCGCGCGGGCCTGCCCAAGCGTGAGCCCGAGATGCTCAAAAAGTGGCAGGAGCAGGACATCTACAACGAGATGCTTAAAGTCAACGAGGGGCACCCCCGCTTCAACCTCCACGACGGCCCTCCCTTCTCCAACGGCAACATCCACATGGGCCACGCCCTCAACAAGTGCATCAAGGACTTCATCACCCGCTCCTACGCCATGCGCGGTTACTATACCCCCTACATCCCCGGCTGGGATAACCACGGCATGCCCATCGAGTCCGCCATCATCAAGGAGCAGAAGCTCAACCACAAGGCCATGAGCGTTGCGGATTTCCGCTCCGCCTGCCACACCGCAACGGCCACATCTACAAGGGCTTTAAGCCCGTCTACTGGTGCGCCCACGACGAGACCGCTCTCGCCGAGGCCGAGATCGAGTACCAGGACGACCCCGTCACCACCGTCTACGTCAAGTTCCCCATCTTCGACGACAAGGGCAAGCTTTCTCACCTGGACAAGTCCAAGCTGAGTTTCCTCATCTGGACGACGACCACCTGGACCCTGCCCGGCAACCTCGGCATCACCCTCTCCCCCGGCGACAGCTACGCCATTGTCAGACTCGATAACGGCGAAATGCTCATCATGGCCGAGGCCCTCATCGAGTCCGTCATGAAGGCGGGCAAGGTGGAGCACTGGGAGATCGTGGAGACCCACGAGGGCAGCTTCTTTGAATACATGCTGGCCCGCCACCCCTTCCTTGACAAGACGAGCCTTGTGATGCTGGCCGACTATGTCACCATGGATTCCGGTACCGGCTGCGTCCACACCGCCCCCGGCTTCGGTGCCGACGACTACAACACCTGCACCCGCTACGGGCTCGAGATGGTCGTGCCCGTGGATGATCAGGGCCGCCACACCGAATACGCCGGCAAGTACGCGGGTCTCACCACCGAGGCCTCCAACCCTGTCATTTACGCCGACATGAAGGAATCCGGTGTCCTCTTTGCCAGCGAAAACATCACCCACAGCTATCCCCACTGCTGGCGCTGCAAGAACCCCATCATCTTCCGCGCCACCCCCCAGTGGTTCTGCTCCGTCGACTCCTTCAAGGAGGAGGCCGTCAAGGCCTGCGACGACGTGAAGTGGCTCCCCGCCTGGGGCAAGGAGCGCATGGCCGCCATGATCCGCGAGCGCGCCGACTGGTGCATCTCCCGTCAGCGCCGCTGGGGCCTGCCCATCCCCGTGTTC
>CADBYZ010000046.1 GCA_902799075.1 Oscillospiraceae bacterium | reverse complement strand
AACGGCTATGAGTATGTGATCGGCGCTCTTGACGGCGAGATCGCAGGCTGGAAGGTGTCCGGCTTTACCTTCTCCGACACGGCAACCTATGCCGCGAACTTTACCGGCAACGATAAAACCGAGACAGCGTTCGTGGAGGAGCCCGCAGTGATCATAGAAGCCGCCGAGCCTGCCCCCGCCGCTGCGGAGCGCATCAGCGAGGACGAAGCGAAGGCAATCGCCTTTAAGCATGCCGCCGTGAAGGCGGGGGAAGTGATCCGCACGGAGGTGGAGCTACGCGAGGATGCGGACACCGCTGTCTACGTTGTGGCGTTTAAGACCGCCTCGCGCAGATTCAGCTATGAGATCAATGCACTGACCGGTGAGGTACTGGCAAACGAAGTGGTGAAATGATTGTAATGAAGCCCGTCCTCGGAAAAACCGAAAGGCAGGCTCGGCATAAGCAAAATGCTTGTGTGATACTTCTGTGACACATTGTATGTTATACTCTTCCCGGCAAAGAAAAAACAAACAGGAGGATATAAAATGGCAGAGTTGAATAAGATGAACGACCAGGAACTCGAGGGCGTTGCCGGCGGTTTTGCGGCGGGAACCTGGGTGACGGTCAGCGGCCTTCGGACCGGCTATCTCGCCCTGCGCACCAATCCGACCTACGACTACGCCAATGAGATCCGCGGCGCAGAGAGCTACAACGGCCAGGTCCTGCAGATCACCGGCGGCTACACCATCGGCTCCGACGGCAGGACTTATGTCTGGGTCTACAATCCCAGAGCCGGCATGAGCGGCTGGACCAACGCGCAGTACCTCGCATAATCGGAAAACGAAGATCCCCGGCAGAGATGTCGGGGGTCTTCGGCGTTAAACTGTAGGGGGAGAATGATGAAAACTGTACCAAGAAATGATATAACGATGGATTCCTCGGGCTTTGTCGTGCTTGCGGACTTTGTGCCGCATATCGTACAGGAGATCCGGTATTACTCCACCTATAACTTTATCGGGGAGCGCATCGACGGCTATGAGGAGCCATGCGCTCTGCTTACGGTCGAGGCGGCGCGGGAGCTCAAAACCGTCAGCAATGAGCTCAATGTCCAGGGCTATCGTCTCAAGGTTTTCGACGCCTACCGCCCGGCCTGCGCGGTCAAGCACTTCACCCTCTGGGGCATCGAGGATCAGGACATCCGAATGAAGCCTTATTTTTACCCGGAGCTGGAAAAACAGGCGCTCTTTGCCGAGGGCTATATCGCCAAGCAGTCCAGCCACAGCCGGGGCAGCACCGTGGACCTGACGCTCCTGGACATGAAGACCGGAAAAGAAGTGGACATGGGCGGCCCCTTCGATTACTTCGGGGAGCTGTCGCATCCAGACTACCGCGGTATCACGGACGAGCAGTTTGAAAACCGCATGTTCCTGCAAAAGGCCATGGTCCGAAACGGCTTCAAGCCCATCGACTGCGAGTGGTGGCACTTCACATTGAAAAACGAGCCCTATCCGGATACGTATTTTAACTTCCCCGTTTCCTCTGCGTATCTGAAAAGGTAAACAGCACCCCCGGAGAGAGACGCTAAAGCTTCTCCGGGGGTAGTTGTGTTGTATCGAGAGATGGAGTTGGAGAGATTCGCTTGCATTTTGTTTTCCTCGCGTGAGATCGGAAAACAAAATAGAGGTATCGTCCAGTGTGCGCACTGGACGAAGAACACGCCCCCGGCGTGTTCTATTACAAATTTGAATCTCTCCACAGGAAAAAGAAAGAACCTGCCAGCGGCAGGCTCTTTCTTTTTGGCGGAGTTGGAGAGATTCGAACTCTCGAGGAGCTTTTGACCCCTACACGATTTCCAATCGTGCGCGCTCGACCAACTACGCGACAACTCCGTATTGCTCGAAAAGTATTTGTTAACTTGTCAGCTTTGACATTATAATGCGGTCTTGCGATAAAGTCAAGCATTATTTTTCTCTTTTTCCATTTTTTTATCGAATGCCGTTTCCCGCGAGGCGCATACTATCCATGCAGCGGAACTAAAGACAGGGGAGGATCAGAATATGGACATGAACAAACAGGAGTATTCCAAGTACGTATCCCGGCATGTGCCGCGCTCCAAGGCGGCGCGAAACATGCTGCGCGCGTTTGTAAGCGGAGGACTCATATGCACGGCGGGTCAGATCCTGCGCAGCCTGTATGAGGGGGCCGGGATGGAGAGCGACGCGGCGGCGGGCGCGGTGTCGGTGACGCTTGTGCTGCTGGGGGCACTGCTCACGGCTTTCGGCGTTTATGACAAATTTGCCAAATTCGGCGGCGCCGGGACCCTGGTGCCGATCACCGGATTTGCAAACGCCGTGGTGTCCCCGGCGCTGGAATACAAGACCGAGGGCAAAATCACCGGTACTGCGGCCAAAATGTTCGTGATCTCGGGTCCGGTGATCGTATATGGCGTGAGCACCGGGGCAATATACGGGCTTATCCTGTGGCTGACGGGACTTCGTTAAAACAATATCTTGTGGTTTTTTCGCCGAAATCGACTGAAATTGAAAGACTTATCTTGCTAAATACACAGACTGTGGTATAATCACTATGTCTGTGTATGCGCTTTTTACGCGCTGGATAGATGTGGAAATACAAAGCAGGGGAGAATGCTGGAGCTTGGAGCAAGCGTGGATACATATACGCGGAATTGTGCAAGGCGTGGGCTTTCGGCCCTTCGTCCATAAGCTGGTGCGGGAGCGGGGCTTATTCGGCAATATCAAAAACACCTCCTCCGGCGTGGAGCTGGAGCTTGAGGGAGAGCGCGAGGCGCTGGAGCGCTTCGCTGAGGAGCTGCCCCGGCGCGCGCCGAAGCTCGCGGTCATCGAGGAGCTCACGGTCGAATACTCCGACGAGCTCAGGGGCTATGCCGAGTTTCGTATTCTCGACAGCAAAACCGAGCTTTTGCGCGACACGCTTATCTCTCCCGATATCTGCATCTGCGATGACTGCCTGCGCGAGCTCAGAGATCCCGCAGACCGGCGCTACCGCTATCCCTTCATCAATTGTACTAACTGCGGCCCGCGCTTTACCATCATCCGGGATGTACCCTACGACCGGGCCAAAACCTCCATGGCGGCCTTCCCGATGTGCCCGGACTGCGAACGGGAGTACCACGATATCGAAAACCGCCGCTATCACGCGCAGCCGGACTGCTGCCCCAAATGTGGGCCGGAGGTTTTCTATCTCGATAAAGACGGACAGCGCGTGGCTGGCGACGCCATCGAGCTTGCGCGCGATGCCCTGAAGGCGGGGCAGATCGTCGCTGTCAAGGGCCTTGGGGGTATACATCTGGCCTGCCGCTGTGATGAACCAGAGATCGCGCGGACGCTTCGCCTCAGAAAACAGCGTGATGAAAAGCCCTTCGCCGTCATGTGCCGGGATGCCGACTGCACCCGCAAAATCTGCGAGCTGTCGGAGGACGAGCAAGGCGTTCTGGAGAGCTTTCGCCGCCCGATCGTGCTGCTGAAAAAGCGGGAGCCTGGGCTATGGCACCTGAGCGAAAACGCCCGCATGGGCGTGATGCTGCCGTACACGCCGCTGCATGTGCTGCTCTTCGGAAATGACATCGACATGCTGGTCATGACCAGCGCCAATCTCTCCGACACCCCGATGCTGACGGACAACCGCGAAGCGGTGAAGGCTCTGTGCGGCATCGCGGACGGCTTCCTGCTCCATGACCGCGACATTCAGACCCGCTGTGATGATTCCCTCTGCTGGGTGCTGGACGGACAGGAGTACTTCGCCCGACGCTCGAGAGGTTATGTGCCGTTTCCCGTGCGCCTGGACCGCGAACTGTCGCCCATCCTTGCCTGCGGGGCCGAGCAGAAGGCCAGCTTCTGCCTCTCGCGCGGCAGCTATGCATTTTCAAGTCAACACATCGGAGACCTCAAAAACATGGAGACCTTCGATGCCTATAGCGGTCAGATCGCACATTTTGAGCGCCTGTTTGACATTCACCCCCGGGCGATCGCCTGCGACCTGCACCCGGATTACCTGTCCACGGAATATGCGGCAGATCGGGCGGAGCGTGAGAACATTCCGCTCATCCGGGTCCAGCATCATCACGCGCACCTTGCCGCCTGTATGGCAGATAACGGTGTGTCTGAAAAGCTCATCGGCCTTGTCTGGGACGGCACTGGTCTCGGCACTGACGGGTCAAGCTGGGGCGCGGAGTGTCTGATCGGAGATTTCAAAGACTTTGAGCGCTTTGGTTCCATCCGTCCGATCCCGCTCATCGGCGGCGATCTCGTGACAAAGGAGCCGGACCGCGTAGCCTTCGCGCTGCTCCATGACGCGGGTCTTGATACCACCGGGATCGAAAACGCGGCGCTTTTTGAAAAAATGCTGTCAGCCGGGCTCAACTGTCCGCTGTCGAGCGGCATGGGACGCCTGTTCGACGGGGTGGCCGCGCTGCTCGGCATCAAGTCGCAATGCAGCTACGAGGGTCAGGGCGCTGTTTTATTGGAAGCAGCGGCGGCGGAGGACAACGGCGTCTTTCCCGGCATGCTGGCGGGCAGCCCGCTGCGCTTTGACTGGCGGGAGATGATACGCGAAATGGTCATGCAGCGAAACAGGGGCGAGAGCCCTGATGTTCTCGCGGCGCGCTTTATGAACACGCTCATCGAAATGGCTGTACAGCAGTGCCGCGCCGCAAGAGAGACAAGCGCTATTTCGACAGTGGCTCTCTCCGGCGGCAGCTTTCAGAATATGTATATCATGACGCGGCTTCCTGCGAGGCTGGAAGGGGAGGGCTTCCGCGTGCTCCGGCACCGGCGCATTTCCTGCAATGACGAGGGCCTGTCCCTCGGCCAGCTGATGATCGCGCAGGCTGCGATAGAGGGTTTATAATATGTGTCTGGCAATTCCCTTACAATTGGTTGAGATAAACGACAAGATCGCCGTGGGTGAGGCGATGGGCATGCGGCGGGAGATCCGCGTGGACTTTATTGACCGGCCCCAAATCGGCGACTATGTGATCGTGCACGCGGGCTTTGCCATCGAACGCCTGCCCGAGCAGCAGGCGCTGGAAGATCTCGAAGCCTGGGAGGATGTGCGCAATGCCCTGGGATAAGGAGAAAACGGCATCCCTGCTCAGAGAAATGCAGGAGCTTGTCCCCGGCGAGCTCCGCCTCATGGAGGTATGCGGCACGCACACCATGTCCATTGCCGAGGCGGGCATCAAGTCCATGCTGCCGAAGGAGGTAAAGCTTCTCTCCGGCCCCGGCTGTCCGGTCTGCGTCACACCGCCGCAGGTGATCGACGCGGTTCTGGAGCTGAGCATGGAAAAGGACGTGATCGTCACAAGCTACGGCGACATGCTGCGCGTACCCGGCAGCAAAGCGGGGGACAGCCTCCTTAGAAGAAAGGCTCTGGGCGCAAAGGTCGAAACCGTCTATTCCCCGGTGGATGCGGTGGAGATAGCGCTGAACAGCCCTGGCAAGCAGGTGGTTTTCCTCGGCGTCGGCTTTGAGACCACCGCCCCCGGTACCGCTGCCGCGGTGCTGACCGCACAGGAGAAAGGCGCGAAGAACTTTTCCCTCTGGTCGATGCTCAAGATGGTGGAGCCCGCGCTGCGAACGCTCATCGCCATGGATGGCTTCAATGTGGACGGCTTTCTGTGTCCCGGCCATGTGGCGACCATCATCGGCGCCGACGGCTTTGCTTTCCTGCCGAAGGACTACAGCCTGCCCGCCGTGATCGCGGGCTTTGAACCGGAGGATATCCTGCTCGCGGTGTACAGGCTCGTAAAGCAGCTTCATGAGAAACAGCCGCGGCTTGAAAACAAATACACGCGTGCCGTCTCCCAAAGCGGGAACCGTCTTGCGCAGAGGATACTGGCACAGAGCTTTGAACCGCGTTTCGATGTCTGGCGCGGGCTCGGCGGGATCGAGGCAAGCGGCCTCGGCCTGCGGGAGGAACTCAAAGCGTTTGACGCCGAGCGGCGTTTTCAAATCAGGTACGCATCCGCCGAGCCGCCCACGGCCTGCCGCTGCGGCGAGGTCATCACCGGGAGACTGTCTCCGGAGCGCTGCCCCATGTTCGGAAAAGCCTGCACGCCGGAAGACCCGGTCGGCCCTTGCATGGTCTCGTCCGAGGGCGCGTGTGCGGCAGCTTGGAAGTACGCTGAAATTATATAGAACCCCCCTCAGTCAGCTTTGCTGACAGCAAAGCTGTGTTCGTCGCACGCTTCCCGCGCGTCGCGAGGCTCCCTCAGAGAGGGAGCCTATAAGGAGAAGTTATTAAAATGGAAGAAATCATCACACTGGATTACGGCAGCGGTGGTAAAAAAACCGCGCGCCTGATCGAGGAGCTGCTGGTCCCGGCTTTTTCCAATCCCGCTCTGGATTCTCTGGGCGACGGAGCGATCGTCAAAGGCGACGGACAGCTGGCCTTTTCCACTGACAGCTTTGTGGTGGATCCCATCTTTTTCCCCGGCGGTGACATCGGAAAGCTCGCCGTCTGCGGTACGGTCAACGACCTTGCAGTCTGCGGTGCGGAGCCGAAATATTTAAGCTGCGCCCTGATTCTCGAAGAGGGGCTTCCCATAGACGATCTCAAACGTGTGGTGGAATCCATCCGCCTTGCCGCCGAAAAAGCGGGGGTGCAGATCGTCACCGGCGACACCAAGGTCGTCGAGAAGGGGAGAGGCGACAAGCTCTATATCAATACCGCCGGTATCGGTTTTTTGAAATTTCCCGGCCTAAGTCTGAAGAACATCCGGGCGGGGGATGCGGTGATCGTGTCCGGAACGGTAGGCGACCATGGGACCGCTGTGATGCTGGCACGCAGCGGCATGATGCAGGGAGAGCTTACATCCGACTGCGCTGCCCTGAACGGCCTTTGTAAAGAAATCCTTGAAACCGGCGCGAGGGTGCACGTTCTGCGCGATCCTACAAGAGGCGGTGTCGCCACCACACTCAATGAGTTTATCGAGGGAACCGATCTCGGCATCGTGATCGACGAGGACAAAATCCCCATCCGTCCCCAGGTGCGGGCCGCTTGCGGCATGCTGGGATTGGAGCCCCTTTACTGCGCAAATGAAGGCAAACTTCTTGCAGTGGTCGACCCAGCCGACGCGGACACGGTACTCAAGGCCATGCGCGAGACCAAAGAAGGACGGGACGCCGCCCTTATCGGCTATGTCAGCGCCGACTATCCCGGCAGGCTCGTCATGCAGACGGCCTTCGGCGGAAAACGGATCCTGCAAAAACTTACAGGAGCCCAGCTTCCAAGAATATGCTGAGAAATCGCGGGTCAAGCCGCATTTCTATATAAATGTGTTTCAGAGAAATTTGGAATAAGCAGAGAGGTGAAAGGTATGCAGGCATACAAGAGAATCGACATTACCAAAGACCAGGTCATACCGATTGCGGAGAAGATGCGAAAGGCCGGGGTGATCCTCACAATGATCCACGGCTTCCTCAATGAAGAGGGGAAGCTGGATATTTCGTGGGAATACCAGGTCGAGCCGGTCATCGAGTCCTACCATGTGGTGGGTGAGACGACACTTCCCTCCATCGGCGAAATCTACGACTGCGCGGCGACCTGGCCGGAGCGTGAGCTCAATGAGCTCTACGGTGTGGAGTTTGAAGGACTCGACACCTCCAAGCGGCTTTTCCTGCCCGAGGAGATGCTCGAGACCCAAGGCAAGGGCCAGATCATGGTCACACCCTTGAGCGAGCTTCGCGCAAAGAATATAAAGGAGGGATAAGATGAGTTATATCGTTCCCATCGGCCCCTACCATCCCGCATTGGAGGAGCCCATCCACGCAAAGCTCTATACCGAAGGCGAACTCATCAAGGACGCCGAGGTCTTTGTGGGCTACAACCACCGCGGCATCGAAAAGCTCGCCACCGAGCGCAACGCCATCCAGACCCTGGTCCTGGTCGAGCGCGTGTGCGGCATCTGCTCCCACTCCCACGCCCTGACCTACGCCATGTGCGTCGAACAGATCAACGGCGTCGAGGTACCGAAGCGCGGCGAGTACATCCGCGTCATCACGGCCGAGCTCGAGCGCCTGCACTCCCATCTGCTGTGGCTGGGCGTCGCCTGCCACGTCATCGGTCACGACAGTATGTTCATGCACATCTGGGACGAGCGCGAGCTGGTGATGGATCTGCTGGAGGAATTAAGCGGCAACCGCGTCAACTATGCCATGGTCACCATCGGCGGCGCTCGGCGCGACATCGACGATGAGCTGAAGGCGAAGCTGTTAAAATCCTTGGACAAGCTCAAGGGCCCCATGGACCGCATCGTGGAAATTGCCCTCAACGACAAAACCATCGCCCTGCGTACAAAGGGAGTCGGCGTTCTGGAACGTGATGTGGCGATCCGCCTCGGCGCCATCGGCCCGCATGCCCGTGCTTCGGGTGTAGATGTGGACGTACGCCGCGATTCTCCCTACTGCTCCTACGGCGACTTCAAATTCGACATCCCCGTGGTGCAGAGCGGCGACGTGTTTGCCCGCGTGGTGGTGCGCGCCCTTGAGTGCTATGAGAGCATCAAGATCATAGAGCAGGCGCTCAATAACCTGCCCGACGGCCCCATCAACCTCGGCAACAAGCTGCCCAAGATCCAGAAGGGCTCTGCCGTCTGCCGTCATGAGGCTCCCAGAGGCCAGCTGACCCAGATGGTCGTGGGCAACGGCGGCTTCAACAACTACCGTCTGAGCGTACACGTGCCGAGCTACAAGAACACCCCGACGGTGCCCTACATGCTGCGCGGCAACAGCGTGGCCGACGCCGGTCTCATCATCGCCAGCATCGACCCCTGCTTCAGCTGCCTTGACCGCTGATGCACGAGTTAGGATTAACCAAAAACGTCATCGACCTTGTCGCGAAGGAAGCGGAAAAATCCGGCTTTACCCGGACCCTTGAGATCCGCATGAAGCTCGGAGAATACTCCGATGTGGTCCCGGAATACATCCTTGACCTTTTCCCGTATGCCGCAAAGGGGACCGTGGCTGAGGGCGCGAAGCTCATCTTCGAGCATGTATCCGGCTGCTTCCATTGCCGTGACTGCGGTTATGATGGTCCGGTCGACCGGAAGAGGGCCTGCTGCCCGGACTGCGGCGGCACTGCCCTCACAATGACCGCCGGCCGCGAGTTCTTCGTCGACAGCCTCAAGGTCGAATAGAAATCATATTCCGCACTTTGCATTCGCTTGCTCCTCAAAGTAATTCAAATCCGTATTTGAGGCAGCTTTGCCGCCTCAAATACACCCTGAGGCGAGCTATGCGAGCCCTCTTGCCGACCAAACGCGGCGTGTCACGCACCTCCGCGTGCGATAAGCAAGAGTAAACTCAAATGCAAACAGTGTTTGCATTTGAAAGAATGAAAGGAGAGGATTCACTTGCCCAAGACGAAATTTCCCGCAGTGATATCCACCTTTTGCCTGTGTTTTGTTTTCTGGCTGTTCCTCACGTGGAATTTTACAGCTCAGGAAATGATCGCGGGCGCGGTGGTGAGCCTCGCGGCGGCTCTTTTCGCATCGAAATTCTTCATCCACGAAAATGCCTTCTGGCTCTTTAATCCCACAAAGCTGGGCGCGCTGATCGTATACATTTTCACTTTCCTGCGCGAGCTTGTGAAGGCTAACGTCGACGTTGCAAAGCGTGTGTTCGGCGGCTGCAAGGACGTAAACCCCGGCATCGTGAAGGTCCCCGCGGATCTCAAGGGCGACTATGCCCAGGCGATGCTCGCAAACTCCATCACCCTCACCCCCGGCACCATCACCCTTGACATTGCCGAGCAGGACGGAAAGACATACTATTACATCCATTGGATCGACGTAGCCGAGACTGACCGTGAAAAAGCCGGAGAGCTCATCAAGGGCAGCCTTGAGAAAGGAATCGGGAGGATATGGCAATGATGGAACTGCTTGTTTTTGCCGCGGCCTTTGCCTTTCTCGCCGTGATCTGCCTGTACAGACTGGCAAAGGGCCCGACGCCCGCCGACCGTATGGTCGCCGGCGACAGCATGGACGTGCTGGTCTGCTGCGCCATGATCCTGTATTCGCTCTACTCCGGCAGGGGCATCTATCTCGATATCGCCATCATCTGCGCGCTGTTCGGCATCGTGGATACCATGCTGGTCGGCCGTTATCTCGGCGGTGGAAAGGGGCTGCACAAATGAGAATCGTAATTGACATTCTGCTTGCTGTGGGCTTCATCTTCGCCCTCGCCGGCGCAAAGGGCCTCTTGCAGATGCCCGACGCCTTCTGCCGCATGCAGGCGAGCACCTGCATCTCGACGCTGGGCGTGCTCGGCGTCATCGCGGGCGGCGCGCTCTACGCTTTCTTCGTGATGGGCTCTGTCGCCACGGGCGTGAAGATCCTGCTCATCGGCCTGCTCATCATCACCATCAACCCCGTCGGCGCCCACGCCATTGCCAAGGGCGCCTACCGCAGCGGCATCCGTCCCGACAAAGAGATGGAAATCGACGATTACGGGAGGGATATCAATGAGTAATCTTGTTGTGCTTCTCGACGTGCTGGTCGTGCTCGGCGTCGTAGTCTCCGCGATCCTTGCCTGCCACTTTGAAAACCTTCTGAGCGCGGTCATCTCCCTGGCTGTGACCGGTATCTTCTGTGCGGGAGCCTTTCTCGTGATGCACGCGCCCGATGTGGCGATTTCCGAAGCCGCCGTCGGCGCCGCGCTGACCCCGCTGGTGCTGCTGGTTGCGCTCAAGAAAATGAGAGGAGGGAAGGACAGATGAAAAAATGGCTTACCTATGTCTCCCTTGGCGTGATCCTCTTCTCCTGCGTGTTCGCTGCCTTTACCATGGGCGGCATGGAGCGCAGCTATGAGGGCAGCCACGCTGCTGTCTCTGTCTATGAGCTCCAGCAGGACCCCGAAAGCTATGACGACAGCTTTGCCTCCGGCGCGGCTGACGCCATCGTCCAGCAGAACCTTTCCCAGACGCACGCCGTCAACGACGTGACCTCCATCGTCTTCGACTTCCGTGGCTACGATACCATGGGCGAGGCGTTCATCCTTGTCACAGCTGTGACGGGCAGCACCGTCATCCTCTTTAAGAAAAAAGCTGAGAAGAAGGAGGACGATAAAGATGAATGAGAAACCCGTCATCAAGAATGTGATTGCCCGCTGCGGCGCGGATAAGATCCTGCCGATTGCGATCGTCTACATGTTCTACATTATCCTCCACGGTCACCTGTCTCCCGGCGGCGGCTTCCAGGGCGGTGTTCTGATGGTCGCGCTGGTGGCCCTGACCTATATGGGACATGGCTACGAGGAAACGATCGACGCCTTCAGCTACCACATCCTGCACACCTCCGAAGGACTTGCCTCCATCTTCTATGTGGCTCTGGGTATGCTTGGCGTTGCCATGGGCGCGCAGTTTGCGCAGAACGTCCTCTACACCCATGGAGCCATCGGCGACCTCTACAGCTCCGGCACCATCTTCTGGATGAATGTGACCGTGGGCATCAAGGTCATCACCGGCGTCGGCTCCATCGCCCTGCTGATGCTGGGCGTGGCAAATGAGAAAGAGGTGATCTGAGATGATACAGTTTAATTATGTCTGTGCCTTCTTCCTCATCGTACTCGGCTTCTACACCATCGTCACCAAGTATAATCTCGTCAAGACCGTTATTGGCATGTCCATCATGGACTACGGCGTGAACCTGCTCATCATCTCCATCGGCTACACCCCCGGCGGCACCGCCCCGATCTTTACCAATGGTGAGCTCACGCAGGCCAGCTACTTTGTCGACCCTATTCCCCAGGCCCTGACCCTGACCAGCATCGTCATCGGCGCCTGTGTCACGGCCATGTCCATGTCCCTCGTCATGCGCCTGCATGAGTCCTACGGCACGCTCGATACCAGAGAGATAAGGAGGCTGAGAGGATGAACCTTGCAAATATGACGGATTACCATCACTTTCCGATCTACTCAGTGATGGTCCTGTTCCTCGGCGCTTTCATCATTGCCTCCACAGGCTCCAAGCCCTCGAAGGACCCGAAGAACCCCGCGGGCTTTCGCGCCTGGATCGCCCTGTGCGCAACGGCTCTGAGCCTGTTCTTCCTCGGCTCGCTCGTCAAGCCCGTCATGCTGGAAGGGGAGATCATCTCCTACTGGATGGGCTCGCGCGCCATCGCGGGCGGCTACGCCATCGGCATCGCGATGGAAGTCGACGCCCTGAGCCTCTTCTTCGCGCTGCTGATCGCCACGGCGGTCTTTGTCTCCGCCATTTACTCCATCCGCTACATGGTTCATGACGAGTGCGTGCCCCAGTATTATGTGCTCTACTGCATGCTGGCGGGCGGCGTTCTGGGCCTGGTCCTCTCCGGCGATATCTTCAACATGTTCATCATGGTGGAGATCCTCACCTTCGCGGCCGTGGCCCTGACCTCCTTCCGCACAAAGGTCTACGGTGCGCTCGAAGCGGCGTTCAAGTACCTGGTCGTGGGCTGCATGGGATCCACCGCGATCCTCACCGGCGTCATCATGCTCTATGCCCAGTACCACACCCTGAACCTGGCGCAGCTTGCAAACCTCGTCCCCGGCACCATGAACAACGCAACTAAGCTGGCCTTTGCCTTCCTGTACATCGGCTTCAGCACCAAGGCCTTCATCGTCCCGTTCCACCCGCTGGCGGCCGACGCCCACGGCGCCGCCCCCGCTTCCATCTCGGTGCTGATCTCCGGTGTTCTGACCAAGTCCGGCATCTATGGCATCATCCGTTTGACCTACTTCCTGTTCCAGACGATGAACCTCGGCTCCATGCAGTTCATGCTGGTCTTTATCGGCAGCGTCTCCATGTTTGTCTGCGTGACCATGGCCCTTGCCCAGCATGACTTCAAGCGCCTGCTGGCCTACCACTCCATCTCTCAGATCGGCTACGTGCTGGCGGCGGTAGGCCTCTCCACCTCCCTCGGCATCTCCGCGGGTCTCTACCACGCGATGAACCACACGCTCTTCAAGGGCCTGCTGTTCCTTGCGGCCGGCGCTGTCCTGCACGAGACCGGCACCACCGACCTCGGCAAACTCGGCGGTCTGAGCAAGAAAATGCCGCACACCACCGTCCTCTTCCTGATCGGCGCCTTCTCCATCAGCGGCGTGCCGCCCTTCAACGGCTTTGCCTCCAAGTGGATGATCTATCAGGCGACCTATCAGAAGGCGGTCGAGTCCAATAACATCGGCTTCCTGCTCGTGACCGTCATCGCCCTTGTCACTTCCACGCTGACGCTTGCCTCCTTTGTAAAGGTCAGCCAGTCTGTCTTCTTCGGCCAGATGCCCAAGGAGTACGAAAACGTAAAGGAAGTTCCCTTCGGCATGCGTCTTGCGATGGGCATTCTTGCGTGCCTGTGCATTGTGACGGGCCTCTTCCCGAAGACCGTGACCGGCGTTTTGACCGAGCCTGCCGCCAAGGCGGTCGCCAACGTCGGCGAGTACATCACCGCCATGGGCTTCAAGTCCAACCTCCCCGTGCCGAACGTGACCTTTGCCAAGGTCGGCGTCTGGGAGCCTATCAACTGGCTGCTGATCCTCTGCATCGCGCTTCTCGCCCTGACCATCGTCGCCGTTGCCGGCAAGTATGACCGTGTCAGCGAGCACGGCGGCTCACTTGGCGCAGCCATCGAAATGGTTTCCGGAAAGAACGACCAGCCCGCAGTCAATGAGAATGGGGAAGTCGATACCAAGTACCAGCTCTTCTACGGCGGCGAAAAGAACGTGTACTCCCAGGTGGGCGGCGGAGACCTGTTCTGGGGCTTCAAGCACAACTGGAGACACTATTTTGACTTCATGCATGATCTGCACAGCGGCATTGTGAACGACTACGCCCTCTGGGCAGTGGTTGCGCTGGCCCTTGCGATCGTGTACATGATGATCGTGCTTTAAGGAGGTGGGAATATGACAGCGAACATTTTCCTCAACGGCCTGCAGTATCTGGGCTATATCCTCATTTTCCCGGGCTTCCTGTTCTGCTTCCTCTGCGGCATGCTGCTCGTCGGCATCGACCGCAAGCTCGTTGCCAGAATGCAGAAGAGAGTTGGCCCCCCGATCCTCCAGCCCTTCTACGATTTCTTCAAGCTCTGCGGCAAGGAGACCATCGTCCCCGCCGCGGCCGAGCGCACCACCTTCCTGGTGGCCCCCATCGTGGGACTTGCCGCCCTGGTCGTGATTCAGCTCTTTATCCCGATCCACGGCTTCACGGCCTTCTCTGGCATGGCGGACATCGTTGTTATCCTGTATCTGCTGCTGATTCCGGCACTCGCCGCGATCCTCGGCGCTGCGGCCTCCGGGTCTCCCTACGCGGGTATCGGTCTCAGCCGTGAGATGGTCACCATCATCGCCTGCGAGCTGCCCCTGGTCCTCGTGCTGCTGGCTGTCGCCAAGACCGTAGGCAACGCCCTCGGCACCGGCCTGTGCTTTTCCATGAGCGAGATCGCGGAGTACCAGCTCCAGAACGGCAGCCTGATTACGAAGCTCAGCATGATCCCCGCCGCGATCGCCTTCGCCATGGTCATCCCCGGCGAGACCGGCAGCCACCCCTTTGACACCGCCGAGGCCGAGACCGAGATCTGCGAAGGCATGCACGCCGAGTACAGCGGCGCGCCGCTCGCGGTCTTCAAGCTCAGCCACGCGGTCAAGGTGCTGACTCTTACGAGCCTCTTTGTCGCCCTCTTCTTCGGCGGCATCGGCACCGGCATCATTGCCTTTGACGGCGTGATCGTCTTCGCCCTGTGCATTGTTGCCACAGCCCTGTTCATCTCCTTTGTCCACGCGGTCACCGCGCGCCTCAAGATCGAGCAGGTATTCAAATACTACTGGACCGTCGTGTCCGGCCTTGCGCTTGTCAGCCTTGTGCTCGCATGGTACGGTATGTAAGGAGGGAGCCAAATGTTTAAGAAACTGATCGCGGAGAGCGCCGCAAAATCCCCCTGGCTGTTCCACATCAACAGCGGCTCCTGCAACGGCTGTGATATCGAGCTCGTCGCCGTGCTCACGCCGCGCTACGATGTGGAGCGCCTGGGCTTCAAGCTCGCGGGCAGCCCCCGCCAGGCCGACATCGTGGTCGTCACCGGCCCTGTCACGAGGCAGAGCCTTGACCGCGTGCTCAGCGCCATTTCCCAGGTGCCCGAGCCCCGGTGCATCGTCACCATGGGCTCCTGCCCCCAGTCTGGCAACGTCTTCAAGGGCAGCTACTCCGTCTGCGCACCCTTGAGCAAGTATGTGCATGTGGACGTGGACATCGCCGGCTGCGCGCCCAAGCCCGAGGCCATCATGGACGGGCTTGTCAAGGCCACCGAAATACTCAAACAGAAGAGGGGGCAGATGTAATGGATTTCCCGTTTGTCAGAGAAGCCGTCACCAAGCTCTTCAGTAAACCGAGCTGCGCCATGTACCCCTTCCAGCCCAGTGAGGCCCGCATCGTCTTCCACCCGGAGACCTGCATCAACTGCAACATGTGCGAGCGCGTCTGCGCCGGCGGCGCCATCACCCACTCAAGCGTCAAGAACGAGGATGGGGACGACGTCATCACCCGCAGCTTCGATCTCGGCTCCTGCACCTTCTGCAGCACCTGTGCCGATTTCTGCACCCGCCACTCCATCGAGCTTACGCAGGATTACCACATGATCGGCATTGAGGAGGGAGACCTGATCGTCTCCGGCACCTTCGTCAAGAAGGCCGTGAAGAAGCCCGCGCCCAAGCCCGCCGCCGCCCCGGCAGCGGCTCCCGCCGCAGCGGAGAAGAAGGCGGACGCGCCTGCAGTAGCACCGAAAGCGGACGCACCCGCGGCAGAGGCGGCACCCGCGGCTCCGGCCATAGAGCCGAGAGGCGACGGCAAGCCGACCCAGGACCCAAGCAAGTGCATCTACTGCACCATCTGTGCCCGCAAGTGCCCAGGCGAGGCCCTGACGGTGGATCGCAAGGAGAAGATCTGGAAGCTGGACGAGGACAAGTGTGTCGCCTGCGGCACCTGCGCCGACGTCTGCCCGAAAAACGCCATCGTGATCTGAGGCGAAAAGCGAAAACCCAAAAGCAAATAGATCCCATAAAGCGAATATCACCCACAAAGGAGCCTGCAAAAGCGGGCTCCTTTTGCACGTCCTTGTGTACCGCAAAGACTCGCCTCCCTTGCCACCCTCAGCCGCACCTTCAATCATCTTGCCTCCCCCAGCCGCTTGCGGCGGAATGGGGGAGGTGTCACGAAGTGACGGAGAGGGCATTGCAGGTCGACGTACAGTCCCGCAATAGCCGCCGCTTTCCCTTGCATCCTTGGCCCCCTTTAGGCAAGGGGGCCGAATCGTCGCCGCAACTAAGCTTGCGTAAACCAATTTGGAGTAAATGCGGTTCTCTGTTACCTTTTGCTTGTAATTCAGTTTTGCGCTTGTTATAATGGAAACGACCAGAATTTGGGCAAAGGAGATTCCATAATGAAAACTGTGCTGCGTAATGGGATTACGGTCTTGCTCTCTGTTGTGCTCTGCATGTGTTTTGAGGGTTCCGCTTTTGCGGAAGGGCTTACCTTATACGATGCAGAAACGTATGATGCACATGGCGTTTATGTCAATGAAGAAAACTTCCCGGATGATAATTTCAGACAGTTTGTCTTTAAAAAATATGGTTCGTATCTGAGCAGCGGGGAGATTGCATCAGCTAAGATTATCAATTGTTCCCGCTCTTATTCTGTCGATGATGGATATGTTCCTCCTGCTGATGGCCAAACAGAAGAACAAACCACTTATGATCCTGATGGTAATACAACCTATATTGATCCAGAGGGTAATGTAATAGTCGTTAATTTAGATGGTAATATTATTTATACAGGGTCGAATAATGACAATCAGGATAATCAAGGCAACGGAGATAATGACGTTGTCATTTCTGACCTTCCACCAGATACGAATGAAGGTGAGGTTATTACGTTTGACTCTCCCGCATTTCATTCTTTGGAGGACGAGGTATTTGCCAGTGATGAGGATGCAGACAAAATAAGATCATTAAAAGGAATAGAATATTTCACAGAGCTGGAAGAGTTATATTGTTCGGGAAATGCCATTTCGGAAATCGATTTGAGCAAAAACACAGCGTTGAAGCATTTGGACTGCTCCTGTAATAAACTGCTCAGTCTTGACGTTAGCGACAACAAAGAGTTGACATCACTTGACTGCTCCTATAATCAATTAACAAACCTTGACCTTTGCAGTAATGTAGAACTGCAATATATACAATGTGATAATAATCAGATTACTGAGCTTGACCTAAGAAACAATACTGCCTTGGCTACATTGTCTTGTACCGAAAATCAATTAACGACTCTCGACCTCAGCAGCAACAGAGCATTAGAATCGTTGTACTGCTATAAAAATCAACTGACGGCTTTAGATCTAAGCGAAAATCCGTTTGTTCGTTCAATATACTGTGAGAATAATGCAATTACCAGCTTAAATCTTAGAAATAAAAACTACCTGCAAACCTTATTCGGCGCAAATAATCAGATCAATTATTTGAATATTGAAGAATGCCCGATTTTGATGAGGCTAACAGCAGAAGATGAACCTGATTCATATAATGGTGAGCTTCGTTATTATACTGGATTGGGATATTTTGGCGGTAGTGCAGAACTGGTTGTTGATGAAACCGTCAAACTGATTCCTGTAAATTGCCACTCAATCAACGATACAAACTTCCCGGATGAGCGTTTTCAACAATATGTTTTAGAAACATTCGATACCGATGGCGACTTGTATCTCTGCAAAGACGAGATTGAAACCGCAACAGAAATGGACTGCTCTGGGCTGGGCATTCACAATCTGAAAGGGCTGGAGTTCTTTTATAATCTGAAAAAACTGAATTGCGCAGACAACAACATCGAATACTTGACGATCTACCAATCTGCCGATCTGCTGTCATTGATCGGTCAGGTTGAACCGCTTGTCGAAGGAAACCAAATTATCTACACTGACTCCGATGCATACCTCATATTCGATTCAGACACGGTATTAACTGATGCCGCTTATCCTCAATGGATTGTTAACCAGACAAACTTTCCTGATTCATCATTCCGAGATTACGTTATAAGAAATATTGATCATGACTCAAACAATTTTTTAAGTGCAGAGGAAATTACTGCTGTAACATGGATTGATTGCTCCGGAAATGGTGAGGACAGAGGAAGTATCGTGTCACTACAAGGTATAGAACTGTTTCCGAACCTTGAACTGCTGGACTGTTCCTATAATCGCATAAGAACGCTTGATGTCAGCAATAATCCAAAGCTGAAAACTCTTGATTGCTCGATAAACCAGTTGACCGGCTATCTGGACGTAACATCTAACCCGGCCCTGGAAACCCTCTGGTGTTACAGTAACTGGCTCGAAGATGTTGACCTGGGGAACAACGAGAACCTTATAGAGCTATGGTGTAACGATAACCAGCTTATGGCGCTTGATATCAGCGGGCTGCCGGGACTCAAAGTTTTGTGGTGCGACGCTAATAAGCTCACCGAACTAGATACAACAGGGAATCCGGCGCTGGAAATACTGTGCTGTGCGAATAATAAGCTGGAAAATCTGAACCTGAGCCAGAACCACGCATTGACGACACTATGGTGCTTTAATAATAGGATTGAGAAATTGCTGCTATTAAATAATCCAAATTTGAAGAAGCTGGGCTGCTACGGAAATTTCATGTCAGAATTGGATATTTCACCCTGCGCCGCTTTGTGTGAGCTTGTGTCCAATCATCCACATTCCGAGAGAGACGGAGCCATTCATTATTTCGACGAATCGAGCACTGATCCTGCTTATCTTCAATATGATATTGGAGTAACACTGATTACGTCGCACACCCCCGACCTTGTCCTCCCATCCTCCCTTACCGCCATCGAAGACGAAGCGTTCAGCGGTGGGGCGTTTAGCTATGTGGTGCTCCCGGAGGGGGCGGCGTCCATCGGGCGGCGGGCATTCGCGGATTGCCCGAAGCTTGCTTATATCTACATCCCGGCAAGCGTTAAGAGCATCGACGAAAACGCCTTTGACGGGGTGGAGGACTTGACGATCTTCGGCGCTCCCGACAGCGATGCCAGCGAATATGCCAGCCTGCACGGCTTCGCTTTCAAAGCGCTGCAATAACGCGGAAGGGGACACGCCCACAAAACACAACCCCGGTGCGTACATTTGCGTATGCACCGGGGAACAACATGTCATAAGCGGAGGAATCACCATGTTTTTCTTTAGCCGAGAGAAAATCAACGACCTGGTCGCGGAGTGCCGCGGCACCGAGGGCGCGGTCTTGCTGGATGTGCGAGAGGCCGACGAGTTTCGCGCCGGACATATCCCGGGGGCGGTGAACGTGCCGCTGTCTTTAATCAGCAGCATCGACATCCCCAAAGACCGGCCTCTCTATGTCTACTGCCTGCGCGGCTCGCGGAGTAAATCCGCCGTCGGCGCGCTCAGGCAGATGGGCTATGCCGACGCAAAGAGCCTCGGCGGCATTCTGGCCTACAAGGGCGAACTTGAGAGGTGAAAGCGTAACATGTCTGTCATACGTTCCTTTGTTCGGCGGGAACCGGTGCTGCTGATCGCCGCCCTCGCCGCCCTTGTAACCTGCTTCTTCGTCCCGCCTGATGCGCACTACCTCGGCTACCTGGACCTGCGCACGCTCGCGCTTCTCTACTGTCTCATGACCGTGGTCAACGGCTTTCGCAAGGCGGGGCTCTTTGCCCACCTGTCCCACATCCTGTGTGAAAAGGCAGGGAACCTCCGCCTGATCGCGCTGCTGCTCGTGATGCTATGCTTTTTCAGCTCCATGCTCATCACAAACGACGTGGCCCTGCTGACCTTCGTGCCCTTCGCGGTCGTAGTCATGGGGATGGCGCACCACCAAAGAGAGCTCATTCTGGTCGTGGTGCTCCAGACCGTGGCGGCAAACCTCGGCAGCATGCTCACGCCCGTGGGCAATCCGCAGAACCTGTACCTGTATTCTCACTACGAGATGGGCTTCCGCGAGTTCTTTGCCGTGACCGGGCCGATCTGGCTTCTGTCCCTGGTGCTGCTGCTCCTGTCCTGCCTGCTATTAAAACCCGAGCGGCTGGAGCTCTTTCTGGGCGAGGCGCCGGGCATGGACCGACGGGCGCTGCCGGTGTATCTCGCGCTGCTGGCGGTATGTTTGCTCGTGGTGCTGCGGGTATTGCCGTGGTACTGGATGCTCGGCATCGTGGTCCTGGTGCTGCTTTTCTATGACCGGAAGATCCTTCTGAAGGCGGATTTCATGCTGCTGCTTACTTTTGTTGCTTTCTTCATCTTCTCCGGGAACCTGTCGCGCATGACGAAGGTGGCAGACGCGATCCGCGGCCTCATGACCGGGCGGGAGTTTCTCTCGGCCCTGCTTGCAAGCCAGGTCATCAGCAATGTCCCGGCGGCGCTGCTGCTGTCTGGCTTTACCGATCAGGCTCACGCGCTGCTGCTGGGCGTGAACGTCGGCGGTCTCGGCACCCCGATCGCAAGCCTCGCAAGCCTGATAAGCCTAAAGCTCTATTCCCATTCCGAGCACGCGCACACCGGGCGCTTCCTGGCTGTCTTTACCGTGTTCAATCTGGCGTTCCTTCTGCTGCTGTCAGCCGTGTCCCTTGCGCTGCTGCATTGAGCGAATAAAAGCAGCATATACGACTGTCGGATTATTTTGTAATCAGGCAAAAAATGCTGAAATAACCATAGACATTTTTGTGAAATCATGCTAAAATATTTCAAGAATTGAAGTATGCTTATTGTACATTTAACCATATATTACTAGTCATACGTAAAAACCACATTAAAGGATAATGTATATGAGATCCGCAATTGCACTCGTCATCACCGTTATAGCCGTTGCCCTGAGCGTATGCACCAACATCGCGCACCGATCCAAACGGGAGATCTCGCACAATCTGGCTCTGCTGCTGGCGGCGCTGATCCCGCCGGTACTCGGGAACCTGCTGATCATAATCGCGCATGGCAGACTTCTTGCGACCATCGGCAGCTATATCTATTTCCTGGGCATGGACTATGTGATGTACGCCCTACTCGCTTTTACCCTGAAATACTGCCGCATCAGACCGAGCTGGCCGTGGGGTATGCGGCTCGTGTACCTTGTGCTTGTTCTGGACGGTGTGCAGCTGCTGTGCAATCCATTCTTCGGCCACGCCTTCGCGCTGGAGGAGATCGTGGCCTACGGCGCGCCATATTTTCGTCTGGTGCCCTTTGCGGGACAGATGATCCACCGCGTGGTGGACTACGGCATTTTCTTCGCGGTTCTCGGGATTTTCCTGCACAAGACGATCTATTCTCCCCGTATCTATACCGAGCGTTATTCCATCATCCTGGCCTCCATGATTTTTACCGGGCTTTGGGAGACCTTCTATATCTTTTCACGCACGCCGATCGACCGCTCCATGATCGGCTACGGTGTCTTCGGCCTGCTGGTGTTCTACTTCTCTCTGTATTATCGCCCCATGCGCCTTCTGGACCACATGCTGGCAAAGATCGCTTCCGGCATGAATGAAGCCCTGTTTTTCTTCGACGACGGCGGCCGCTGCGTCTGGGCCAATGAGAAGGCGGAGAGCTTTGCCGGGATCAGAGAAGACAGCTATGACGACTGTGTCAAAAAGCTCCACACGATTTTCCCGGCGCTGGACATACACACAAGCGGCTGGGTATGTGACCAGATCATCGGAGAAGGGGAACAGGCGCAGTATTTCCACATCGAGAAGCACGAGGTCACCGAGGCACAGGACCGCATCGTCGGCTCCTATCTCAGCGTAAGAGACGAAACCGTACAGCAGCGCACCCTCCAGCGGGAGCGCTACAACGCCACCCACGACAGCCTGACGGGGCTGTATACCAAGGAGTACCTGTACTATCGCGTGTATGAGCGCATAAAGGACAATCCCGGCAAGATCTTTTACGTGTCCTATATGGACATCGACAACTTCAAAATGGTCAATGACGTGTTCGGCCGTGAGTTTGGCGATTTTGTGCTCAAAAGCCTTGCCGACTCGCTGCGGGAAAATCTGCCTCCCGACAGCCTGTACGGGCGCCTCGCCGGGGACTGCTTCGGCCTGTTTTTTACGCAGGAGGGCTTCGATCCCATCAAGGCCTCGCGTCTCATGTCCAGCTTCAAGGTCAAGAGCGGCACGATCGAACACCGCCTTGTCATCCATCAGGGCGTATACAAGGTCACAGGGCAGGACCTCGATGTTTCCGCAATGTTCGACCGGGCGCATATCGCACAGCTCACCATCAAGAACGAGTACATGAAGCATCTGGCCATGTACGACGATTCCATGCGCGAGCAGATGCTCTGGGAGCAGCACATCTCCGCCCAGCTTCCCGAGGCGCTGGCCATGAAGCAGATCTGTCCCTATCTCCAGGCCATGGTCGATACCACGGGCAGGGTCATTGGGTGTGAGGCACTGGTGCGCTGGATCCACCCGGTGGATGGCTTCCTGCCTCCGAACCGCTTTGTGCCAACCTTTGAGAAAAACGGCATGATTGCGGATGTGGACCGCTTTATGTGGCGCAGTGCCTGTGAGACGCTGGCCCGCTGGAAGAGTATGGGAAACGACGAGCTGTTCATCTCCATCAACATCTCCCCGAAGGACTTCTATTTCATGGATGTCTTTGCCGAGCTCAAGGGCATCGTTGAGGAGTACGGCGTAGACCCGGGCCGCCTGCGCGTCGAGATCACCGAGACCACCATGATGACTGACAGCGAAAAGCGCATCGCCATTCTCCAGAAGCTGCGCGGCACGGGCTTTCTGGTGGAGATGGACGATTTCGGCAGCGGCTATTCCTCACTGAACATGCTCAAGGACATGCCGGTGGATGTGCTCAAGATCGACATGGTCTTCCTCAACGAGACGAAAGACATCGTGAAGTCGCAGACCATTCTGCACAACATCCTGAATATGTCGAACGATCTTGGCATCCTACCGCTTACCGAAGGCGTGGAGACCGAAAAGCAGTACCGCATGCTCTCCGGTATGGGCTGCAAGTTGTTCCAGGGCTACTACTTTGCCAAGCCCATGCCCGTGCAGCAGTTTGAAGAATTGTTCCTGCGCGGCGGCACCGGTGCTCACGTGACGGCGAATAACGAAAATGTATGACCCATATATAAGAAAAAGGCACAGGCAAAAAGCCTGTGCCTTTTTGATACGATGCTTATCCGAGGTAGGGATCGCGACCGGGCCAATACGGGTTCTGGTTCTGCTGCTTGAGGATGTAGTTGACGAGCTGCTGGATGGAGTAGGGATCATAACCGGCCGCACGCAGGCGGTTGATGCGGTCCTGACCGTTGCCGTAGCGGCCGTCAATTACATCGTAGGCAACCTGAATATCAGACTGGCGGCCTCCCGCAATCTTCATCAGATCCTCGTCGACGATCTTTTTCATTTCGCTCATATCAGTATCCTCCTTGTTTTATCGGTGGCCCCATTATAGCATCCGGCACACCTCATGTCCAGAGGCCGTGGAAAGACTTAAGGATTCTTCAGAAGCTGGAAATGCCGTAGCAGTTGACCAGTGCGTCGAGCTTCTTGCCCTCTTTGCACAGTGGGCACTGGTTGGAGGGAAGGCACTGGTAGCCCTCAAGCTGGGCGGAGCGGAAGATGGAGGTCACGGGCTGACCCGCGCACTCGTCGAGGCACGAGAAAATGCTGCAGGCGCCCATGCACGCGCCGCCGTAGTAGTGAATGGTCTCAATGGCGGACTGCACGGTCCCGCCGGTCGTCACCGATGCTGCCAGCACCAGGACGCGGCGGTTGCGGATGAGATGGGCGATGTTCTCGCGGAAAATCATCTGACCGGCGGAGGTGTATTCCGGCGTTACGACATACATGGTGTTATGCTCGTTGGTGGTGCGGATGCCGGCGGCGGTCATCTCCTCAGCCAGGCACGCGCCCAATACCTCGGTCCCGTCCAGGCACAGCACCGTGTCGATGATGAGCGAATGGTTGAGCTTGATGACCAACTCCTGCGCCGCCTGCCTGGCTTCGGCCAGGCGGTGCTTGGTGTAGGTCATGTCGATGTAGTAGTTGATGTGGCTGTGGTTGGTGGCAAAGTGTCCCTTGGCAATGCGCAGGGGAATGCGGCTGTACTCGCTGTGGAAATGAATCGTCGGAATGACCATGAATACACACTCCTTTTCTAAAAAATGATGATATTTTCAGTATTTCTTGATACTCAGGAAGAAAGGGGAGTGCCGGTTCTTCGCGATACGCAGTGCCTTACGCGTTGAGGGCGCGGATGATCTCGGGCAGCTTTTCGTCGACCACGTCGTTATCCAGCTGGCAGGTGCCGGCGTTGTGGTGCCCGCCGCCGCCGTACTTGAGGCAGAGCTCGCCGATATCGACCTTGGAGCCCCTGTTGACGATAGACTTGCCGATCATGACGGCGGTGTTCTGTTTGCGAAAGCCCCAGGCCACATGGACGGAAATCTGCGTCTCGGGGTAAAGAGCGTAGATCATGAAGCGGTTGCCGGCGTGGATGACCTCCTCGTTTCTCAGGTCAAGCACGACCACCTTGTCATAGACTTTCGCAATCCGCTGAAGCTGCGCTTTGAACTGCTCAGCCTGGTCAAAGTAGAGGTCCACACGCTCCTTGACGTCGGGCAGCTCCAGGATCTCGTCGATGTCGTGCTCAAGGCAGTAGTCGATGAGCTCCATCATCAGGTCGTAGTTGGAGATACGGAAATCGTGGAAGCGGCCGAGACCGGTGCGCGCGTCCATCAGGTAGTGCAGCAGCACCCAGCCGGAGGGATTGAGGATCTCATCCATGGTGAAATCCGCGCTGTCGCCCTTGTCGACGGCCTCCATGAGATCGTCGGAGATACGGGGAAAGGCATCCTTGCCGCCGTAGTAGTCATACACCACGCGGGCCGCGCTGCGGGCATGGGGGTCAATGATGAGCTTGCCGTCGGTCTCGATGGCCTTGAGACGGTCGACCTCGGACTCGTGGTGGTCAAAGGCGATGGACACCCGCGGATCGTAGGGGAGGTTGGTGGTGATGTCGTTCTTGGAAAGCTCGATCTTCCCGTCCTGTACGTCCTTGGGGTGGACAAATTTGATCTCGTCTATCAGCCCCAGCTCCTTGAGCATCATCGCGCAAGCCAGGCCGTCAAAGTCGCTCCTGGTGACCAGTCTTCTAACCTGCTGTTCCATATATGGACCCTCCTGTGATTCTTGTGTTTATATTGATGTTGCTATTATAGCACAGGCCAACTTGACTCTGCAATATTTTTCCGCAGAAAATACAAAACGGCATGGCTAAAACCATGCCGTTTGCAGCCTGCTGAACACACAGGCTATAAAGCCTGTGTCATCCTGAGCGTCAGCGAAGGATCTGAAAGGAAGATTTTTCGCTCCGTTTAAAAAGACAGCAGTTTTATTATGCCTTGATATCGTCGGCGATAGCCTGGGCCAGAGCTTCCAGCTCCTCCATCTGAGCGTCTGTGAGGGCGGACTTGAGGGAGACCTTCTGCTCATAGAACTCGATGCCCTTGAGGCCGGAGAGGATCTCGGTCATGGCCTTGCCGCTGGTGGCGGCCCAGGAGCCGTTCTCAATGAACGCCACCTTGCGGTTTTGAAGGTTGTGAGCGGCGATGTCGTGCAGCAAGGTCTCCATCGTCACGAACACGCCCGCGTTGTAGGTCGTGGCGGCAAAAACCAGGTGGCTGCAGCGGAAGGCGTCGGAGACAATGTAGCTTGCCGGGGTGACGGAGGTATCATACATACGCACCTTCACGCCCTTTTCGCACAGCTTTGCTGCCAGAATGTTGGCGGCGTTCTCGGTGTGGCCGTAAACAGAGGCATAGGCCAGCAGCACGCTCTTTTCCTCGGGGGCATAGCTTGACCAGAGCTGGTACTTCTCCATGTATTTATCAAAATCATTACGCCAGACAAGGCCGTGCAGCGGGCAGACCAGCGCGATGTCGAGCTTTGCTGCTTTCTTCAAAACCGCCTGGACCTGCGGGCCGTATTTACCCACGATATTTGTATAGTAGCGCCGCGCCTCATTCAGGCCCTCGCCGAAGAAATCGGTCTCGTCTGCAAAGAGGCGGCCGTTGAGTGCGCCAAAGGAGCCGAAGGCATCGGCGGTGAAGAGGGTCTTCGCGGTCTCGTCATAGGTCATCATGACCTCGGGCCAGTGCACCATCGGGGCCATGATGAAGCTGAAGCTGTGGCGACCGGAGGAGAACGTGTCGCCCTCCTTGACGATCTGGAAGCGCTCGGTCAGGGGAGCGGGGAAAAACTGGGCGATCATGGCCTTGATCTTGGCGTTGCAGATCACGGTGACCTCCGGGTAGCGCTGCAAAACCAGTTCGAGCGTCGCGGCGTGGTCGGGCTCCATGTGGTGGATGACAAGGTAGTCAAGGCTCCGCCCGCCCAGCGCATGAGCGAGGTTTTCCAGAAACACGCCGTACACGGCCTTGTCCACGGTGTCAAACAGCACCGTCTTCTCATCGAGCAACAGATAGGAGTTATAGGAAACGCCGTCGGGCACGCCATAGACGCCCTCAAAGAAGGGCAGCCGCCGGTCGTCCGCGCCGACCCAGATCAGATCATCGGTAACTTTTCTTGTGCAGTACATAAGGTAGGCTCCTTTTCCTTTGTATTTTTGCGCTATTATTATACGAGGGAAAGCGTCCGCTTGCAAGAGGAAAATGCATATGAATGCCCAAACACTTGTTTTTGAAGAAAAAATGTGTTATGATATAGTTTACAATAATTCCGTATACAGAAAAGAGGTGCGGCAATGACGATATGGAACGCGGTCCTGCTGGGGCTTATACAAGGGGTCGCGGAATTTCTGCCGGTCTCCAGCTCGGGCCACTTTTCGATTGTCAATAACCTCTTCAAGCTCTCCGACCTGTCGCAGGGACACATGCTGTTCCAGGCCCTGCTGTACCTTGCGTCCATGGCCGCAGTCATGATCGTCTACTGGCCGGAGATCCGCGCCATGTACTGGGAGCTTATCTCCCTTGCGGGCTTTGGCCCTCTCGCCGGTCAGGAGAAGGAGCGTTATCCCGCGGCGCGCTGCTTTTTGATGCTGGTGCTCGGCACGCTGCCGCTGTTTCTGGCCCTGCCCATCAACAGCCGCATGGGCGTCTTGAACGGGCGCAATATCTTCATCGGCATCATGCTCATCATGACCGGCTGCATCCTTTATATATCGGACAGAATGCTCCCCGGAAGGAAAAATCTCAGCAGCATGACGATCTTTGACGCGCTCATCATCGGCCTGTGCCAGAGCGTGGCGACCATTCCGGGCCTTTCGCGTTCGGCCGTGACGATCACGGCTGGCATGGCGGTGGGCCTGCGGCGGGATTTCGCCGTGAACTTTTCGTTTCTGCTGAGCATCCCCGCAGTCTTCGGCGCGGCGATCCTCGCTTTTGCCGACGCACTGCGCGACGGGATCGACTGGTCCTTCGTCCCGGCCTATCTGGTGGGTACGGCTGTGGCCCTGGTCACGGGCGTTTTATCCATCCATCTGATGCGCTACATTGGGAAAAAGCGCAGATTCGGCGGCTTCTCCTATTACTGCTGGGTGATCGGCGTTCTGTCCATCATCCTCTATCTCATCTTTTGATCCGGAAAGGATAGCAATTCATGGCACAAAGTAAAAGCACAAGCAAGAAAACAACAAGCAAAACCAAGGCGGCCTCGCCCGCCAAAAAGCGTACCGCCCGCGCCGAGCCCATGACCCCGCCCGAGCCTGTTGTACCCATACGGCGCGAGATCGGCGGCGTGTTCTTCCTTTTCCTGACCCTGGTCATCGTCATCAGCTATTTTAAGAACGAGGGCGCCTTCGTTCAGTTCTTCTCCGATCTGGTCAAGGGCTTTGTGGGCTGGGGCTACTGGATCTCCGCGCCGATCTTCCTGGTGGTCGCCTACATTCTCTTCTTCCACAAGGGGAGACCGGTGGCGCTGCGCTGCTTCTGCGCGCTTCTGATCCCCGTCTTTGTGGCCGCCCTGGTGAGCCTGTTTGAACACCCCTTCGATTTCAGCCGTGCCGATTTCATGTCCATTGCCGACCTGCTCTTTGACTACGGCAAGAAGCTCGAGAGCGCGGGCGTCTTCGGCGGCCTGCTGGCCTACGCGCTGGAAAGCGCGCTGAGCATCTACGGGGCCGTGCCGGTCCTCATCGTACTGACCATCGTGTGCGGGGTCTACGCCTTCAGCGGCAGCATGAAGAAAACCGCCGACAAGGTTGCTGACCGGGTGAAGATCCAGATGTCGGCCCAGTATGATCCCAGCATGTACGAAAACTCCCTCACGCCCATCACCGCCGTCACCGGGAGCCTGCCGGTGAACAAGCGGAAGATTGAGCGCGTCGACCGAGGCGCCTACAGCGCGGATATCCCCCTCGGGGAGGACGACGCCATGAGCCTGCTGGAAAGCGCTGTCCCCACAAAGGAGGAGGCGAAGCCGCGCCGACCCAAGCCGAAGATCACCGTCGTGAGCGAGAAGGCCACCGCCGATGTTGCGCCGCTGTCTGCCGAGGACGCCGCCGTCATCGCGGGCGTTGACATTGATTCCTTCGATGAACCCAAGCCAACGCCAAAGTCCAAAAAGGCCGAAAAGCCCGTGAGCGTCAAGCCGACGCCTCGTGTCACCACTGTCTCCGCCGAAATCTCCGACCCGCCGAAGATCCAGAAGCTAAGCCGCGATGAACTGAACGCCGAGACCCAGGCGATGGCCAACGCCATCAACGCCACCGAGGACGCGCCCGATTACGTCTTCCCGCCGGTCGAACTTTTACGAAGCGGCACTGCGGCCTCGGGCGACAGCCGGGAGGAAATCCTGGTCAACAAGGAGCGCCTGGAGGGCGCGCTGCACAGCTTCGGCATCGCGTCCAACATCGTGGGCGTTACCCGCGGCCCCACCGTGACGCGCTATGATATCGAACTTGAACAGGGCGTCAAGCTCTCCAGAGTTACCAATCTTGCTGGCGATCTGGCCCTGGCCCTGGGCGTGGTGAATGTGCGTATCGCCCCCATCCCCGACAAGATTTCCACCGTGGGCATTGAGGTGCCGAACAAGATCGTCAGCACCGTCTGTCTGCGCGACATCATCGACACACCGAAGTTTGCCAACGCCAAGTCCAAGCTGAGCTTTGCCATCGGCAAGGACATCAGCGGCGAGGGCATCGTCGGCAATATCGCAAAGCTGCCGCACATGCTCATTGCCGGTACCACCGGCTCCGGCAAATCCGTGTGCATGAACTCGCTGATCCTCTCGCTTCTCTACAAGGCCGGACCGGACGAGGTAAAGCTCATCATGATCGACCCGAAGATGGTCGAGCTCGGCGTCTATAACGGCATCCCGCACCTTTATGTCCCCGTGGTCACCGACCCGAAGAAGGCAGCCGGCGCGCTGCAGTGGTCAGTAGTAGAAATGCTCAAGCGCTATCGCCTCTTTTCCGAGATCGGTGTGCGAGACCTTGAAAACTACAACAAGCACTGCCGCACCCAGGGCGAGCCGACACTGCCGCAGGTCGTGATCGTGATCGACGAGCTGGCGGATTTGATGATGATCGCCTCCAAGGACGTGGAGGAGAGCATCTGCCGCGTTGCCCAGATGGGCCGTGCCGCAGGCATGCACCTGGTCATCGCGACCCAGCGTCCTTCCGCCGATGTCATCACCGGCCTCATGAAGGCGAATATCCCGTCCCGTATTGCCTTCGCTGTCTCGTCCACGCTTGAAAGCCGCATCATCCTTGACCAGGGCGGCGCCGAGAAGCTCATCGGCATGGGTGACATGCTCTTCTCTCCCGTCGGCATCGGCAAGCCTATCCGCATTCAGGGGGCCTACGTCTCCGATGAGGAGCGCGAGGAGGTCATCCAGTTCATCAAGGAGAACACGGGTGAGAGCCAGCGCAACTCTGAGATCGAGGACTTCATGAACAAGGCTGCCGAGGATAAGGGCGGCTCCGGTGATTCCGGGTCTTCCGCCAAGGAGGACAAGGGCGGCGGCTCCGGCTACGACGAGATGCTGCCCCAGGCGGTGGAGGTCGTGCTGGAGACTAAGTCCTGCTCTGTGTCCATGCTCCAGCGCCGCATCAAGCTCGGCTACTCCCGCGCCGCGCGCATCGTCGATCAGATGGAGGAGCTGGGCGTCGTCGGCCCCTACGAGGGGGCAAAGCCGCGCTCTGTGATCGTCGACCGCGACGGCTGGAACGAAATCGCCGCCCAGTACGGCCTCGGCGGGGATGACATGGCCCTTGCCGCTTCAATGAACGAGGACGACAGCACAGATTACGATAACTAATCAGAAAGGGGCGTTTTACGCCCCTTTCTTTTGGAGGAAAGACAGTTAAGCGAAAAAGAAGCAAATCAGATCAACATGCTGGCCCTGGCCCACGTGGGGGACGCGGTGTATGAGCTGCTGGTGCGCTCAATGCTCTGCCGGGAAAAGAACGCCCCGGTCATGCAGCTGCACAGGCTCACGGTCGAGCGCGTGCGCGCCGAGGCCCAGGCCGAGGCGGTGCAGAAGCTCCTGCCGATACTGTCGGATGACGAGCTTTCGGTCTATAAGCGCGGGCGCAACACCAAGGTAAACTCCGCACCGCACCACGCCGATATCGCCCAGTATCATGCAGCCACAGGCCTGGAAGCACTCTTCGGCTGGCTGTATCTCACGGGAAAAACCGCGCGTATCGAAGAGCTCTTCACCGCCATCACGGAGGAATGAACCATGCCGCTTGACGCCATCTGCCTGTCTGCTCTGACAACTGAATTATCCGAAAAGCTCTCCAGCGCGAAAATCGACAAGATCCAGCAGCCGGAGCGCGACATGGTCCTGCTGTCCATGCGCGGCAGGGGAGAGAACCTGCTCATCGCCGCAGGCACGGGCAATGCCCGCGTGCATCTGACCAGGTCCGCCTTTGAAAACCCTGCCGAGCCGCCTATGTTCTGCATGCTGCTCAGGAAATATCTCACAGGCGCGCGCATTCTCACGGTTACACAGCCGAAGAACGAACGCGTGCTGAAGCTGGAGCTTGAGACGCGGGACGAGCTTGGTGTGGAGGGGCACAAGACCCTCGTTGCCGAGCTCATCGGACGCAGCGCAAACCTCATCCTGGTGGATGGGGAGGGGCGCATCCTCGACTGCATGCGCCGTATGGATTTCGGCGGGGATGTTGAGCGCCGCATGCTGCCCGGCATGTTTTACCGCGACCCGCCGTCCCAGACCAAGCCTGCCCTGCTGGACACGGAAGCCGGACAGCTTCGCGTCATGATTGAGGCCGCCGACAAGACACGCCCCATCGACAAGTGGCTCTTGGAGAGCTTCGCAGGCCTGTCACCGCTGGTGTGCCGAGAGCTCAGTTTCCGCTGCGGCGGGGACTGGACACTGCTACCCGTGATGCTGGACGCGTTTATCGAGAGCGTAAACGGCGGGGAGCTGCGGCCCTATCTCTATTATGATGATAAAAAGCCTGTGGATTTCTGCTTCATGCGCCTGACTCAGTACGGCGACACGCTTCGCTGCGAGGAGGCAGAGACTTTTTCGGAGCTTCTTGACCGCTTTTATACAGGCCGCGACAAGCTCGAGCAGCAGCGGCGGCGCGGGCATGAGCTTTTAAAAACCGTGCGCACGGTGCGCGACCGCCAGCAGCGAAAGCTGAACGCGCAGTATGAGGAACTCAAAAAAAGCGAGGACCGGGAGAGCGTCCGCAAAACGGCGGAGCTCATCACCGCAAATCTCTACAAGCTTAAAAAAGGGGACAGGGTGCTGCATTGTCAGGACTACTACGAGCCGGACTGCCCGGAAATCGAAATCAGCCTCGACCCGCTCAAAACCCCGCAGCAGAACGCCGCGGCGATGTTCAAGGATTACAACAAGCGCAAGGCGGCCTCCGAGCATCTGACAAAGCTCATCGTGGACGGCGAGGCAAAGCTTGATTACCTCAACAGCGTCCTGGAGCTGATCGGCGCTGCCGAGAGCGAAAAGGACCTGTCCGATCTGCGGCGTGAGCTCATGGATACCGGCTATATCAAGGCCGCCGCCGGGAAAAAGCGCGAGAAGGTTAAGGCCCAGGCACCGCTTCGCTTCCTTTCCTCGGATGGCAGGGAGATCCTCGTCGGGCGCAGCAACCTCCAGAACGACGAGCTGACAACCAGGCTGGGCCGCCGGACGGATTACTGGCTCCACACCCAGAAGATCCACGGCAGCCATGTTCTCATCCGCTGCGAGGGGGAGGAGCCTTCCGAGAGCTGCATCCGGGAGGCGGCGGTCATCGCGGCCTGGTATTCGCAGGGGCGCGGGGGCGGCAAGATCCCGGTGGACTATACCATGCTCCGCTTCGTGCGCAAGCCCTCCGGTTCCCTGCCGGGCAAGGTGATCTACACCGACTACAAAACCATTATGGTCGAAAGCAATGAGGAGCTTGTAAACGGGCTTCGCGTGAAATAATAATGCGTCCCGCTGAATTATCAGCGGGACGTATTATACTCAGTGGATTTCGTGCTTGCCTTTCCGGACTTCTTTTTTCCCAAATTCCCACTCGTACCAGATCTGCGGGAGTTTTTTGGCGATCAGCACCGCGAGGATACCGGCGAGGATGCCGACGATCATGCCGCCCAGAACATCGCTCGGGAAGTGGACACAGAGGTAGATGCGGGCAAGGCCCATCAGGATGGCAAACGTAAGCGCCAGGAATTTGAGCCGCTTGTTGCCGAGGATAAACACCGGCGTCATACAGTCAAAGGCGGCGGTGGTATGGCCGGACGGGAAGCTCTTGTCACTCTCTACATTCTGCCCGACCTGCAGCCAGTACTGGTAGAAGATGCTGGACTGATCCACATAGGGGCGGGGACGGGCGACCCAGGGCTTGATGATCAGGTTGGTAACAACGGCGCCGATGGCAAGGCCCA
>CADBYZ010000045.1 GCA_902799075.1 Oscillospiraceae bacterium | reverse complement strand
GTTGCCGGGGGCTTCCTCGTAACGCACGAACTTGCAGGTGAAGGAGCCGGCGCCCTGGGTCATGGAGCGCAGGTCGATGGTGTAGGAGCTCATCTCGGCCAGGGGGACCTCGGCCTCAATGGTGGTCATGCCGTCCTCGGCGGGCATGGAACCCATCATGGTGCCGCGGCGCTTGGAGTTGATGTCGCCGATGATGGCGCCCTGGAACTCATCGGGAATGGTGACGAAGAGCTGGCCGATGGGCTCGAGGATGGTGGGCTTGGCCTTGGGGATGCCGTCCTGGTAGGCCAGGCGCGCGGCGGTCTGGAAGGCCATATCGTTGGAGTCGACGGGGTGGTAGGAGCCGTCGTACAGGGTGGCCTTGAGGCCGACCAGCGGGTAACCGGCGAGCACGCCCTTCTGGACTGCGTTGCGCAGGCCCTTTTCGACGGAGGGGAAGAAGTTCTTGGGGACGGAGCCGCCGAAGACTTCCTCGGCGAAAATCATCTCGTCCTGCTCATCCTGGGGCTCGAAGCGGATCCACACGTCGCCGAACTGACCGGAACCGCCGGACTGCTTCTTGTGGCGGCCGTGGGCCTCGACCTTGCCCTTGATCTTCTCACGGTAGGCGACACGGGCGGGCTTGAGCTCGGTGTCGACATTGTAGAGGTTCTTGAGCTTGGAGCAGAGGACGCCGATCTGGATGTCGCCGGCGCCGGAAATGACCATCTGGTGGGTCTCGGCGTTGTTGACGAGGGTGAAGGAGATGTCCTCTTCACCGAGCTTGGTCAGGCCGCCTGCGACCTTGTCGTCCTGGCCCTTGGTCTTGGGCGCGATGCACATGGAGTAGCAGGGCTCGGGAATGTCGATGGCGGGCAGCTCGATATCGTCCCTGGAGTCGGTGACGGTGTCGCCGGTCTTCCAGTCCATCTTGCCGATGGCCACAATGTCGCCGCAGCAGGCCTCGGTGACCTCGGTGTTCTTCTTGCCGCACATGGTGTACAGGCGGCCGAGCTTATCGGTGGAGGAGGCGCGGACGTTGCGCAGGGACATGCCGGCGGTGATCTTGCCGGAGAGGACCTTGACAAAGCTGTACTTGCCGAACTTATCGGAAACGGTCTTGAACACGAAGCCCAGCACGCCGTCGTTCTTGGCCTCGGGGGCGGGGCAATAGTCGGCGATGCCCTGGAGCATGGCGATGGTGCCGACGTTGGTCATGGCGTCGGTGGCGAACACGGGAACGACAGCGCGCTCCTTCACGCCGACCTTGAGGCCCTCGATGATGTCGGCCTCTTCAAGCTCCATGGTCTCGAAGAACTTCTCCATGAGTTCTTCGGTGGCGCCTGCGGCGGCCTCCATGAGCTCGGCGCGGAGGTCTTCCACATGGCCTGCGTCGGCGGCGGGGACAGCGGTCTTCTCAGCCTTGTTGCCCTTGGTGATGTATGCCACGTTATGCACCAGATCGATAACGCCCTTGCCGTCGGAGGTGGGGATGGTGACGGGGCAGATGATGGAGCCGTACTTGCCCTTGAGGGTCTCGAGGGCCTTGAAGTAATCGCCGTGCTCCTCGTTGCACTTGGAGATGCAGAACATGACGGGCAGCTTTGCGTTCTTCAGGTAGTTCCAGCTTCTCTGACCGCCGACGGGCAGGGACTCCGCCGTATCCTTGGCGGAGGTGACGATGACGCCGCACTCCACAGCGCGAAGGGCGCACAGCACGTCGCCCACAAAGTCGAAGTAGCCGGGGCAGTCAAGGACGTTGATCTTGTTGCCGGCGAAGCTGACGGGGGCGATGGAGGTGGCGATGGTGATCTGGCGGGCGGTTTCTTCTGCGTCGTAGTCGCAGACGGTGGTGCCGTCGGCGACCTTGCCCATACGGTCGATGGCGCCGGTGCAGTAGAGCATGCTCTCAGCGAGGCTGGTTTTGCCGTTGTTGCCGTGGCCGATCAGGCAGATGTTGCGAATGTTTTTCGTTTCCATGTGTCGTTTCCTCTCTGTTGAAATATATGCAAAGAATGAATCTGCGATCAAAAGCGATCAATTTGCAATCAATTTATTATATACTATGGCGCTTTGCTTGGCAAGAGCAAATTTTAAAGAAAAATGCCGGGGCAATTCCCCGGCATGGAGTATGCAGAAGCGGCATTTTGTGCGATACTGAAAAACAATTATTAAAAAGGATTGACAAGACCGGCCCTTAGTATTTATTATGATAACAACAGGTTAGAAAACAGGCACACGATATACCTGGCTTTTCTATATTAAAAAACGAAAGGAAGCAAACGACATGTTAAACATCGTAGCGGCAATCTTTGAAGTGGAGAGCGAAGGCTATCAGGCCATGACCACGCTGTCCCAGAATCCGGTCATCGACAAGACCAAGATCCTCCAGATGACGCTCGTGAAGCGCGAAAACGGCACGCTGAAGATGTGCGACGGCTTTGACTCCGGCATCATCAGCGGCGACGACACGCTCAAGGGCGGCCTGCTGGGCGGCCTGATCGGCATCCTGGGCGGCCCGCTGGGCGTACTGCTGATGGGCTCCTACGGCGCGCTGGCAGGCTCCCTGCTTGATGCGGGCGACGCGCTTGGCAGCGCCACCGTCATCGAGAAGGTAGCGGAGAAGCTGGTCGACGGCGAAGTTGCGATCATTGCGACGGTGGATGAGGAGGACGAGGCAGTGCTTGACGGCAAGCTCAACGCCTTCAAGGTCGTCATCGCCCGCTTTGACGCCGCCGTGGTTGCCAAAGAGGTGGAGCAGGCTGCCCAGGCCGAGAAGGAGATGCAGCGCCTGGCCCGTGTCGAGCTGCGCGAGGCCAAGAAGAAAGAGCTGAAGGCAAAGGAAGAGGCGGACGAGGCTAAGTTCAAGTCCGCGATCAACGCCGAAATCGAAGAACTCAAAGAAACGTTCAAGGACAAGCGCAACTATACCCCCGACTGATCGGAACAAAGGAACACCCCCGGCGAACATGCTTCGCCGGGGGTTTCATCATGTATAAAGCTCTATCGTTTCACGCTCACAAAGAAGCTCACCAGCAGCACCGGCAGCGTCCAGAACAGCATGTACAAAAACAGGTGTGCAAGCGGATTGGCGCCCGTTGTGAGAAAGCGCACAAACACCAGGACCACGCCCAGAATCGAGGCGATCACGTTGAGCCAGAGGTTGATGTTCGTCGCAAGATACATGCTCCGCCCGATGTCCACCACGCTCGTCAGCGGGGCCAGGCCCTCGTTGCAGAGGATGGCGGTGATGCGCTCGTCCTTCTGGTCCTCCGAAGGCTCGGACAGGCGGAAGCGCTCCACGTAGGGCGGAAAGTCGTAGCCGTCGGTGGCAAGGTCGAAGGTGTTGTGGAGCATCTCGGGGTTTACGTTGAAGTCGCGCACCGCGAAGACCGGCGGGTGGGCCGTGCGCATCAGATCGGAAAGCGCCCGGCGGATCTGGGGCTGGCCCTCGTACTTGAGGGAGAAGATGCCGTAGAGGATGCCGTCGATGGCGAGCAGGACCGTGGTCTTGTCGGTGAGGCGGAAGGGGATGCGCACGTTCATGAGGCGCATGAGATCGGTGCTGCCGCACAGGACCACATGCCCGTCAATGATGCCCTTCATGCCGCCGCCCGGCATGACCTCAAAGCCGTCGATGTTCCGGGAGGGGGAGTCGGTCTCGCGCATGAGCTCACCGAAGCACCCGGCGGAGCAGCAGCCGGAGGCCTCCATCATCGAGCCCGCGTAGGAGATGACCTTCTGCGCGTCCTCGTCGGCGAAAATGCGGACGCTGTCAATGCTGACCGCGCTTTCGGGGAAGAGGTCGCGGTCGGTGACGATGAGGTTCTTGCTGGCCCCGATGTCGCACAGGCCGGACCAGCCCGCGATCGCGGCGCCGAATTTGAAGATGCGCGACGAGCCCAGGAAGAAGGGCAGCGCGAAGGACAGCATCGTCCCGAAGGGCACCGTAAGCGAAAGCTGCGCGGAGAGGATGTAGATAAACTCGGGGTAGGCTTTCTTTGCCACCATCACGATGACGGAAAACAGCAGCGCCAGCACGAAAAGGATGGGGGAGAGCTTGGTGTACAGCGTCTCATCCGGCCCGGCCTCCTCGGTGCGATGCACGAAGCCGCGCACGGAGCGCAGGGATTTCAATAAAGTGATCTGGTCCTTCTCCAGCGTGTTCTCGCCCGTGACGGCGAAGAAGTGCTTGCCGATGGCGGGCACGCGCGTGGCCTTGCGCAGGCCCCGTGCGGAGAGAAGGGACGCGAGCATCAGGCCGACAATGGAAGCAGAGGAAATGGCACACAGCGGCATATGCTGCGCCGCGTTCTTGGAAAGCGCCACAATGAGCGCGTCAATACCCGTAAACATGCACGACACCACCGCGAGGCTGTCCGCCCCGAAGTGAAGGCGAAGCCCGTTCATGGCGGCGTTCGTCACCACGTCCAGCGCAAGCAGCATGATGAGCGCCTGCAGGCCGAAGCAGAAGGCCGCGGCCACGGGCAGGGATTTCATCATCCCCGGCACCGGCATCTCCAGCGATATGTACACCAGCACAGCCAGCACAACGCCGCTCACGCGCAGGCGGTAGCGCATCGAGCGCAGGAAGGAGCCGTAGTATTTCGAGGCAGCAGCCGCGCTCAGCTCCTCGCCAAGGTCCTCTTCAATGTCCCGCATGGTCTCGGCGGTGCGCCCACGCACGGTTCCGCGCACTTTCAGCCATACGGAGGCGAGGATGGACAGCAGGTATTCCCGGAAGCTGGGCGGGACGTAGAGGTCGGACTCGTGGTATTTGCGGCTTGATTCGTCGTCGTAATCGTCAAAATCGTCATCGTCGTCATCGCTGTCGGTGTTGTCGATGCTGTGCGGCGCGACGACGTAATCCGGGTCGTCCCGGTAGGCGGCGTCCACGGCGTAGATGGCGGGACCGGCTGCGGTGTCGGTGACCTCCTCGGCCTCGGGCTCCGGTTCGTCCTGCACAGTCTCCACAGGCTCCGGCTCGGCTTCGGGCACCGCTGCGCGCCGCCGTCTGACGAAAAGGCCGCGGTGCTGCTTGCGGGGCGGCTCGGCGGTGTCCTGGCGCTCCGCAAGGGGATCGTCATAGTCCGGCGTCCACTGGGAGGGGCTGTACCCGGCTTGCTGGACGGGCACATAGTCCTCGTCCGCGCTCATGTCCACCTCGCTGTCGCCGTAGGACATGGTCTTCTTCGTGTTCTGCCCGCCGAGATTGAAGCGGCTGTCGATCTCCGGCGGCTGCGAATCCGGCGTATAGGCCGGGGCGGAGTGCCTGCCGGTGTACTGCTTGACATCGGCGTCGATGTCCATGGCCTCGTCCAGATTGAAGCGGTACTCGTTTTCATCCGGCTCTTTGGGGGCCTGGGGGAGGGGGTGTATCTTCTCGCCGTCCTCAGTCGTGATATCCAGCAGATCGTTGAGGTCGACGCGGTATTCGTCGGCGGTCCTGCGGTCACGCTTTGCCGCGCCGGACTCGGCCTGAATGGAAGCGATCAGCTCCCGCGCCTCCTGCTCGGCCCTGCCGCGCGCCCCGCCGTGGGTGGCGTAGAGCTGGCCCCGGTCGGCGTTCACGTCGTAGGCGGTCTCGCCGCCCTCGTAGGAATAGCCCGCGTCGTCCGGGTAATCGACGGCGGGGTCACTGTCGGGGAACTGCCCGTCCGTGTTCACGGGCGCGGCTTCGGGCTTCTTTTCCTCCGCGCCGCGCTTTTTCAGGAAGCCGAACAGCCCGCCTTTTTTCTTCTCCGGGAAGACCTCCATACTGCGCCTGCGCGCAGGCTGGGGCTCTGCCTCGTCCTGCTGCTCGTACTCGTCATAGGACAGGTACTCGTCCAGATCCGTGTCCTCCGGGTGGAGGTAGGCGTCCTGCTCGTCCTCGTCGGGCACAATATCCGCGCCGCGCCTCGACGGCAGATCGGGCAGATCGTCGTCAACGGAAACATCCGTATTCAAATGAAGACCGTCAAGCTTTTCAAAATCATCCATATCAGAACCCCTGCCTTACTTTCACGGGCAAGCGCGAAAACTTATTTGTTTCTCTGGCGTAAAACCTCATACATGGTGACGGCCGCCGCCGCCGAGGCGTTCAGCGAATTGAGCTTGCCCTTCATCGGCAGGCTCAGGACAAAGTCGCAGCTTTCACGCACCAGACGGCTCATCCCGTCGCCCTCGGAGCCGATCACCAGCGCTATGGGCCCGGTGAGGTCGGTGGTCCAGAGACCGGAGGCACCGTCCGCCGCCGTGCCGTAGACCCAGAGCCCCGCCTCCTTGAGCTCCTTGATGGCGGCGGAGATGTTGGCGACCCGGGCGATGGCCATATACTCGGCGGCGCCCGCGGAGGCCTTGCCCACAATGGCGGTCAGTCCCGCGCTGCGGCGCTTGGGGATCACGACGCCGTGTGCGCCCACGCACTCGGCGGAGCGGATGATCGCACCCATATTGTGGGGGTCGCTGATCTCGTCGCATACGATGACGAAGGGGGGTTCATTCCGCTCCTGCGCAACGGCGAGGATATCCTTGATCTCGCAGTATTCCTGCAGAGCCACCAGCGCGATGACGCCCTGGTGGGCCTTGGTGCGGCTCATGAAATCGAGCTTGCGGCGGTCGGCCTCGACCACCACCACACCCTGTTCCCGCGCCCTGGACGCAATGTGGCCCAGGGTCTTGTCCACGTCGCCCTTGGCGATGAAGATCTTGTCGATGGCCCGGCCCGCGCGCAGCGCCTCAATGACCGCGTTGCGGCCCTCAATGATATCGTTTTCTATGGCCTCGCGGCCGTTTTCCTTTTCTTTCTCCACTTTTTTACTCGCTCCCATAATTTCTTAGTTTACATATTATCATAGGATTTCTCTTTTTGAAAGCCCCTCTTTGCAAATTTACAAAATTTTGTTGTGGTCGGGGCAAAAAAACACCAGCCGGATACAGAAATCCGACTGGTGATGCAAGGATTTGTCAGCGCTTGAGTACGACCTTCCCGGCCTTGCCGCCGACATAGCGCCCGTTTTCCAGCACGGGGCAGCCGTTGATGTAGACATGCTCGATGCCGCCGGGGGTGAAGTCGGGCTTGGACTCGTCGACCTTGAGCCGGTCGGCGCACAGGACGGTGATGTCTGCCTTGCAGCCCGGCTTCAGGTAGCCGCGCTCGGGGATCTGATAGCGGTCGGCGGTGGCGCCGGTCATCTTGCGCACGATCATCTCCATGGGGATGCCCCAGCGCTTTCCCAGCAGGAAGAACTGCGGGAAGGTCTGGAAGGCGGCGATATTCTGAAGGCCCTTCTCCTCGACCCAGGCATCGGTCATGAAGACGGACAGCTCGTCGCCCATGAGCCTGCGCACGATCTCATCATTATAGTATTTGCCGAGGTAGATGCTGCCCGCGCGGTTGGAAAGGTCCACCAGCTTGAGGTACATGTCAAGCTCGGACATGCCCTCTTCCTTTGCAAGCTGGGGGATGGTCTTGCCCTCGTACTCGGGGTGGTCGTCGGAGATATAGGCTACCACCATGTCCTCCCAGTCGATGCCCAGGACCTTGCGGTACATGAGGATGGTGAGTTCAAGCTTTTTGCGGTTGAGGGGCTTTTGGGCCTCTTCTTTACTGAGCTGCGCGTACCACTCGGGGAAGACCACCGTAATGACGGACGCGCCGTAGTGGAAGGCGTAGTTATCGAAGGCGATGGGCCAGCCCTCGGCCTTCTTGCGGCGGAAGGTGGAGAGCATCTTGTCCAGCAGCTTCCAGCTTCTCTGACCGGTGAAGATGAGGTGGCTGTACTCCAGGCGGCAGCCGGACTTTTCCATGATGTCCACGGCTTCGTCCAGGCCCATCTCCAGGTGGGACTTTTTGGTCAGCAGGGGATAGTCCGCGCTCACGATGGAGCAGGCGCGGGGGTGGATGGTGACGATGCCGTCGTATTTGGCGATCTCCCTGGCAAAGGCCAGGATCTCGTCCTGCGTCGCGTAGCGGTCCGGCTCGTACATGAAGCCGAAGGACCCGCCGAAGGCGCCGCCCTCCATGGCCTCGCGGACATGGGAAAGCTCCTGCTCAAGCTGCACGGGGGTGAGGGGCGCGGGGTCGTAGCCCGCGAGCCCTGCGCGCACGGAGCCCTGGCCGATCAGCGGTACGAGGTTTACATAAAGCCGACCCTCCGCCCGTTTTTTGAATTCGGCGAAGCTGCACGGGGAAGCCGCGTCGAAGAGCCCGCCGCCGATCTTGTCCCGGTAGGGTGTGTCGGGATCGACGCCGAAGGGGGAGAAGCTGCAGTTGCCGGTGATCTGGGTGGTGATGCCCTGCTCGATAAAGGGGCGGTAGAACTTTTCCGCGTCCTCCCGGTCATAGAAAAAGTCATTGTGGGAATGGGCGTCGATAAGCCCCGGGCAGATCTGGCAGCCGGTGATGTCGACGATCCTGTCCGCCGCCTCCGTGATCGAGCCGCCCACCGCGGCGATGCGGTCGTCCTCGATCAGCACGTCCCCGGTACAGGGCTTGTTGCCGGTGCCGTCATAGATGGTTCCGTTTTTGAAAAGGGTTTTCATTGTGCTCACTCCTTCGTCCGCGCCGATGCGGCGCGCATATGAGAAGTATACAGCATTTTGCCCGGTATGGAAACTACAAATTTTACAAAATTTTATAGACATCTTCCGTTCAAAAGGGTATAGTGTAAAAGATCATAACAAGACAGGAGAAGTCTCATGAAAGATCCGAGAAGCAAAATTGAGGAATTCTGCCGCAAGCACCCCGGCTTCGGCATCCCGAACCTGATGCGCTATATCGTCATCGCAAACGTCGTGTTCTGGATAATGGGGGCCATCAACCCCGTGCTGATGAACTACATGCTCTTTAACCCGGCGCTCATCCTGCGCGGGCAGATCTGGCGGCTTATCAGCTTCGTGTTCATCCCGCCCTCGACGGGTGTGCTGGCCTTCATCGCTTTCTACTTCTACTATTGGATCGGCTCTACGCTCGAGCAGCAGTGGGGCACCGGGCAGTTCACCATCTACTTCTTCACCGGCGTCATCCTCACGATCCTCTACGGCTTCCTGATCTACTTCATCACCGGCCGTTCCGTGAGCCTGAGCTCCACCTACATCTTCCTGTCCATGTTCTTCTCCTTCGCGGCGCTGTTCCCGGACATGCAGGTGCTGTTCATGTTCATCATCCCCGTCAAGATGAAGTATCTGGCCCTGGTGGACGCGGCGTTTTTCCTGCTGTCGGTGTTTACCACGCCCTTCCCGGAGAATCTGCTGCCGGTGGTGGCGGTGCTGAACTTCCTGATCTTCTGCGGGGGAGAGCTCAAAAACCTGCTGCCCCGCCGTCAGAGCAAGAGCACCATCAACTTTAAGCGCGAGTCGGCCCGCATCCGCCGCGAGGAGAGCCAAAAGCTCTACACCCACAAGTGCGCCGTCTGCGGCAGGACCGACGCGGACTACCCGAACCTGGAATTCCGCTACTGCTCCCGCTGCGTGGGCTACCACTGCTTCTGCGCGGATCACATCAACAACCACATCCACTTTACTGAGTAAGACGCTACGGGGTGCTCTGTAGGGGCCGACGCCCTCGGCGGCCCGTGCGATACAACTGAAACTGTACAGAAGTCCCCGGCGAAAGCGCACAAAACTGTGACGAATTTGCCGGGGATTGTACAATGTTCAAGGATTCTGCTGCCGGGCCGCCGAGGGCGTCGGCCCCTACAATATGAAACAAGACAGAGAGAAGCGGACTGTACAAAAGGAGACTGCATTGAAAACAAAGGGCTTGCTTCTTACTGCATTTACGGTTTTCATCATGTTCGGCGCGGTGCTGGGCGTGCGGGCCTATCAGGGACAGGCGCGCTATGACGAGGCAGAGCGTCTCTTTGAGGCGGGCGCCTACGCCGAGGCGCGTGAGCTCTATCTTCAGCTCGGAGACCAGGCCTGCGCCGATCTCTGCACGGACCGCATGACCTATATGCGCTACGAGGAGGCAGAACAATTGCTGGAAGCGGGCGACTACAGCGCCGCCGAGGCCATCCTTACAGAGCTCGATCCCTATAAGGAAAGCGCCGCGCTGCTCAAGGACTGCGCCTTTCTCCGCGCGGGGGATCTGGCCGCGAACGGACAGCCGGAGAAGGCACGGGAAGTTTACATAAAACTCGGCAACTACCCCGGCGTGAAGGAAGCGCAGGAGGCGCTGATCCCGGCGCTCTATGACCGGGCGCTGGTGCTTGCGCAGGAGGGGGACCTCAAGCAGGCGACCACCCTCTGGTGGGTGTGCAACGACTACAAGGACAGCCAAAAGCTTCTCAAAAGAGCGGACAAGGCCCTGATGCAGCAGGCGGACAAGGAGCGCGTGAAGCTCAACGACCTGTCCCGCCGCTTCGGCAATCCCTTCTATCTCGAAACCTATCAGACGAACGAGGCGTACATCGTCTTTCCCGAAAAACCAGACACGGACACGCGCTTTTTCCTGTACTTTCCCGGCGGGCGGGACACGGAGCTGTACACCGAGTTTTTGTATTATTACCTCGCAAACCCCGCGCCGAACACACTGGCGGTCTTCCTGCGGCGAAACGATCTGCCGGACATGGAGGCTTGCTGCAAAAAGGGATTGCGCATTCTGGACGAGGCGGCGGCGGACTGCGGCGTCTTCCCGGCCAAGGTGCTGGCGGCGGGCTCGAGCCTCGGCGCCTATCCCGCGCTGCAATCGCCCATAATCGCCAAACGCGATTACTGCATCGACATCGAATGTGTCCTTTCTCTCGACGCGGGCAATGAATGGAGCGAGGCGGAGCTTGTGCCGACGACCGCCCAGTGCAAAAAACTGGCTGAGCTGCAGACCCGGCTCTATCTCTTCCAACCCACCTGGGTGGACACAAGCTACGAGCCCATTGCCCGCATGGTAAACGAGGGCTGCTGGGTGATGCTGGCGGGCTGCCTGCACGATGACCACGAGCAGATCAGCTACGATGTTCTCGGCATGGGCGTCATCGACTGGGCGCTCACCGACCGGTCGCAGCACTGCCCGGGGGAGATCTACAGCTTCCGGAGATTGATGAAGTAAAAAAGGGAGAGAAAAACCATGACCGAGAAACTATACTACCAAAACAGCCACCTTTTCGCCTTTGACGCTGTCGTGCTTGACTGCCGCGAAGAGAAAAAAGGCTACAGCGTCGTGCTCGACCGCACGGCGTTTTTTCCCGAGGGCGGGGGTCAGCTCGCCGACACCGGCACCCTCGGCTCTGCGCGCGTGACGGACGTGCACGAGAAGAGCGGGGAGATCCGCCACTACACCGACGCGCCCCTGACCGTGGGCGAAACCGTACACGGGGAAATCAACAAAGAGCAGCGCCTTCGCCGCATGCAGAACCACTCGGGCGAGCACATCCTCTCCGGCCTTGTGCACAACGCTTACGGCTACGACAACGTGGGCTTTCACATGGGTGCCGAATGCATGATCATCGACTTCTCCGGCGAGCTTTCCTGGGAGCAGCTCATGGAGCTGGAAACGCGGGCCAACGAAGTCGTGCGCCAAAATCTCCCGCTGCACATCTGGTTCCCCGATGAGGCGGAGCTTTCCTCCCTTGAATACCGCAGCAAGCTGGAGCTGACCGAGAACGTGCGCATCGTGGAGATTCCCGGCGTGGACCGCTGCGCCTGCTGCGCCCCGCATGTCGAGCGGACCGGCGAGGTAGGCGTCGTCAAGATCCTTGACAGCCAGCGCCACCGGGGCGGGCAGCGCGTGAGCGTGATCTGCGGCATGGACGCCCTCGAGGACTACCGCGCACGGCAGGAGAGCGTCACGGAAATCTCCCGCGCCCTCAGCGCCAAACGCGGCGAGGTGACCGCGGCGGTGCAGCGCGTCCTGACCGAGCAGCAGAGCATGAAGGAGCGCTGCGACGCCCTGTCGCTGGCCCTCATTCAATACATGGCCGACGCGGAAGGGGAGCGGGACGGCAACATCGTCCTGTTCAGCGACGTTCTGGGTGAGATCGCCCAGCGGGAGCTTGTGAACCTCCTCATGCCCAAGGCCGGGGGCTTTGCCGCCGTGTTCTGCGGCAGCGACAAAGACGGCTGGCGCTACATCATCGGAAGCCTCCGCGTTGACCTCCGCGCCGGGGCCAGAACCATCAACGCCGCCATCGACGGACGGGGCGGGGGAACGCCTCAGATGATCCAGGGCAGCGCCCGCGCTTTCAGGGAAAAAATAGAAGGCGTACTAAATGTTCTGAGTGTTTAGACAATAACGGTCAAAATGTACAGAAAAGAAATTGGAAAACTACCAATTTGTCACAAATTCGACGAAATGAGAATTGACAAGGCGTTCACGCTTTGTTAAAATATACTCATAAGTATGGGCGTACTGCGCCCGCTTGGTATTCAACGGAAATCTAATTTGGAGGGTTATCTTGTGAAAGATCTCAAGCATCTGATCTACTTTGAGAATCTGCTTCAGGAAGCCAATAACGAGCTGGTACAGCAGGCCAAGAAGGACGGCCTGCGCGCGATCGGCTACACCTGTTATTTCATGCCTGAAGTGCTTCTCGACCTGCCCGGCTGCTTCTCCGTCAGACTGAGAGCGCCGCGCTGCACATCCCCCGACATCGCCACCTACTACATGTCCGCCCGTGTCTGCCACTACGCAAGAAGCCTCATGGAGCGCGCCCTGGAGGGCGGCTTCAACTTCCTCGACGCGCAGATGGCCACCGAGACCTGCACCGCCACCTGCCGTTTCCAGGAGCATCTGCAGCAGAAGCACCTCGACTCCGTCGACGATATGCGCATCATCGACAACGACGACTTCTTCTGCGAATTCTCCGATGTCCCGTTCAAGAATAACAAGATTTCCTACGAGCACTACGCCACCCAGCTGCGCGCCCATGTGCTCAAGCCCCTGCACGATCACTTCGGCATCGACGTCTCCGACGAGGCCATCCGCAAGGCCGTCGAACAGCAGAACGAGGTAAGCCGCCTCATCAACGAGATCGGCGACTATCGCAAGCTCGATAACCCCACGATCACCGGCTACGAGTTCCATGTCATTCAGCTCTGCTCCCTGGTATGTCCCAAGTACCTGATCCTCCCGTACCTGCGCGAGACCGCCGAGGAGATGAAGACCCGCGAGCCAGACATGAAGAAGGAGTTCCGCTGCAAGGTGGTTCTGGCCGGCTCCGAGAACGACGATCCCGACTTCACCAAGCTGGTCGAGAGCTGCGGCGCCCGCGTCGTGGTCGACCGCTACTGCTACGGCGCTGTGGAGTCCCGCCAGATCATCGACCTGCCCGAGGGCGTCGATCCCGTCTACGCCATTGCCAAGCACTATCTGCACTCCTCCAACTGCCCGCGCTTCATGCCCCAGGACGAGATGCGCGCCAGAAAGAAGAGGATCGCGGACCTTGCCAAAGAGTACCATGCCGACGGCGTCATCATCGCCTCCAACAAGTTCTGCGAGTACTGGAGCTATGAGCGCGTCATCGACACCGTCATCCTCAAGCGCGACTTCGGCCTGCCCGTCTGCTCCATCGAGAAGGAGTACATCAACACGGCCTCCGGCCAGCTGCGCACCCGTTTCCAGGCCTTCGTAGAGAGCGTCGAGATCAAGAAGATCCAGGAGGGCAAGTAAAATGGCTAAAAAGAGCGTCAGCAAAGCACTGAGAGATTTCTGGTTTGGCAAGCCCCATACCGCCGAAGAGGGCGGCCGCCGCCTCGGCGATCTGCACGAGGACAAGACCCACCTCTACAAGCACAGAGAGTGGCGCGGTGTCAAGGACACCATGTACTACTTCTACAACATCTGGCTGTATAACTACATCTTCATGGTCAAGGACGTCATGGTCATGGGCGGCCCGATCAACTTTGCCAAGGGCGTGTGGCGCTACCGCTGGGTCGGCCAGACCTACCTGCCGGTTCTCCACTGGTTCGACCGCGGCCTTGAGGGTATGCGCGGCGAGGCCATGAAGGCCTCCGCCTGGCACTACCGCGCCATGGTTTCCACCACCATCCGCCAGTTCCAGCGTATGTTCGCCGCCGATACCCGTCTGCACGGCGGCAAGCAGAACGACCTGTACAAGCACACCATCGCCCACAACGAGACCGTCTGGGGCGGCGTGTTCTATCCCTGGGACGGCGAGATCACCAATGTCCCGCTGGAAATGATCCCGTACTTCGTCACCTGCCACGTCAACTCCCACACCGTTTTGAACTACATCGACGCGGTCCAGTCCATCGGCCTGCCCGGCGACCCCTGCCCCATGTGCCAGGCCGAGTCCGGCATCTTCGTCCTGGACGACGTGCCCGACTACGCCCCCGCCGTTATCACCTGCAACGAGGCCTGCGACGCTTCCGTCTCCACCTCCACCCTGCAGGACTGGTTCTTCGACAAGCCCCTGTTTTCCCTGCCCATGCCCATGCTCTTTGACGATCCGCTGGTCAAGAAGTACGTCATGCGCGAGATCGAGGAGCTGTGGAAGTTTGTCGAGCAGCAGTACGGCATCCCGTTCAGCTGGGAGAAGCTCACAAAGAAGCTGGAGCTCCAGAACGAGCTGCAGCGCTTCGAGTGGGAGAAGTGGGAAGTCGCGGCCAAGTCCGACTACTATCCCGTCAACGGCGTCGCCCAGGCTCTGTACCGCATTTACCAGACCCAGTACGGCGACTGGGAGATCTGGCATGTCACCGATAAGAAGGTCCGCAAGATCCTGGAGAAGTGCGTGTCCAAGAAAATCAACTCCTTCCCCCAGACCCGTCACCGCGTGATCGCCTGGTCCTGCGCCCCGCTTTATTACTCCAACTGGTGCACCTGGGCCTACAACTGCTGGGGCCTGAACGTCATCATCAACATGGACTCCCTGATGTTCGACATGGAGATCCGCACCGACTCCTACGAGCACACCCTCGAGGATATGGCCCAGTACCACATGTGGGCTCCGATGCGCCGCATGGCCGTCGGCGGCATGCACCACATGTTCGAGCTGTGGGACTACATGAAGCGCTTCAACTGCGACATGGTCGCCATGTACGACCAGCTCCAGTGCAAGGGCGTACAGGGCCTGCACGGCCTGTTTGAGGACGAGTTCCGCAAGAGAGACATCAAGGCCTTCTGGATCCCCCACGCCCTTCCCGACAGCCGCACCGTCTCCCGCGCCGAGATCCGCCGCCTCATCAACGACTACATGAGCACCGTCATGCACGAAGAGCCTCTGGACCCGTCTCTGCTTGACTTTGACGACTCCATGACCTGGTAAGGAGAGTAAGATATGAATAAGATCTGCAAGTTTTTCCTGAAGCTGTTTGGTATCCTCCTTGTGGCAAACGCCGCGCTGTTCGCGGTGTTCTGGTTCGACCTGGACGGCAAGCTCCTTTTCAACGTGGTGGAGCCCTTCCTCAAGAAGCACTATGACAACATGGAGCGCAAGGACACCCTCAAGGCGCCCTACGAGATCGACAAGTTCCCCAAGTACGATTATAATTCCTGATTTTACGGAGGCTAATTTAATGAAATACTTCGGCGGTTGTGACGTAGGTTCCACCTACACCAAGGCAGTCATTCTGGACGAGGACGGCAAGATGATTGCCGACACCACCATTCGCAGCAAGATCAAT
>CADBYZ010000044.1 GCA_902799075.1 Oscillospiraceae bacterium | reverse complement strand
CCGCCAAGTGGTTCGGCCTGCCCATCTACTGGAACCGCACGGTCTTCGGTCTGCTGGGCTCCGGCAAGATCGACGGTGCGCTGCTGACCTCCGCCATCCTCACCATCGTCCCCCTGTCCCTCGCCACCATGGTCGAGCATATCGGCGACGTCTGCGCCATCTCCTCCACCTGCGAGCAGAACTACCTTGTCGACCCCGGCCTGCACCGCACCCTCCTGGGCGACGGCCTGGCCACCTCCCTGGCGGCCCTCTTCGGCGCCCCCGCGAACACCACCTACGGTGAGAACACCGGCGTGCTGGCGCTTTCCAAGGTCTACGATCCCCGCGTGATCCGCCTCGCGGCCTGCTTTGCGATCATCTTCTCCTTCTGCCCGAAGTTTGCCGCTCTCGTCTCCGCCATGCCTGGCGCCACCATCGGCGGCGTCAGCCTCATCCTCTACGGTATGATCTCCGCCGTCGGCGTGCGCAACGTCGTGGAGAACAAGGTCGACTTCACCAACACCCGCAACGTCATCATCGCCGCCCTGATCCTGGTGCTCGCCATCGGCATCAACTACGCGGGCTCCATCCAGATCGGCATCGTCTCCCTCTCCGGTCTCGCCGTGGCCTCCATTGTTGGCATCCTGCTCAACGCGATCCTCCCCGGCAAGGACTACGAGTTCGGCGTCGACGCTCAGGGCGACACCGCCGTCAACTTCAAGGTGTAATCTGCAATCGAAAACCCGCACCGTCGCCGCCGCAATCGGCGGTGACGGTGCGGCCTGATACCCCCAGAGAGGAAAGGCAAAAATCGCCCCGGATCGTTGCGATCCGGGGCGATTTTTGATTCTGTTCAATTACAGCTGCTTCTGGGCGTTGATCTTGACGCCGGGGCCCATGGTGGAGGCGGTGACGCAGGAGCGGATGTACTGGCCCTTCGCAGCGGCGGGCTTGGCCTTGATGACGGCCGCAACCAGCGCAGCGTAGTTCTCGTACAGCTTCTCAGCGCCGAAGCTGACCTTGCCGATGGGGCAGTGGATGATGTTGGTCTTGTCCAGACGATACTCGACCTTACCGGCTTTGGCTTCCTTGACGGCCTGGGACACGTTCGGGGTGACCGTGCCGGCCTTGGGGGAAGGCATGAGGCCCTTCGGGCCGAGGATCTTACCGAGACGGCCGACAGTGCCCATCATCTTGGGGTTGGCGATAACGGTGTCGAACTCAAACCAGTTTTCCTTCTGGATCTTCTCGACGTACTCCATGCCGCCGGCATAGTCGGCGCCGGCTGCGAGAGCCTCGTCCACCTGCTCGGGCGGGCAGAAGACCAGCACACGCACGGTCTTGCCGGTGCCGTTGGGCAGGACGATGGCGCCGCGGACCTGCTGGTCGGCGTGACGGCCGTCAACACCGAGCTTGAGGTGCAGCTCGACGGTCTCGTCGAACTTGGCCTTGCTGGCCTGGCACACCAGGTTCAGCGCTTCCATGGGGTCGTACAGGTTCTGTTTATCAATGAGCTTGGAGCTCTCTTTATAATTCTTTCCTCTAAACAATTTAATTTCCTCCTAAAATGTGGTTGAGTCGGATTTGTTTATCCTCCCACGTTTGGGACTCAGTCCCCGACGATGACGCCCATGGAGCGGCAGGTACCGGCGATCATGCTGATGGCGGAGTCGATGTCCGTGCAGTTGAGGTCGGGCATCTTCTGCTCGGCGATCTTGCGGACGTCTTCCTTGCTGATGGTCGCGACCTTGTCACGCCGGAGGCGGTCTCAATGCCGCAGGCCTTCTTGATGAGAAGGGCGGCAGGAGGGGTCTTGGTGACGAAGGTGAAGCTGCGGTCGGAGTACACGGTGATGACGACGGGGATCATCATGCCCATGTCGCCCTTGGTGCGCTCGTTGAAGTCCTTGGTGAACTGACCGATATTGACGCCGTACTGGCCCAGTGCGGGACCAACGGGGGGCGCCGGAGTCGCTTTGCCGGCGGGAACCTGGAATCTTACGTATCCAACTACTTTCTGTGCCACTCTAAAAGCACCTCTTTCTTTAGAATTTCGATTGCAAACTCTGGTTTGCAATCGAGATACTCGCGCTTATCGCCCTCCGCTTGCGTGAGACGCTCCGGTTGGTCGGCGCGAGGGCTCGCATTGCTCGCCTCATGGTGTTTTTGCCGAGGCAAAGCCCCGTCAAAAACGGATTTGATTCTATACAGAGCCTTATAGAAATACGCGAATAATCTTACTTCTCGGTTACTTCGACCTGATCGAGCTCCAGATCAACCGGAGTCTCGCGGCCGAACATGGAGACCACGACGCGCACCCGATCCTTCTCGGGCTCCAGCTCGTCGACGATGCCGAAGAAGCCGGCCAGCGGTCCGTCAATGACCTTGACCTCGTCGCCCAGACCGTAGCCGACGACGATCTCCTTGCGCTCGACGCCCAGATCGTAGATCTCCTGCTCCGTGAGGGGGACGGCCTTGCCGTCGGACCCGACGAAGCCTGTTGCGCCGCGGACGTTGTGGATCAGGTGCCAGCTGTCGTCCGTGAGGATCATCTTCACCAGCACGTAGCCGGGGAAGACCTTGCGCTCAACGGTTTTCTCGCCGGCGTCGGTGATCTCGGTCACCGTCTCCATGGGGATGTTGACCTCATGGATCAGATCCGTCATCCTGCGGTTTTCCGCCGCCTTCATCACAGCGGCGGCAACTGCGTTCTCATACCCGGAATAGGTATGAACAACGTACCATTTTGCCTCTTCAGCCATCTCGATCAACCCAAACGGAAGATGAGCCTGACCACCATCTGGGCAAATTCGTCAAAGCCCCAGATCACAACCGCGGAAATCATCATCATGCCGAGGGAGACGAGCGTGTTGTTGCGAAGAGCCTTCGGCGTGGGCCATACGACCTTCTTCAGCTCGCTCTTCATCTCGCGGAACCACTTTCCGATCTTCTGGAAAAGGCTCAGCTCGGTATCGTCCTTCTTGACGGCGGTGACGGCCTTTGCGGGGGCGGCGTTTGTTTTCTTTTCCTCTGCCATGTTACACGTTCCTTTCCGTCTTACTTGCTCTCGACATGCTTGGTGTGCTTTCTGCAGAAGGGGCAATATTTGCTGCGCTCCAAACGGTCAGAAGTGTTCTTCTTGTTCTTGACCGTGTTGTAGTTCCTCTGCTTGCATTCATCGCATCTGAGTGTGATTTTTACTCTTGCGCCTGCAGCCATTCTTTCGGCACCTCCTATTTTATTTACCCGCACCGTTTGGGGCGGGCATTGCCTCCCTGTGTGGACGGAGGGCTGTGCGCCCGTTTTGAAAAATGCGCACAAAAAGAAAGCCTCTCATCCGACAGGTAATCCATACTATAGCACAGCCGAAATGAGAGGTCAAGTATAAATTTTCTTGTTTTTGCGTGTTTTTTTGCTTAACGGGACAGCGCCTCCCGCGGGGGGGAGGCGCTGCCGGTTTGGTGTATCAACCGAAGTATCCCTCGGGGTAGGGATTGACGTAGGCCGCGGAGATGAAGGAGGCGGCGTTCTCGGGATACTCCTTGCCCGAGGGCGTGAACGACGCCGGGAGGACGGTCTCGGAATACTCGCCCAGGCAGGTCTTGTCCACGTAGTAGGTATCCGCATGGACGAGGTTGAAGTCCATGCCGTCCTCCAGGAGCACCACGCCCAGCGCCCGGAAGGACAGGGGATTGGTCAGCTGGAACTGATAGGTCCTGGGCTCGGCGCCCTCCTCCGCCTGGTACTTCTCGATCTGGAAGCGGTCGACCTCCACCCAGTCGCCGTTGAGGGTCTGGGCGAAGAGTCCGTACAGGCCGAAGGGCCAGCCGCGGTACTGGATGAAGCCCAGCTGCAGGGTGATCATGGAGCAGTCCAGCACGGGCTTGTCCAGATAGAAGGGCGTGCCGTAGCGCCCGCCGAGATTGCCGTATTCGCCGAGTTGTCCTTCCAGCGCCGTGGAGTTGTCCTTCCAGCGCAGGGCGGCATACACGGGCGCGGCCATGCGTTCCTCGGCTTCCTTGCTGCCGAGCTCGGCGGCGCGTCTGAACCAGTCATAGGCTTTTTCGTAGCTGCGCTCACCGGTGGAGCCCTTTTCGTAGATATTGGCGATATTCATGCACACGCTCGTGTCACCGGCATCGGCGGCGCGCAGGAACCAGGCGAGGGCCTGGCTGAAATCGCGATCAACACCGGCGCCGTAACTGCCCATATAGTAGGTGTTGCCGATCTCCGCCATGGCTTCGGCTTCGCCGCCCTCGGCGCGCTGCTTGAGCTGCTCAAATTCTTCGGCAGAGCCGACGGCTGCAAAGCCCGGGGTCACCGCGAGGGGGATCAGCATGCAAAGGGCCAGAAGAAAGCTCAGGATCTTTTTCATGTGTACTCTCCTTTTTATAATAAGGTTTTTTCAATGCCGGAAGAATCATCAAAGTGTAAGCTTTTCCTCATACGGAACAACTTCACTTTCCGTTTTTGATTACATTTTTCTCCGCCCGTGGTTTTCCAGCATTTCGTCCTTGAGGGCCATGAGCTTCGGCGAAAGGTCCACGTAGTAGGTGTGGGGGTTGTCGAAGCGCTTGACCTCGGGCCAGAGGGTGGAGATCAGGTAGCCGCAGTTGGTCTTGATGTCCTTGAGGGACGGCAGCTCGTACACCAGCTTGCCGCCGAGGAAGACGGGCACCTGCAGCTCCACCGCGCGGAAGTTCTCCATGGTCTTGCGCTTCCAGCGCTCGGAGGGGTCACAGATCTCGAGGGGCTTTGTGTCGTCCACTGTCTCATCGCGCATGCAGATATAGTCGGCCTCGGCCATGCCGGTTTCGCGGTTGAAGAAGCGGTAGACCTTCTTGAAGCCGGGGTTGGTAATCTTGCCCACGTTCTCGCTGACCTTGATCTTCGGGGTGACGGAGCCGTCGTCGTTCTCCACGGCGCAGAGCTTGTACACGCCGCCGAAGACGGGCTCGCTCTTGGAGGTGATGAGGCGCTCGCCCACGCCGAAGGAGTCGATCTTCGCGCCCTGGTGGATGATGTTGGCGATCAGGCGCTCGTCGAGGGAGTTGGAGACGGTGATGGTGCAGCCGGTCCAGCCGGCGTCGTCGAGCATCTTGCGGGCCTTCTGGGTGAGGTAGGCCATGTCGCCGGAGTCGAGGCGGATGCCGCATTTGGTGATGCCCAGGGGTTTTAATATTTCATTAAACGCTTTAATTGCGTTTGGTACTCCGGATTTGAGGGTGTTGTAGGTGTCCACCAGCAGCACCGCGTTATTGGGGTAGGTGCGGCAGTAGCTGCGGAAGGCGTCGAGCTCGGAGTCGAACATCTGGACCCAGGAGTGGGCCATGGTGCCCGCGGCGGGGACGCCGTAGAGCTGGTCGGACACGGTGCAGGCCGTACCGGCGCAGCCGCCGATGAAGGCCGCTCTCGCGCCCGTGACGGCGCCCGCGATGCCCTGGGCGCGGCGCGAGCCGAACTCCAGCACGGTCCTGCCCTCGGCGGCGCGGCAGACACGGCTTGCCTTTGTTGCGATGAGGCTCTGGTGGTTGAATTCCAGCAGCATGTAGGTCTCGAGCAGCTGGGCCTGGATGGCGGGGGCGCGCACCGTCAGCACCGGCTCCATGGGGAAGATGGGCGTACCCTCGGGGATGGCCCAGATGTCGCCGGTGAACTTGAAGCTTTTGAGGTAGTCGAGAAATTCCTCGCTGAAAATGCCGCGGCCGCGGAGGTACGCGATGTCCTCGTCGCTGAAATGCAGGTTCTGGATGTAGTCCACGATCTGCTCCAGCCCGGCCGCCACCGCGTAGCCGCCCTGGTCCGGCACGCTGCGGAAGAACATGTCGAAGTAGCAGATGCGGTCCTTCATCCCGTCGGCAAAGTAACCGTTGCCCATGGTCAGCTCATAGAAGTCGCAGAGCATGGTCAGGTTGATCCCGTTTGCACTTTTCATAGTTTTCTCCTGTTTTCTGATTTTCATTGAACGCGCGAAACAATTATCATTCTTATTATATCCCGCCTTTCAGTCCGGCGCAAGCTAAATATGTACGTTCTTTAAATTTTGCGTTCCATTAATTGGTAATTTCTCGGAACCCCATTGACTTTCAAGGCTTTGTGGGTTATGCTTTGTATAATCGTAAGTGTGGAAAAAAGGAGACGGCGCCATGAAAAAGACTCTTTTTACGCCCGGCAGGACCGAGCTTGCCGGCAACCATACGGATCACCAGAACGGGCGCGTCCTCGCCGCGGCCATTGACCGGGGCATCACTGCGGAATACGAGGCCAACGGCGAGAAGCTTGTGCGCATCGGCGGGCCGGGGCTCGAGAGCTTTGAGGTGCGCATCGACCACCTGCAGCCGCGCACGGCGGAGTTCGGCACTTCCAAGGCGCTGGTGCGCGGGGTGCTGGCGTCCTTTGATTTTCTGGGCCTGCGCATCGGCGGCTTTGACGCGACGATCAGGAGCACCCTGCCCTCCGGCGCGGGGCTGAGCTCGTCGGCGGCCTTCTCGGTGCTGATGGGCAAGATCCTGGCGGAGCTTTTCAACGGCGGCAATGTGGAGCCGATCGTCATTGCGCGCGCGGCCCAGGAGGGAGAGAACCGCTTCTTCGGCAAGCCCTGCGGTCTGATGAGCCAGCTCACCTGCGCGATGGGGCAGACGCTGTACGCGGATCTCGCCACCAGCGAGGTGGAGCAGGTGACGGCGGACTTTGAGGGCATGGGCCTGACGCTGTGCCTGACAGACACGGGCGGCAGCCATGCGGGCCTTGCCACGTCCTACGCCCGCATCCCGGCGGACATGGTGTATATTGCCAACCTCTTTGACAAGGGCGTGCTGGCGGACGTGGACCCCGGGGAGTTCCGGGCCCGGGGCTGGGACGCGTCGAACCGGCCCGTGCGGCGGGCGATGCACTTTTTTGACGAGAACGAGCGCGTGCCGCGGATGCGCGACGCGCTGAAGGCGCGCGACGGCGAGGAATACATGCGCCTGATGAACGAGTCGGGCCGCTCGTCCGAGACGCTGCTGAACAACATTGTCACGAGCGCCACGGGCGACACGAAGCTCCAGCAGGGGCTGGAGCTGAGCCGGAAGCTGCTGGAGGGCAAAGGCGCGTGGCGCGTGCACGGCGGCGGCTTTGCCGGGTGCGTGCAGGCGCTGATGCCGACGGCGATGTTTGACGACTATAAGGCCGAGATGGAGAAGACCTTCGGCAAGGACAAGTGCATGAAGCTGCGGCTGCTGTAAGCGGCGCGGCAGAAAAAAACACCCCCATAGGATGTATTTCCTATGGGGGTGCTGCTGTTTGGGGCTTAGCTGGTCTTTTTGCGCTTGTAGGTTTTGCCGAGGATGGTCGCCGCGCCGGTCAGGGAGATCAGGCACAGGGCAGACCACAGACCAAGATGGGATTCATCCGCCGTGCGCGGGGAGGTGCTGGAACCGCTGAAGATGATGCTCCACATCATGGGCATGCGGATCCAGTTGCCGTTTTTATCAGGGTTGGTCGAATAGGTCCGGCTTGCGTTGGTGGTGCTGGAGCTGGTCGTGCTCGTCGTGCGGGCATTGCCGAAGGAGGCATAGGTGCTGCCGTTGAGGCTGATGTGCGCATAGGAACCGCTCGACGGGGTGACCGTAAGGTTGACAGGCGTAGTGGTGGCTCTTCTGACGACCCAGACATTATCCACCGAGGGAGAATACTTCATAATGTTGAGGGGATTGCCGCTGGTGTCAAATCGATCCTTGGAATTATTGTTCAGAAGAATCGGCGAGGACGGCATGGCACCGCTGCTGCTCGTGCTGTTGCTGCGGGTCATGGTTGCTCTGCCGCTGGCGCTTACGGTGGAGCCGGAGGAACTGGTGGAAGTTGTGCCGGAGTAATAGAAGCCGACCGTGTACCAGTCGAAAATGTAGATAGGATCTGTCTCAGCGCCGGCCAGACTGAAGACATAGGTTCCGGGCGCAGTCGTCGTAAAGTAGCCGTTTTTCAAATCATTGGCAGTAATTGTCTTCGTCTGTGCGGTAGTACTGCCCTCAGGGGTATACTTCATCTGCATACCGGCCTTCACGCCGCCAATGTAGCCGATCTGCGTATAGAAAGAACTGCTGGGATATGAGCTAAAGTTACCGTCGTTGATGATATCCTGAAGCCAGACAACGCCTGTGAGGGTGTCAGTGACAGTCTTGCTATTGCTGAGTGCATTTTTGGTGGTGCCCGTGACAGTATCACCGAGCGTAACGGCGCAGGCAATAATCCTGCCGTCGTCATCCGCAGTAGGTTTATAGGTCTTGGCAGTAGCTCCAGTGATGAATTTCCATGATGTGTCAGTGGATTTTTCTTTATATACCCATTGATAGGCAATCTTTGTGGATGCAGGGGCATCGCTCACAGCGGCGGTCAGGGTCTCGCCCACGATGGCGTCGGTGTCACTGCCCGTGTAAGAGCCAGTGATGGTTACAGGTCCCAGCCACTGAGCGTAGAGAGTGAGGCTGTCCGTCAAAGTAACACTATCACCATCGTCTTTGTGCGTTGCGGGGCTCTTTTTATCTCCTTCCGGATCTGAGTTCCATCCGCCAAAAAGATAACCAGTTTGTGTGAATTTGTTTTCAGTCAGTGGTGTTGCTTCGTTCTTTTTCACGTACTGGGTATATTGAGTTACACTGGTGGTGGCACTGGTTAAAGCCTTGCCGCCGTTGCCCTTGAAGGTAATGATGAGATTCTCTTCAATTACCAGGAGAAAATCAGAAAACTCCTTGGCGCTGGCAATGATGCCACTACTGGTCGCTTCGTAGTCCGTTATCTCGACCAAATCCGGGAGATGGTAAAGTTTGAAGGAATACTGCGTCCCGTTTATGCCGCCGGGATATTTTAGCATAAACTCTACGGATTCGTTCAGATCAGTATGATGTACATCTACAACCTGACCATCCTCTTTGTTTTCCTTAAGCTTCACTGTATACCGATAGGCTGTTTTTTCGTCATATGTTTCAGGGCCAACCGGGTCAGACGCTTCGGTATAGTAACTGTGAACGGTGACACTTGTCGCTGCGCTGGGCGGATACGGAGAAATTTCCTTCACGCGAATTTCATATGTGCCGGGTTCTGTTACCTTGTAAGGTGTCGTTGTGATCGCACTCCACACTCCGTCACCCGCATACACCTGCATATTTTTGTTGGTTCCGGAGATTTCACCCGCCTGGTTTTCGAGAAGAGTTTCACCGTAGTTCAGAATGCTTTTGGTCACCTTTACTGCCGAAGGAGCTGCAGGCTGTTCTTTGTTATACCATTCTGCAACAAGCGTGAGCGGTCCAGAAGCAACAATATTTTCTCTGTCCTGATAAGTTGTCGATCCACCTTCAAGTTTCCACTGCTTGAAGGTATGTCCGGAATACTCAAACGTGTTTGCTTCCAGCGGCGTTTCTTCTGCCAACGGGATAAGCTGTTCCTTCATATCGCCTGTTTCGGTGCATTTGAAGGTGATCTTTACGCCGGTTTCCAGAATAGCATAGAGATAGATTCTATCCTCTGTACCGCTTTGGGGGGTATAGGATGCACCGGAGGCGTAATGCTCATCTCCCGAACCGTCAGCTTTGTTGTTCCATTCCTTGAACGCCATATTCTGGGTCTTTGCAAAGATCGAGCCATCAGGAAGTTTAACAGGCTTGCCATTCTTTGCGTTCATATCCGGATATGTCGAACTCAAGGAAGAACTCTCGTAATAGAACTTGATGGTGACATCTTTACGTACCACAATCAGGCCCCAATGGGAGAAATCCGAAGACTTGATTCTGGCCTGGTTCTCTTCTAACGTCACGCCTTCAGTAACTTCCTCCCAGCTGCCGTCATAATGGACAACTGTAATGATATAGTCATTTTTGGTTATTCCTGTTGGATAAGGCAGAACAAACTCAATACCGCCAGATTGCTCAAGAACAGCTTTTGTTACTTTTTCCGTTGTACCTTTCCAATAAGGTGTCACATTAAGGACAGTATATTTATCCTTATCATAGCCGTTCTCTTCGGCATAGGTACTCAGTGATGTTTTAATGCCGTCATCCAACGGATCTGGTTTTATTTCGATTTCTGCGAAAACGACCTCGAAGGTGTTGCTACTCTTAGAGGCGGTAACTGTAAAGGTATTGTTTTCACTGGTGATTTCCGTATCGTTGTATTTGACAGTTTTTATCGCCCAACCTTGTTTGGGTGTAAGTGTGTAGGTAATCTCAGCATCTTTTGTGAGTGTAACAGATGCGCCGCTGGTGATCTCTTCGCCGTCGCGTTCGACAGTGCCACCTTCCTCGTTGAATGTTTCAGTAATTGTTGCGCCAGCGATGGCTACTGCGCAGAAGGGAGAGAAGTCTGTGAACTTATCGACGCAGACTTTTCCTTCCTCGCTGATATAAGCATCATCGACTTTTTCCCAGCTTCCCGTTTTATAGTTACCGATAAAATGGTATAACTCTACCGCGTCGATTTCACTTGCCGCTGCGGGTTTATCCATGACAATATCGAAACCGCCAACAGCCTCGATTTCCTTTGCTGTCATGTAAAGCGCATCTGACACCCAAATGGGCGTAATATAACGGTAATTATAAAGACCTGCGGCTGGTGTGAAGCCCAGCATATTCCACAACTTTTTGAGTACGTCGGCACGGTTCTTCTCAATGTCATCATCCGCGCCCTTTGTGGGTTTATCTTTGTTATACAGATTTTCCTTGTCAGCCTGAACAAGTACAAATATGGGATTGCTGACTGTAAAAGTATAGGGATCTTCTGTATTTCCAAGGTCGTGGCTGCGTACAGGCGTCCAGTATTGATCTGATGGTTTCGCCGTTGCGATCTGGCGGAAACGGTAGCCCTCTTCCGCATTGGGCACCATAGACACCGTGACTTTATCCTTTGTGAGAAAAGTCACGGGGATAGTCGTATTGTTGCTGAGGGGAAGGTTTTCCTCTTTCTTACCGACACGCTCATAGCTGTAAGTCGCTTCGCTGAGTCCTCTGACATCGAAGGTAACAGAAACTTCCTTGCGCACAGGGAGAACTTCAGACCGGGCTGCTTCCTTTTCACTGCCAGTTTTGCGCACCGTGCAGAAAATACCATTGTTTAAATCACTGCTTGTCAGGGTATAGCTGCTTTGTAACTCGCCCACAATTTCTTTTTCAGAGCCGTTTTCCTGCTCGCGGACCCAGTGAAAAACATAGTCGGCTGGAACAGCAGCGGCTCCATCCACAGTGATGCTGGCCGTAACAATATTCGAAGCAGCGTCGTCGCTCAAAAGGGCAATCCTACCGTATTCATCTTTGAAGCCACCCGAAACATTCAGCGTAACAGTAACATTCTCAGCGTCAAACGTCTCGGCGTCGCTGATTGGCCTTGTTACAAAGGCGATCTTATCATCAAGGCGTTTAACGGTCAGAGCGAAAGGGGAAAAGCTTCTCACTTTCCGGACGATGACCTTGCCGTCCTTGACCTCGACGATCTCCATCTTCTCCCACACGCCGTCTTTGTTGCAGTGGTAGATTTCGATTTCCTGCGTGGCGGGATCAAAGCCCTCGGGAATGTCCATCTCAAAAGTGATGCCTTCTTCGGGGATTTCTTCATCGGAAAGTTCTGTGCCGTCTTCCTTGTACGGGGTGACATTCTGCACATTGACGCTGTCGGTGTTTTCGTCCGTCAGGCCAAGGTAATCCCCTGCGGCCTCCGTAAACGAGTTGACAACTTCCTCACTTGCTGCCGCCTGTTCAATCGTGACCTTACCGGTGTAGACTTCGGGCGTGTCGCTGGGCTCGTCCTTGGTCTCCTCGCCGGTTTCGCCGTTGGTCTCGCCCTTGGTTTCGCCGTTGGTTTCGCCGTTGGTCTCGCCCTTGGTTTCGCCGTTGGTCTCGCCGTTGGTCTCGCCGTTGGTCTCGCCGTTGGTCTCTTCCTTGGTCTCTTCCTTGGTCTCGTTGCCGGTCTGACCGTTCGGCTCGCCGTTGTTCTCGCCGTTATCGGTGTTGGAAGGCGCAGCAGACTCACCCTCGATTATTACATCACCGAGGTTGTCGTCTTTCTTTTCGAGATCAGGATCGTCTATGATCTCTTCGTCGGTGTTCTGCTCCCCGTCCTCGGTGTTGTACGCGGCGCTGTCGCTCAGAGCAAGCGCGGCGTCATCGCTCGACGACACAGGGACATAGTCCGGGTCCGCTTTGCCGCAGATCACGCAGATGCCTTCCTCATAGCGGTGACCAGTGGCCGGGATCACCGGGATATAGTCCAGCCCTTCGCCGCAGACCGAGCAGTAATAGTAGGAATCCCAGCCGTCCTGCTCGCAGGTGGCAGGCTGATAGTCGACCTCGACCCACTGATGGCCGAAGCCGCCGTAGCTGAACTTGTACTTATAGTCAAGCTCGGTGATGGCGTTGACAAAGATCGACTCATAGTCCGCCTTCTCGCCGTTGGCGCGGCGCTGGGACAGCTCGGTCTTCAGACGGTTCATGGCCTCGTTCCAGTCATGCTCCGCCGTGATGCCGCAGCGCTCCTGCGTGTAGGGATTGATGTTGACGCAGGACTTCCAGTATACCGCGGGCGTCTCACAGTCGCCCCGCTCCTCGTGATTGACAAGGAAATCCTCGTTCACGATCTCCCCGTACGCATGTCCGTTTTCCACGTACTGATCCCCTACCAGCGTAAAGCCCGGGATCTCCGGGGGAAGCTCAAACTCCTCCGCGTGCGCGGCCGCCAGCGGCAGCAGAGACAGGCACATCAGTACGACCAACACGATGGCGAAGATTCTTACTGTGCTCTTCTTCATGGTGCGAAACCTCTCAATCTTGAGAAATTTGTTATCTTTCGTAACTTTTTTGACTCTTTAACAACGTCTATTATAACATAGCAAAGCGCAACGCGCAAGGCTTTTTGTTGACAATAATTTTTTATTTATGTCAACTGCCATGTTATTTCCCCACGCTGACTCGTCCGGTGGACTCCTTCCACCGCTTCGCGGTCCCCCTCCCTCAGGGAGGGAGGCAATTAAAAAACGGGAGGGTTTTCCCCTCCCGTGTGCGCCTATGTAAAATTTTGTCAGGCTTTCTTCTTGAGCTCGGCCAGGATCTCGGTCAGCAGCTCCTCGGTGGTCGGGCCCTTCGGCTCCTCGGCCGCGGCTTCCTCTTCCTTCTTCTTTTTCAGTGCCTTTTCAGCAAGTTCCTTGGCCTTGTTCATGGCCTTGATGACGGAGAACAGCACCAGGGCAATGACCAGGAAGTTGATGATCGCGCCGATGAATGTACCGAGGCCGAGGACGATGGGCTCCTGGCCTTCGGAGGCGGCGCGCAGAGTGATGTTCAGCGCGTCGGTGTTCGGGGACTGGAACAGGGCTGCCAGCAGAGGCGTGACAACGTCGGCCACGAGGGAGCTGGTGATGGCGCCGAAAGCGCCGCCGATGATAACGCCGATGGCCATATCCATGACGTTGCCGCGGGAAATGAAGGTCTTGAATTCTTCAAAGAACTTTTTCATGGGGATGCTTCCTTTCTTATATAAAATATGGGATTACGGATTTGGATATTCAATCTTTCTCACGCCTTCGGCGTGAGGACCTTCGTGCCGCCCATGTAGGGCTGAAGGACCTCGGGGATGGTGACGCTGCCGTCGGCCCGGAGGTGGTTCTCCAGGAAGGCGATCAGCATGCGCGGGGGCGCGACGACGGTGTTGTTGAGAGTGTGGGGCAGATAGGTCCTGCCGTCCTCGCCCTTGACGCGCATGTTGAGTCTGCGCGCCTGGGCGTCGCCCAGGTTGGAGCAGGAGCAGACTTCAAAATACTTCTGCTGGCGGGGGCTCCAGGCCTCGATGTCGCAGGACTTGACCTTGAGGTCGGCAAGGTCGCCGGAGCAGCACTCGAGCTGGCGCACCGGGATCTCCATGCTGCGGAAGAGCTCGACCGAGTAGCGCCACATCTTCTCGTACCAGGCCATGGAGTCCTCGGGCTTGCAGACCACGATCATCTCCTGCTTTTCAAACTGGTGGATACGGTAAACGCCGCGCTCCTCGATGCCGTGGGCGCCCTTCTCCTTGCGGAAGCAGGGGCTGTAGCTGGTGAGGGTCTGGGGCAGGCTCGTCTCGGGGATGAGCTGGTTGATGAATTTGCCGATCATGGAGTGCTCGCTCGTGCCGATCAGATAGAGGTCCTCACCCTCGATCTTGTACATCATGGCGTCCATGTCGGTCTGGCTCATGACGCCCTCGACCACGTTGCCGTGGATCATGAAGGGCGGGATGCAGTAAATGAAGCCCTTGCCGATCATGAAGTCGCGGGCGTAGGCCAGGACCGCGGAGTGCAGGCGCGCGATGTCGCCCATGAGGTAATAAAAGCCGTTGCCGGCAACTCTGCCCGCCGCGTCCATGTCCACGCCGTTGAAGCGCTCCATGATGTCGGTGTGGTAGGGGATCTCAAAGTCGGGGACCACAGGCTCGCCGAAGCGCTCGACCTCGACGTTGGCGGAGTCGTCCGGACCGATGGGGACGGAGGGGTCGATGATGTTGGGGATGTTCAGCATGAGGTGATGGACCTTCTGCTCGTACTCGCCCTCGAGGCGCTCCAGCTCCGCAAGGCGCTCGTCATCGGCCTTGACGGCGGCGATGTTCGCGTCGATCTCGGCCTGGATGGCGGCCTTGTCTTCCTCGGCGGCCTTCTTGAGCTTGCCGAACAGGGGGCCGTTTGCCTTGGAAAGCTTGTTGCGCTGGGCGCGAAGGTCGCTGGCCTCGGTGATCGCCGCGCGCTTGAGGCGGTCAAGCTCAATGACCTCATCCACCATGGGCAGCTTCTGGTCCTGGTATTTCTTTTTGATGTTCTCCTTGACGATGTCGGGGTTCTCCCTGACAAACTTGATGTCGAGCATGTACTTACCCTTTCCTTCTATAAAATAATATTTTTTCCAGTTAGGAGTTAGGAGTGTGGAGTTTGGAGTGTGGAGTTTGGAGTGTGGAGTGTGGAGTGTGGAGTTTATGGTGTCCGCTGAGCGGACAATTCTGAATTGTGCCGAAGGCACTCCTTAACTCCTAACTCCACACTTCAAACTTTATTTCAGCCTCTCCAGGGCTGAAATCAGCGCTTCGCGGTCGTCGGCGCCGTAAAATTCGAGTTCGATGCGGCCGGTCTTTTTGCCGTCGATGAGCTTGACCTTGCGGCCCAGGCTTGCCGACAGGCGGTTTGCCACCTCGGCGGCGTAGTCCACCTTGATCTCATCCGTTTCCGGCCGCGGCTGCTTCGGCGCCTTCATGAGCCGGGCGGCCAGCTGCTCGGTCTGACGCACCGACAGGCCCTTGTCCACGACCTCGTTTGCCGCCGCCGTCTGGGTCTTCTCGTCCAGGATCGGCACCAGAGCGCGCGCGTGTCCGGCGGAGAGCTTTCCCTGTTCCGTAAGCTCCAGCACCGCCGGGCACAGGCTCAAAAGGCGCATGGCGTTCGCCACCGCCGGGCGTGAGCGGCCTACACTCTTTGCCGCCTCCTCCTGGGTCAGACCGTATTCGTCGATCAGCGCCCGATAACCCCGGGCCTCCTCGATAGGGTTGAGGTCCTCGCGCTGCAGGTTTTCCACCAGCGCAAGCTCGGCGACGCGGCGGTCGTCGGCCTCGATGACGCGCACGGGCACCTCGGTCAGACCCGCAAGCCGCGCGGCCCGCCAGCGGCGCTCGCCGGCGATGATCTGATAATAGCCGCTGTCCAGCTTTCGCGCGGTGATGGGCTGGATCAGGCCGTACTGGGCGATGGAATCCGCCAGCTCCTGCAGGGCCTGTTCGTTGAAAATCTCACGCGGCTGCTCCAGGCGCGGCTCCACCTTGGCGATCGGGAGATTCTGAAGCTCGGTCTCCTCCGGCTCGTCCGCCCCGAACAACGCGTCAAGCCCGATGCCGAGACCCTTTTTTTCCTTTGGCATTTCACACTTCCCTTTTTGCTTTTATTTCTCGTGTCGTTTCAAAAACTCTGCCGCGAGCGCCATGTAGCCCTTGCTGCCGCGATTGATGCGGTCGTAGACCACGCCGGGGACACCGTGGCTGGGCGCTTCGGAAAGACGCACGCTGCGCGGGATCACGGTCTCGTACACCTTGTCCCCGAGGTAGCGGCGCAGCTCGTTTGCCACCTGGGTGGTGAGATTGGCGCGCGCGTCGTACATGGTCAACACGATGCCCTCGATACCGAGGCGTTTGTTCAGGCGGCGGGAGCACATTTTGATGCTCGTCAGCAGATCCGCGATGCCCTCGAGAGCGTAGTACTCACACTGCATGGGGATGAGTACGCTGTCCGCCGCGACCAGGGCGTTGACCGTCAGCATCTCCAGGGAGGGCGGGCAGTCGAGGAATATGTAGTCGTATTCGCTGTACAGCGCCGTGATCTTATCCTTGAGCACGTACTCCCGTCTCTCCTCGTGGATGAGCTCCACAGACGCGGCGGCCAGCTCCTTGGAGGCCGGGATCACATCGCCGTAATCGGTCTGCACCACGCACTCGGCGGCGCTGATGTCCGAGATGAGCATGTCGTATGTGTTGGGGCGGTGACTCTTTTTAACACCCATACCGGAGCTTGCGTTGCCCTGGGGGTCGCAGTCCACCAGTAAAACCTTTTTGCCCATGAGGTTCAGGGCCGCCGTGAGGTTCACGGTGGTGGTGGTCTTTCCGACGCCGCCCTTCTGGTTTGCGATTGCAATGATTTTAGCCATCGGACGCATGTCCTTTCTTTTCTACTTCTTATTGCGCCGACATTATAACAGCATTGCCCGCACATTGCAATGTTTCATGTGAAACAATTTTTGAGAAAGTGAAAAGTATAATTATGGTTAGATTTTTGATTATATCTATTCTTCACTAATATTTTTAACTGTTGTTTCACGTGAAACACGGTCAGTAGTTCTGTAATGTTTTTAATTTTTCGCATAACTTTTCTCAGCAAATCGAAAACATTAGCAACGATGATTTAACCGATCAAGGCGTCAATGTCTTCGATTCTAAGACCATGGTGCAGAGAAAGATTCAGCGCATAGGCAATGAGTCTTGCTCCATGACGTACCATGCTGTCTATATCCCGTGGCGTGACAAACATACCGCTCATACTGCCCTCACCGAGGAAGCCGGCATCTATGACGGTAGGTATACCTATAGAAATCACTGGCAGGCCCAGGGTCGCGCGACTCAGTTCTCGCCTGTCATTGCCGACTCCTGAGCCGGGAGAGATCCCCGCATTCGAGACCTGTACACTCCGGCAAATGGAATCCGCCTCGGAACCAGCCAGAGCGTCGATGACCACGACCACGTCAGGAGATATACTGCGGCACAGAGTCTCAATCTGCGCGGCGGATTCAATGCCGGATGTGCCGAGTACCCCTGGTCTGCAAAGTGCAAGAGAACAAAATTGCGGAAAACTTTCCTCCTCAGCTTGTTTCAAATGCCGTGTCACAAGAATATTTGAGGCTGCCAGAGATCCAAGCGCGTCCGGTGTGATGTCCGGATTGCCCAGAGCCGCAACGAAAACGTTTTCGTGTTCCTTAGGAAGGCATCGTGTTATAAGCGACGCGAGCGCGTTAACCGCATCCGGGAAGCGATCACTTCCCCGATCGAACCAGCGTGGGAGGGACAGAGTATAATAGCAGCCCCGGGGTTTGCCAAGCGCATCTTCCCCATCTTTATTTAAAATATCAACGGTAAACACATCGAGACTGTTAAGCTTCTCGTTCTCACAGTGCACACCTCTCAGCTCTCCGGCATGACGCCGCCGCAGCTCTCCAGCCATATCGGTACGAACAGTTTTCATCATAAACTCCACACTCCTGATTAAAACTCAATATATGGTATAGTATCTCCGGATTTTGCCACAATAGGTGAGGCTTCAAAAAAAGTGGAAAAAAATTTGAAAAAATGCTTGATTTTCAAACTCTTCTTTGCTATAATTACTAAACGCGAGTTAAAGTTATGTAACTCAATTTTATAGGAGGAGGTGGCGATTGAAACATGGCCAACATTAAATCTTCTGCAAAGAGAGACCTGAAGTCCAAGGAACTCAGAG
>CADBYZ010000043.1 GCA_902799075.1 Oscillospiraceae bacterium | reverse complement strand
GATTCGCGCCTTCTTCCAGCATGCTGTTGACTTTCTGAAGAATGAGCTGGGAGAAGACCGGCTGATTGCCGCCCCTGTTCACATGGACGAGAAGACGCCACACATGCACCTCTCTTTCGTCCCGATCACGAAGGACGGGCGGCTCTCGGCCAAAGACATCATCGGCAACCGGAAAAGCCTGACCGCATGGCAGGACAGATATTGGCAGCACATGGTCAGTAAATACCCCGATCTGGAGCGCGGGGAGAGCGCCAGCAAAACCGGGCGCGAGCATATCCCGCCGCGCATCTTCAAGCAGGCGGCGAATCTGAATAAACAGGCGAAGGCGATTCTGGAACTGCTCTCCGACACCAACGCTTTCAACGTGAGGAAGAATACCGCGGTGCTGGAGACAATGCTGAAGAAATTCTTCCCGGAGCTGGGGAAATTTCTCACGAAGACAAAGAAATATGATCAGGCGATCCGCAGCCTGAAAGCAGAAAACGCGGATTTGAAGCAGAATCTGAAAGATGCTGCCGACGGCGACACGAAGCGCCGCCTCGCGGAGGCCCAGCTCAAATCCGATTATATAGAGCTGGAGCGCACGCTCCGGAAGATCCCGCCGGAGATCGTCTTCCGCTACTCCGGCAAAACTATCGAACAGGAAAGGGGGAATGCGAATGAAGTGTGAGGTCCCGGTATGGGAAAAGGCAACTCTTACTCTGGAAGAGGCGGCAGCCTACAGCAATGTGGGTGTCAACCGCCTGCGCGAAATCAGCGACGCGGAGAACTGCAACTTTGTTCTCTGGGTAGGCAAGAACTATGCAAAGGCGCCTGATTATGATATACTTTGACTATCATATCAGGCGCTTTTCGATTTGTAAGGAGGTTATCATGTCAGAAAAGCGCAAAGATAAAAAAGGAAGAGTATTGAAATCCGGCGAGAGCCAGCGGGCAAACGGTGGCTATCAGTATCGTTATACCGACATCAAGGGCAAGCGGAAATACATCTATGCCTCAACGCTTGAAGACCTGCGCGACCGGGAAGCGGAGATCCAAAAGGTTGTTTTCAACAACGGTCTGGACTACTGCGCCGGTGAAATCACGGTTCTGGAGCTTGTCGAAAAGTATCTGAAGCTGAAGCAGGGGATGCGGTATAATACACAGATCAACTATGAGTTTGTACTCGGCATTTTGAAGGACGAGGATTTCTCCTATCGGCAGATCAAGACGATCAAGAAGTCCGACGCCAAAGAATGGTTTATTAAACTCAGAAATGACGGTCGGCGCTACAGCAGCATTCAAAGTGTGCGTGGTGTCGTGCGTCCGGCTTTCGAGATGGCGGTGGATGAGGACATCCTGAAAAAGAATCCCTTCGCGTTCAAGCTCACCGATGTGGTTCCGGATGACACTATTGAGCGTATCCCTCTGACGGAGGAAGAAGAGAAAAGGTTTCTCGACTATCTGAAAGAGGACAAATGCAGAATCCGGTATTATGATCCGGTGGTGATCCTGCTGGGAACCGGGATGCGCATCAGTGAGCTGTGCGGCCTGACAATCTTTGATCTGGACTTTGCCAGACGGCGGGTACATGTGGAACGCCAGCTTGTACGGACGAAGCACTGCGAGTATTATCTGGAAAAGCCCAAGACCGAGAGCGGCGAGCGCTACATCCCCATGAGCGACGAGGTGTACCAGGCATTCAAGCGCGTGCTGCGGGATCGGATCAAGCCCAAGGTCGAGGTCGTTGTCGACGGCAAGAGCGGGTTTCTGTTTCTGGACAAGGATGAAAAGCCGAAGGTCGCCGGACATTTTGAACACGCGATCAAGCGCATCGTGGACAAGTACAACGAGACGCATTTCGACCAACTTACGGTCACGCCGCATATTCTCCGCCATACCTTCTGTACCAAGCTTGCCAGAGCCGGGATGCCTGTCAAAGAGCTGCAATACTTGATGGGTCATTCAGATGTGGGTACAACACTGAGAATTTATACACATCTGGACTACGACGCAGCGGCTCAATCTTTCCAGAAATTTTCCGCAATTGCGGGAATTTGATCCATTGTGGTGTACACCAACGATACACCATTTTCGCAGGATAAAATGGAGAATTATGGAGATTTACACCATTTTGATTTCCCAACATAGTTCATAAAAATTAGTTTTAAAGGCTTATAAAGGGTTTTAAATGATGATAAAAGTGCTTTTTGTGTGTCACGGCAATATCTGCCGCAGCCCGATGGGCGAATTTATTCTCAAGGACATGGTTTCTCGCGCCGGGATGGCGGAGGATTACGAGATCGCCTCCGCCGCCACGAGCTCCGAGGAGCTGGGCAACCCCGTCTATCCGCCTGCCCGGCGCAAGCTCAACGCGCACGGGATTGACTGCTCGGGCAAGACCGCGCGGCGCATCCGGGCGGAGGACTATGAGCGCTGGGACCTGCTGATCGGCTTTGACGATGCCAACATCCGCAATATGGAGCGCTGCTTCCGCGGCGATCCCGACGGCAAGCTCCATCTGCTCAGCGAGTACGCGGGCCGCCCGGGCGCCATCATTGACGATCCCTGGTACACCCGCGACTTCGACACCGCCTGGGACGACATCTACGAGGGTTGTCTTGGGCTTCTCAACGCGCTGACGCCGGAGCTGACGCTGGACTTCACCGCCTGCCGGGAGCGTCCGGAACTTTATGACGTGCTGTCGGCGCGCATGCTCTGGGGCAAGGACTACGGGCGGAACCTCGACGCCCTGTATGACATTCTCACGGGCCTGCCTCACCTGGGACGGCGCTTCAGGATCCTGCTGCCGGAGGAGGACGCGCCCTGCCGGGGCTACGCGGAGATCATGGCCCAGGTCTTCGAGGACGCCGGGGCCGAGGTCACGGTCTGCTGATGGTTTAAAAAGTGAAGGGACGACCGCTTCTTTCGGAGCGTTCGTCCCTTTACGTTTATTCTACCGGTTTCAGGACCATGGCCGTTCTCGGCGGCAGGCCCAGCTTCAGGGCCGGGGTGTTCATACCGGGGATGAAGGCCGAGCGCAGCTCGTGGCCGATGTTGTCAAAGCCGCCGTAGCAGCTGTCGTCGGTGGTAAAGACCACCTCGTGATCGCGCCCGACGCTCACGGGGATAACATAGTCCATATGGCTGCGGACGGGGTCGAAGTTGAAGACAAAGACGAGGCCGCCGCGCTCAAAGGCGATGATGTGGTCATCCTGGCGGATGAACCTGAGATGGGCCGTGCCGTCGCCCAGGAGGTCGACCTTGCGGAAGGTCCGGATCATGTCATGGTCAAAGAGATTGAGCTGCCCGTATTTCAGATAGCCGTTTTCCGGCAGGCTCCACTGGCGGCGGCAGTACTTGTAGTCCCAGCCGTTGCCCTCGCGCGGGAAGTCGATCCACTCGGGGTGGCCGAACTCGTTGCCCATGAAGTTGAGGTAACCGTTGCCGCCCGCCGCCGCGGTGATCAGGCGCAGCATCTTGTGCAGGGCCATGGCGCGGTCGATGACCTGGTTGTGACAGATCTTGTCCATGTCGGTGTACATGTGCGCCTCGGCCAGGCGGAACATAATGGTCTGATCGCCCACCAGGGCCTGGTCGTGGCTCTCCACATAGGCGATGGTGGCCGCCATGCGGTCGTTGAGCTCATGCCAGATATACTCGAGGTTCCAGTCCTCGTCCCGCTTTTCCTTGATGAGGCGTATCCACATGTCAGGCAGGCCCATGGCGAGGCGGTAGTCAAAGCCGATGCCGCCCTCCTCGACCTTCACGGTCATGCCCGGCATGCCGGACATGTCCTCGGCGATGGTGATGCCGTTGGGGTTTATCTCATGGATAAGCTCGTTTGCAAGCTGGAGATAGGTGATGGCCTCGGTGTCGGTATTGAGGGAGAAGTACATGCGCAGGGTGGAAAACGCCGCGCCCAGGCCGTGGTCGTGGTAGAGCATGCTGGTCACGCCGTCGAAGCGGAAGCCGTCGAAGTGGTACTCGGTCATCCAGAATTTGAGGTTGGAGAGCAGAAAATGGATGACCTCGGTCTTGCCGTAGTTGAAGCACTTCGTGTCCCAGGCGGGGTGATCGCCGGCGCGCCCTGCGCGGAAGAACTGGGTGTCGGTGCCGTCAAAGCGGTTGATGCCCTCCACGGTGTTCTTCACCGCGTGGGAGTGTACCACGTCCAGCAGCACCGCGATGCCCATGCCGTGGGCCTTGTCAACCAGATATTTCAGATCCTCGGGATAGCCGAAGCGGCTGGAGGCGGCGAAGAAATTCGACACCTGGTAGCCGAAGGAGCCGTAATACGGGTGCTCCATGATGGCCATGAGCTGGATGGTATTGTAGCCGAGCTCCTTCACGCGCGGCAGCACATTGTCCGCAAACTCCCGGTAGGTGCCCACGCGGTACTCCTCGGTGGCCATGCCCACATGGGACTCGTAGATAAACAGGTGCGGGTCTGCCTCGAAGTCCCCGTCCGTCCAGGCGTAGGGCTCAATGGGGTCCCAGACCTCGCAGATCCACTCATAGCTCTGCTCTTCCTGGATGACGCGCCGGGCGTAGAGGGGGATGTGCCAGGTGAGTTTATCTCCGTTTCGCACCACGGTCTTGACGCGCATGCCGTCATGCAGCGTTCCCTCCGGCAGCTTCACTTCCCAGCTGCCGCCGGAGAGTCTCGTCAGAGGTGTTTCGTCCGCCGACCAGTTGTTGAACTCCCCCGACAGATACAGCGCGTCCGCGCCGGGCGCCCACTCACGGTAGACCCAGCCGTCCATGGTGTGGTGGAAGCCGTAATACTCATGCGCGTTTGCAAAGTCGCTGAGTGTCCTGTCGTTTGCCAACAGCGCGTGCATGCGCCGGTAGTTATCCATGCGCAGATTGATGTCCCTTTCAAACGGGCGCAGGGCCGCGTCCCTCTCAAGGATCGGGTACATGGCAGTTTCTCCTTTAATCTATGTCGTTGCCGGCAGCATACCGGTCAGATTGCCTTTTTGTATTTTAACAAAAAAGCGCCGGTCTGTAAACTGGCATTCTGTCACTTTTGTCTGATTCTGTCACTTTTGTCTGAATCTCCCTTTTGCCGTCGACGCAAAAATTTACACGGCGCGGTTTTCTTTTTCTCTGCGCCGTGCTACAATGTTGACATCTTTTTCTTCGGGGGCATGGAGCAATGGCGAACAGAAACACAGGCTATGACCGGGAGCACCGCGGACTCATCCGCCGCATCCGCGTGAGCGTGGGGATCATCCTTCTGGCAATCGCCGCGTTTTCACTGATTCTGGGCTTTGCCCTTGTCCGGGATGACGGCATGCGGCCCACGGTGAAAAGCGGCTCGCTCGTCGCCTACCTGCGCCTGTCACGGGATTTCAGGCGCGGGGACGCGGTATGCCTCCGGCTGCCGGGCGGGAACACCGCGGTTCGGCGCGTGGTGGCTGTCGCGGGTGACAGCGTGGAGCTTCGGGGCGGTCTCACGTACATCAACGGGCTCGCCGAGCGCGGCAGCTACAGCTTCACCCGCACCGACCCGCGCCCCGAGGGCATCACCTTCCCGGTGATCCTGCGTCAGGGGGAGCTGTTCCTCCTGGGCGACGCCCGGGAAGAGGCATACGACTCCCGCGACTTCGGCCCTGTGAAAGCCGCCGATCTGCTGGGGAAAGTGATCGGATAGAAGTGTCCTCTCCATACTTTGCCATAAATCAAAAATGCACCGTCGGCCTGACGGTGCATTTTGTCACGCTTGGGGCTTCTCGCCGCCTCTGGCCTTTGGCTTGCCGCGATAGTAGCGGCGGCGGTTGGACTTGGGCTTCGCCGCGCCCTCCTCCCCGGCGGGAGCGGCCTCCTTTTTTGCCTGCTCCGGCTTGGGGGCGGCTGCGTCGTTGGGCCCGGCTTCCGGCCTGGGCTTGCCGTGGCTCTTGCCGCCGCGGCGGCTGTGGGCGCTGCGGCCCTCCTTGTCGGCGGGCTTGTCGGCGCTCTTCTGCTCGGGGCGCGGCTCCTTCTTCTGTGCCGCCGGGGCCTCGGTCTTCCCTTCGGGGGCGGGCTTTCTGGAGCGGCGGCGACGGCTGCTGCGGCGCGGCTCCTCGGCCGGGGCTTCTTCGGGCTCGAGCAGGGCCGGGTCGTGGTACTGCGGCTCGACCATCCAGGGGTTGGCCTCGGGCTCCTCGGCTTCCGGCTCGGGCTCGGGAACATACCGGAAGGTGGAGACGGGCTGCTCCCCATCGCGGGGTCTGCCGCCGGGCACGGCGCACAGCTCATTTGCCTTGTACAGGTGCAGGGAGTCGTCGCTGTCGTCATCCAGGCGCACCTTCACGGTCTGTCGCAGGAGATTGACCTGCACGGCGGTGCCGAAGCCGTCCTTGGTCTCAACGAAGGCGCCCTGCTTCGGGACCTTCTTGATAAGGTCCTCGTAGGCCTCCTGCTCATAGCGCAGGCAGCACATGAGTCTGCCGCAGCTGCCGGAGATCTTGGCGGGATTCAGGGACAGGGACTGCACCTTGGCCATCTTGGTGGACACGGGCTGGAAGTCGTCCAGGAACTGGCTGCAGCAATACGGGCGGCCGCAGATGCCGATGCCGCCGATCATCTTGGACTCGTCGCGCACGCCGATCTGCCTCAGCTCGATGCGGTTGCGGAAGACGCTCGCCAGGTCCTTGACAAGCTCCCGGAAGTCCACGCGCCCGTCGGAGGTGAAGAAGAACATGGTCTTCGTGCCCTCAAAGTTGCACTCCACGTCCACAAGCTTCATATCGAGGCCGTGCTTTGCGATCTTCTCCTGGCAGATCTCAAAGGCCTCCTTTTCTCGCTGGACGTTGATCTGGGCGATGCGCAGATCGTCCTTGGTGGCGATGCGCTGTACGCAGCGCAGGGGCTGGACCACGGCGGTGTCCATGACGTTGTGGTTGCCGTGGGTGCAGTCGGCGATCTCGAGGCCCTTGGAGGTCTCCACGATCACCTTTTCGCCGGTGCGCACGTTCAGGCCGTTCGGGGAAAAGTAATAGCACTTGCCCCGGTTTTTGAATTTGATACTGACTACTTCAATCAATTGCGTTTCCTCTGTTTCCGTCGGGCAGGGCGTCCACCGCCAGCAGCCCGAATAATTGCTTTACGTTTGTATTGACCTTCAGATATTGGGTACACCGCTCGCTGAGCCTGTACAGGCCCAGAAGCTCCGCGCGGGAAAGCCGCCCGCTTTTAAGGCGCAGGCACAGCATGTCCGACAGCCGCAGGCGCACCGCCTCCAGAAAGGCCGCCATGGCCTGGGTGTCGATGTTCTCATTCTGTACGCACCAGCGGAGGATCTGCGCGTCGTCCCGGGTGTTGACCGCCTTGAGATAGCCCGCTGCCAGCTCCTGCGCCGCCTCGTCCGGGCCCTCGGGGTCCTCCGCGCCCTGGAGCTTCACCAGCGCGCAGCGGGAGCGCACCGTCTCCAGCAGCTGCATGGGCCGCACCGTGCACAGCAGGAACACCACCGCGGCGGGCGGCTCCTCCAGAAGCTTGAGGGCGGCGTTCTGGGCGGCGGGGTTCATGGTCTCGGCGCCGTCGATGATGTAGACCTTGCGCTTTGCCTCGTTCGGCAGGACGATGGCGTCCGCCGAGAGGGCGCGGATCTGGTCGACGGTGATGTTCTGCTTCTGCTTTCCCTTGTCGTCGGCCGCGCGGGTGAGAGTGATCACGTCCGGGTGTATCCCCGCCGCGACCTTCCGGCAGTCCCGGCACGCCCCGCAGGGTTTCAATAAACCCGTCCCGGAGCAGACGGCCCTGGACGCAAGCTCTCTGGCCTTGTCCAGCGCCGCCTCCGCGCTCGGTGCGCAGATCAGGCAGGCATGTGGGATGCGTTCGCTTTCGTTCGCTGTACTCTGCGCCATACCCGCCCCGCCTTTCGTATATCATATACTGAATCAATATATTTTACCCTAAAAGGATGGTGAAGTCAATCCGGTGACGTGAATTTGGTACAACCCCGGTTTTAATTTGTAGGGGCCGACGCCCCCGGCGGCCCGGGCCGAGGAAATGGTGAAAATAGCAGACTGCCCCGGCGAATACGAACGGTGTACGTATTCGCCGGGGCGGGATGCTGAATATGAGATTGTACTGCCGGGCTGCCGAGGGCGTCAGCCCCTACGGTGTGAGGGTGTGGTTTGCGCGCGTGTTGCAGCAAAGGGCGGCTTCCTGACACATGAGGAGGGCAAATCCTTCAACCCGCGTTTCCGCGCGTGTTGCAGCGAAACCCCGTGAACATGGTCAACGACATCGAACACCTTCAACCCGCGTTTCCGCGCGTGTTGCAGCTTGCCGCAAACGGCATTGCAGGTGGTACAAACATCCTTCAACCCGCATTTCCGCGCGTGTTGCAGCCAAACCTCAACACCCTGGGCGAATTTTGGGAATCCTTCAACCCGCGTTTCCGCGCGTGTTGCAGCCTGATCGCGTACTCACCGGACGAGCAGGGCGAATCCTTCAACCCGCGTTTCCGCGCGTGTTGCAGCCCCGCGCGCCAGTACATGGTCGCTGATTGGATAGTCCTTCAACCCGCGTTTCCGCGCGTGTTGCAGCCCGACGGCTGCCGCCGTCATCACATCATCGGCTTTCCTTCAACCCGCGTTTCCGCGCGTGTTGCAGCAATCAGATCGGGCGGCTTTGTCGTCTGCCCGGAATGCCCTTCAACCCGCGTTTCCGCGCGTGTTGCAGCCGGCGAAAGCGACAAGGCGCGCGCCGCCAAAAGCAACCTTCAACCCGCGTTTCCGCGCGTGTTGCAGCATAACGAAACGCACATAAACAATCATTTACTTTGCCCTTCAACCCGCGTTTCCGCGCGTGTTGCAGCGTCGGCGGCAAGGACACAGAAGTCGCCGGGCGACACCCTTCAACCCGCGTTTCCGCGCGTGTTGCAGCTGCAAAAACGCGCAAATACCTGCTCTGCAAAGCAGAGTCTGACGGTCACTGTCTCGATTTCGGGACGGGAAGTCGCCCCAAAAGCAGTGCGAACCTGTATGGAAATCCGCGATCACTTCGTGTTCGCACCGCGTTCTTTTTTGATGATTTTGTCGATTTCCGGGATGGACAGATTCTGCGAGGCGTTGAAGTCCGCATTTGCTCGGAAACCGCATTTTGTGCAGCAGAACACAGCCTGCGACGGTCGGTTATTACTGTCTATGTTCCCACATTTGCTGCACCGCTGAGAGGTATAGGAGGGATCGACCTTGATGAAGTTGATCCCGTTTTCTTTCGCTTTTGCTTCGATCTTCTGCTGAAGATCATAATAGGTCCAGTGCTGGAGAAACTTCGGAAAGCCGGTGTCCTGCTTGATGCCGGAGAGCTCTTCCATTTGTATCGTGCCGTACTGGTGCTGGATAGCGTAGTCGATCAGCTTCTTACTGTAGCGGTGGTTGACCGTGTTTCGGAAATTGGCGATCTTGTCCTCCGCCTTGTACACGTCTGAAACCCGTGCCTTTGTCCCATGTCCGACGCGGCCCTCGCCGCAGTGCGCCGCCTGCTTTTGCAGGGAGCGCTTGCGTGCCTCCAATTGCTTTGCAAACGCCGTGACCTCGCCTCCCTCAATACGGAGAGACCCGTAATCGCCGAGAGAACTTGCGTAAAGCGCGGTGCTCTCCCCCAGGTCTACGCCCAGAATCTTGTCCGGGTCCAGCCCGTGCTGCTCCGGTGAAAAGTTGTAGGTGAGGTACAGGAACCACTTTGGGCGCTTATAGACTATCTGGCTTTGACCCAGACCGTATTCCCCGGACAGAACATTTTTGAAAATCGACCGCTGTGTCGCGTCGTGGAGCCGGAAGGCAAAGCGGACATTGGAATAACCGCAGGACTTTTTGTGAGTATTGGAAAACAGCGTCACCTGCAAGGCAGGCCCGTCCTTGTTCTCAGACAGCTTGATACTCTGTGCATGCAGGACAAGTGGCTGGTCGCTCTTGTAGGAGGGCAGGGACATGTCGCCGCGCAGCACATCGGCCTTGGAGGATCTGTATTTGGCCCATGCCTTCTGGATCGTAGCGTTTACATTTACCGACGCGAAATTCTGAACAGTCTCTTTCAGCTCGTCGTAGATATATCCGTCCAGTCGCTTATAGCCTGTCTCGGCCTTCACATCCAAATGCTGCCCGGTTTTCTTGAAGTGCTCCCGGTCGGTGTAGTCCCAGTGATAGGCGATCTGTATGGTGCGGTTCAAAATCTCCCGCGTCTGCCGCTGCAAGGCCCAGAGCTCTTTCTGCATGTTCTGGAAATCGCCGCAGCCGTCCAGATAGCTCAGCTCGTATTTCATGACCTTGGACAATGCGCCCTTTGCCACATTCACCACCGCCCTTTCGTTCTTACTATATCATACTGAAAAGAAAATTACAAAGGTTTCCTATACGAAATATTCTGGGCTCTATTTTTCAAGATTTCTTGATCTTTTTCTCAAAAAAATCCTTGACAATCCCGCGAAAAAGGATATAATTATTAAGCCTGTCCGGAAGGACGGCTATCCTTGCTCCCGACACTGAGCGGGGGCCAAATGACCAGAAGGAGGTGCAACCATGGCAAAAGCAAGCGAAAAGTACGAAGTGATGTACATCGTCAACCCCAATTTCACGGAGGAAGAGTACGCCGCGGTCGTCGAAAAGTTCAAGGGTCTTGTGGAAGCAAATGGTACGCTCGAGGAACTGGAGGAGATGGGTAAGCAGAAGCTGGCTTACGAAATCAACTACCTTTCCGAGGGTTACCGCGTGCTGATGAAGTTCACCAGCGGCCCCGAGCTGCCCGCAGAGCTTGACCGTATCCTCGGTATTACCGACGGCATCCTGCGTCGTCTCATCGTCACCCGTCCCGAGTAAAGAGGTACCGTAATGCTCAACCACATCACCATCATGGGCCGCCTGACCCGTGATCCCGAGCTGCGTACCACGCAGGCCGGCGTCAGTGTGACAAGCTTTACCGTTGCGGTGGACCGCGATTTCGGCGGCCGCGACGGCGGCGAGAAGCAGACCGATTTTATCGACTGCGTCGCCTGGCGTTCCACCGGCGAGTTCGTGTCCAAGTACTTCCACAAGGGCAGCATGATCGTTGTTTCCGGCCGCCTCCAGTCCAGAAAATGGCAGGACCGCGACGGCAACAACCGCACCAGTTGGGAAGTCAACGCGGACAACGTCTACTTTGGAGAGAGCCGCCGCGACAGCGATTCCAACCGCTCCTACGGCGACAACCGTGCCGACAGCTACTCGAACAACTACTCTTCCAATTCCTCGAATTACGGCGGATACGACGCCGGCCGCGCCGCGGCCCCTGCCCCGTCGAATACCTTCGTGGATCTGGATGACGGTGACGGCGAGCTGCCGTTCTGAAATTGAAATAAGGAGGATACAGCTTTGGCTTTCGATAAGAACAACCCCAAGAACCGCAAGCGCAGAAAAGTTTGCCAGTTCTGCGTTGATAAGGCGACCTACATCGACTACAAGGACGCCGCCAAGCTTCGCCGCTTCATGTCCGAGCGCAGCAAGATCCTGCCTCGCCGCACGACCGGCGTTTGCGCCATGCATCAGCGTGAGCTCACCGAGGCCATCAAGAGAGCCCGTCAGATCGCTCTTCTGCCCTACGTGACCGACTGATTACGAATCGAGAAAGGCAAGCGGGTTTTCCGCTTGTCTTTTTTCGCGCCTTGACGAAACGCCCTATACGTGGTAAATTATTGATGTGCCAAATCAATCTTGAATCAATATATCAGCACGTGCAGGGCACATCAATAATATTTGAATGCCGTTTCGCTCGCCCCTTGCGGGGCAACCGCGAAACACGGCATAATTGCTCCTGAACCAGTTAAAGAATTAGTTCAGAAGCAATAGCACAAACGCCGGTGTGGTGGAACGGTAGACACCGGGGACTTAAAATCCCCTGGGAGCGATCCCGTGCCGGTTCGAGTCCGGCCACCGGCACCAAGAGAGGGCACCCCCTTGGGGGGATGCCCTCTCTTGGTGTTGCTGGTCCCAAGCTCGGGCAGGTCTGTGCAGCAGATTCCGGCGAAGGCGTCAGGCTGTGCATGACGCCGAGTGCCGCGCAGCGGCTTCGAGTCCGGCCCTTGGGGGATGCCCTCTCTTGGTGTTGCTGGTCCCAAGCTTTCTCCCGATCGAAGCCCGGCGCAGCGGGTCCGGATTTTATTTTCCCTTGTATCAAACACAGACCGATCACGGAAGCGATAGATCCCATTCACAAAGTATTTGAAGCGGTACGACAAGATCAAGCAGATTTGTGCGGACTCTGGCTATGAGAGCGAAGAAAACTGCTGCTTTGAGGAATTAAAGGATATTGCTCTGTTTGTAAAGCCTTCCAATCACGAACAAAGAAAGGCAAAAACGTACCGACATCAGCCGCCGGGAAAATATGGCATACAATGCTGAGACAGACACATATACCTGTGCAAACGGAAAGGCGATCACGTTTGACACTATTAAAAAGACTCCTTTTCGCAGATGTACTTTGTGTACCTCAAGAAAAAGTGACAAAATCAGGGCACGAATTTTCCGGAAGATGCCGCAGACGTATTGTGCGGTGTTGCCATAGAGAAAAGGAACAAGGGCATCTATGTCTCCGGGCGCTTTGCCAGGCAGAGGATTCAAAAGGCAGCGCTTGGGAACGGGCCCTGTGATTCCCAAGAGCTTTCCGGCGGGGCTGTAGATTACAAGGCAACTGAACATGGAAAAACCATCCGGGAGCGCTGCTTATTTGCGGCACTCTCCGGATGGTTTTGCACATTTTTGCCTTGATGTGGTCGATATGCTATGCCTTTTTCTGCAAACTATGACTGATTAAAGAGGCGTTGCCTCTCAATAACTCCTTTTGCTATTTTGAGACAACGCCAAATCTTTTATGTAGCTTGCTGATTCTTCTTTGCCATGGCCTTCTGGAGCCAATCCTTGCCGTCATTGTAGCGGGAGACGATGAAGGAGGCCACATAGTCGCCTGCGGCGTTGACCATGGTTGCGGGGGGATCGACGAGGTCGCCGATGGCCTGGGCGATCGGGAAGGCGACCGCCAGCTGCTCGGGGAAGAACAGGGAGCAGAGCACCAGCTCGCCGGTGCCGCCGCCGCCGGGGATGCCGGACATGGCAACGGAGGAGACGGTGGCTACCATGATCGCGAGCAGCGCGTCGGTGGTGGCGAAGTCCTTGCCGAACATGCCAAAGAGGAAGGCGACCTTGATGATGGCGCTCATGCCGGAGCCGTCCATGTTCATCGTCGCGCCCATGGGGAGAACGATGTCGGTCACGTCCTTGGAGATGCCGGTGTCCTCGGAGACCTCCATGTTGGTGGGGATGGTGGCGACGGAGGAGCAGGTGCCGAAGGCGACGGCCGCGGGACGGAACAGGTGCTGGAACATGACCTTGACGGCGCCCTGGCCGCCGCCGAAGCGGGCGTAGAGCGGGAAGATCAGGAACATGTAGGCAAAGGCAACCACATAGTAGAGGATGATGGCGCGGGCGTAGGAGGACACGAAGTCGGCGCCGTGGGCCGCGACCAGGGCCGCGAAGAAGCCGAAGAAGCCGATGGGGGCGTAGTAGCTGATGAGCTTGATGACCTTCATGAGGACCTGGGTGATCTCATCGAGCAGGCCGGCCACCTTGGTCTTGGGTCCGCCGCACATCTGCACGCCGAAGCCGAAGAAAATGCCGGCGATGATGAGCTGGAGAATGGAGCGGCGGCTCCACAGCTCGGGGAAGTCGGGCTTGGTGAAGAAGCCGACGATCATCGCGCCCGCGGTCATGGGCTCGGAGGCGCCCGGTTCAAAGGCGGGCTCACCGGTGTAGACGGGGATGAAGCGCACCAGCACATACATGATGACGGAGGCGATGATGGTGGTGCACATGAAGGTGATGACCGTCGTGCCCATCAGCTTGCCCGCGCGCTTGGCGCTTTTCATGTTGGCGATGGAGGAGGAGATGGAGAAGAACACCATCGGCACCACCACGCAGAACATCATGTTGATGAACAGCGTGCCGAGCGGCTCAAGCACGCCCGCGTTGGGCCAGACAAAGCCGACGATGATACCGGCCACGATGCCGATGATCATGGAGAAGAAGAACCAGTTGTTCTTCAGAAAGCTGTTGGACTTCATGGAGAAAACCCCTTTCAAATTGGTTTTTGCTTGTATGCTATTATATGCGAACGATTTGCAAAGTAAATTGCAAACACTGCTTGATACTTTGCAAAAACTGCGGTATACTCCATGATGTAATGTGTTAAAGTGTCCGGAGGACTGTCATGGCAGAGTCAAATATCAACCGCGCGGGCTATCTGCGCGAGAGCTTTCACTATTTTCATTTGAAGGATACGGCGGGGCAGGAGCTGGATTTTCACTTTCACGAATTTGACAAGCTGGTCATCCTGCTCGAAGGCAGCGTCAACTATCTGGTGGAGGAGCAGAGCTATGACCTGCCGCCCTGGTCGGTGCTGCTGGTGCGCCACCATGCCATCCACAAGGCCGTCATCGACCGCAGCCGCCCTTATGAGCGCATCATCCTCTATCTCGACCGGCGGTATTTCGAGCGGGCCTTCCCCGGCGCGGGACTGATGGACTGCTTCGACCAGGCGGACAGGCACCGCCGCTATCTGCTCACCGCCACGGAGGAGCAGCTTTCGGAATTGAAGACCGCCGTCGAAGCATATGAGAAAGCCGCCTCGGACACCCGCCTCGGCGCCCAGACCATGCGCGAGACGCTGATCATCCAGCTGCTCATCCGGGTAAACCGCCTGCACGAGGCCGCGCCCGAGCGCCTCGAGGCCCGCGGCGACCCCAAGGTGCAGGAGGCCCTGAGCTACATCAACGAGCATTTCCCGGAAGCGCTCACCGTGGAGGCCCTGGCCGAGCGCGTCTATCTGAGCCCCTACCATTTCATGCGATTGTTTAAAGCACAGACCGGCTCCACCGTCCACGCCTACGTGCGGCAAAAGCGCCTCATGCACGCCGCCCGCCTCATCCGCGAGGGCACCCCCGCCGCCAAGGCCGCCGCCGACAGCGGCTTCGGGGACTACTCCGCCTTCCACCGGGCCTTCAAGGAGAGCTTCGGCGTCAGCCCCGGCAAGATGCTGGGCAAGGGGGAATAAAGAAAATCCGTACAGCCCTGGCTGCACGGATTCTCTTTATACGACCTGGAAAAGATAAAACTTCAAATAGTCCGTCTCCGGCACGTTCCAGAGGATCGGGTGGTCCGGGGCCTGCTGGCGGGCCTCGATCTGCCTGAGCTCCACGCCCGCGTCCACAGCCGCCGCGCGCAGCATTTTTTCAAACTGCTCGGCGGGCATGAAGTGGCTGCAGGAGGCGGTGGCAAAATACCCGCCGCGCGGCAGAGCCTTTAGGGCGCGGAGATTGATTTCCTTGTACCCCTTCTCGGCGTTTTTGGCGGTTTTACGGGATTTGGTGAAGGCCGGGGGATCGAGGATGATGAAATCATAGTCGCCCTTTTTGACGGTCGGCAGAAGCTCGAACACGTCCGCCGCCACAAAATCCATGCGCCCTTCGAGGCCGTTTCGCCTGGCGTTTGCCTCCGCCATGGCGATGGCACTCTCGGACACGTCCACCGCCGTCACGTGCTCAGCCCCGCCAAGGGCCGCGTTGAGGGCGAAGGAGCCGGTATGCGTAAAGCAGTCGAGCACCCGGCGGCCCCGGGCCAGCCGCGCAACGGCCCGGCGGTTGTACTTCTGGTCGAGGAAGAAGCCGGTCTTCTGCCCGTTTTCCACATCGACGGCGTAATAGATGCCGTTCTCGCAGATCTCGGTCACGGCGCTCTCCGGCGCGGTCTCACCGGGCAGGACGTACCAGCCCTTGCCCTGCTCCAGCCCCTCGAGAGCGCGGATGGCGGCGTCGTTTCGCTCAAAGATGCCGGAGATGCGCTGCCCGTCCGCGCGCAGGACCTCCGCAAGCAGCGGGAAGATCGTGTCCTTGAGCCGCTCCATCCCTACGGACAGCGTCTGGGCCACAAGAAGATCGGAGAATCTGTCCACCGTGAGACCGGGAAAGCCGTCTGCCTCGCCGAAGATCACGCGGCAGCAGGCAAGGTCCTCCGTGTCCAGCACGGTCTTGCGGTAGTCCCAGGCGTATTGGATGCGCCGCCGCCAGAAGGCTTCGTCAAAGCGGTCATTTGCGTTATGGGAGAGAAGGCGCAGGCCGATCTTGCTCTCGCGGCTGTATAGCCCCGTGCCGAGGTATTTGCCGCCCTCGCTCACGGCGTCCGCCAGCGCCCCGTTTTCCGGCTCCGCGCTCTTGGAAAGGATCTCCTCGGCGTAGATCCAGGGGTGCCCGCCCTCGACCCAGCGCGTCCCCTTTTTGCTCACGGTGAAAAGCGGATACTCCCGCGTCTGCTTCATAGTCCCTGCCTCCGGTTTCGTTTTTGGACATTCTAACATAGAAAGTGGAAAGTGAAAAGTCCACTTTTTTCATCAGGTTTGACTTTTGCGATTTCTGCTATATAATATAGAAAAACCACAACATAATAAAATACAAGGAGGAATCATCATGACCCCCCATAACAGTGCCAGACCCGGCGATTTTGCCAAGACCGTTTTAATGCCCGGCGATCCGCTGCGCTCCAAATTCATTGCGGAAAACTTCCTGACCGACCCTGTGCTCGTCAACAATGTGCGCGGCGTGCAGGGCTATACCGGCAAATGGAAGGGCGTGCCGGTGAGCGTGATGGCCTCCGGTATGGGCATGCCCGCCATCGGCATCTACAGCTGGGAGCTCTATGACTCCTATAATGTGGAGAACATCATCCGCATCGGCTCCGCCGGCGCGCTGCAGGACGACATCAATGTCATGGATATTGTCATCGCCCAGGGCGCCTGCACAAACAGCAACTATATGGAGCACTTTAATTTCCCCGGCACCTTCGCCCCCATCGCAGACCCCACGCTGCTCCGCTACGCCATGGAAACCGCCGAGGAGCACGGCGCCACCTGGCATGTGGGCAACATCTACTCCTCGGATAACTTCTACCACCCCCAGGGCTACGAGGGCACCCTGGCCGTGCGCCGGATGGGCGTGTTGGCCGTCGAGATGGAGGCTGCCGCCCTTTACGCCAACGCCGCGTATTTCGGAAAGCGCGCCCTGTGCATCTGCACCATCTCCGACCACCTGTTCAAGCAGGAGGAGCTGAGCGCCGAGGAGCGCCAGACCGGCTTCAACGAGATGATCAAAATCGCCCTGGATACGGCGGTCAAAATGGAGAAATAAAACCAACGGAGTAAACCATGGAAAAAGCGTCCGTCTGTTTCAAGCGGATCATGCTGGGCATCCTGCTCGGGCTGCTGGGACTTACCCTGTGCCTTGTCGTGCGCGAGGGACTCACCGCCCATTCCTACCTCCTGGCCCTTATCCTGGGGGCCGGATGGGCGGCGGGACTGTATGGACTCCTGCGCCGCAATGCGCTTCCCGTGCCGAAGCACACGGCGCTTTGGGCGATGGGCCTGTGCTTTATCGTGAACCTCGCCTGGGTGCTTGCCGTGCGCATCGAGCCCTTCAGCGACTATCAGGAGTACTGGGACGTGGCCCGGGCGCTGGCAAACGGCACCGAGATCCCCGACGCCTGGTATGTCGCCATGTACCCCCACATCCTCGGCACCGCCACGATCCTGAGCGCGCTGCAGCGCGTGTTCGGGGAATCGGTGCTCGCGGTGACGGTGTTCAACGTCGTGCTCACGACCTTGAGCTGCGGCCTCGTTTGGAGGCTTTCAAGGGAGCTTATCAATGAGCGGGCGGCCTTTCTCGCGGCGCTTTTGTGGGCCGTCACGCCGTGCAAGCTGATGCTCGGCTCGCTCGTATTTTCCGAGCCGATCTATACCTGTTTGATCCTGCTGTTTTTCCGGCTGTTTCTGCGGCTGGAGGAGCTGATCGAAAAAAGACCCCTGGCCGCGCTGCTGCTCGCGCTCGCGCTCGGGCTGCTGCTCGCGGCGATCAACCTGGTGCGGCCCATCGCGCTGATCCTCGTGATCGCGGCGGCGCTGTGGATCGTCTTCCTGCGGGGAGAAAAGGCAAAGAACGCCCGGCTCTGGGCGCTCTGGCTCGCAGCATTTTTTGTAATGACGGCGGCGTTTCGGGCGACCGGCTCACTCTGGGACCGGCATGTGGAAAGAATCCTCGGGCAGGAGATCGCCTCCGTCCCCTGGTATAACGTCTACGTGGGCTTCAACGAGGCCACCGGCGGCTGCTACGCCGAGGAGGACATGGATCTGCTGACCGCCTACCTCAAGCAGGGCAAATCCGCGCCCGAGGCCCAGGAGAGCATGATCCCCCATCTGAAGGAGCGCCTTGCCTCCGGCATCAACTTCCCGAAGCTGTTTGCCGTGAAGCTCTTTTCCTTCCTCGGCGCCGACCAGCTGGGCGGCTACACCTACCGCTTCACACGCTCTGAGCGCTTTGTGAAGCTCTGCATGGGCGTGTGCAACGTGTTTTACTACGGCGTGTTCCTCGCCGCCATTGCGGGCGTCGTGCGCCTGTTCCGGTCAAGACGGCTCGGCGCGGGATTGCTGCTGCCGCTGTACTTTCTGGGCCTGACGCTTGCCCACATGCTGGTGGAGGTTTCCGACCGCTACCACTATTCCCTTATCCCCATCCTCATCATCTTCGCCGCCCTCGGCTTTGCCGGGGAGGAAAGGAGAACGCAATGAACAAGACCCCGCGCCTTTTTATCGTCATCCCCTGCTATAACGAGGAGGCGGTGCTGCCCATCACGGCTCCGCTGTTTCTCAATAAGATCCTGAGCCTTGCCCAAGCGGGCAAGATCACCCCGGACAGCCGCGTCCTCTTCGTCAACGACGGCAGCCGCGACCGCACCTGGGACATCATCCGCATGCTCGCAAAGCAGGACGAGCACTATATCGGCATCTGCCAGAGCCGCAACCGCGGCCACCAGAACGCGGTGCTCGCGGGCCTTATGGAGGCCAAGGATAAATGCGACATCACCATCTCCATCGACTGCGACGGCCAGGACGACATCAACGCCATGGACAAGATGGTGGACGCCTATCTCGACGGCTGCGATGTGGTGTACGGCGTGCGCTCCAGCCGCGAGACCGACACCTTCTTCAAGCGCTTCACCGCCGAGAGCTTTTATAAGTTCCTCGCCATGATGGGGGCGGAGGTGGTCTTCAACCACGCCGACTACCGTCTCATCTCGGCCCGTGTCCTCAAGGAGTTTGCCAATTTCAAAGAGGTCAACCTCTATCTTCGCGGCATGGTGCCGCTGGTGGGCTTTAAGTCCACCTCCGTCAGCTACTCGAGAGCCGAGCGCATGGCGGGCGAGAGCCACTATCCGCTCAAAAAGATGATCGGCCTTGCGGTCGACGGCGTGACCAGTCTCTCCGTCAAGCCCCTGAGCATGATCTTCGGCCTCGGCTTCGTGATCGCCCTGGTGAGCTTTCTGTTCTGCATCTGGGCGCTTATCACCGCGCTGTGCGGCAGGTCCGTCCCCGGCTGGGCCAGCATGACCTGCATCATCTGTTTCGTCAGCGGCGTGCAGATCCTCTGCCTCGGCGTCATCGCCGAGTACATCGGCAAGATCTACATGGAGACCAAGCAGCGCCCGCGCTACATCATCAGTGAGCGGACCTGGGACGAAAAAGAATAAATCAACGGGAGCGGCCAAGCGGCCGCTCCCGTGTCGTCTTTATTCATGCGCGTGTCCCAGGGCCGCGCGCGTGCAGCGCTCGAGCCAGGGGGCTTTGAGATAATAGATCAGATACACCAGCGCCGTGACGCCCCAGGTAAAGGGATAGCTGAAGCTCACGCCCGCAATGGTGTTCCAGTGCGGCACCACCAGCGCGATCCAGAGAATGCGCAGCAGGCACACGCCGACAAGGCTGATGACCATGGGCCAGAAGGAATCCCCCGCCCCGCGCAGGGCATTGGAGAGTATGTCGATGAATACCCACACCACGTAGAAGGGGGCAAAGTACCACATCATCTTCCGTGCCAGGGCTATGACCTCGGGGTCGGAGGAAAACATGCGCAGCATCCAGGGCGCGAGACTTAAAAGCAGCACCGAAATACAGATCGTCATACCGATGTCCGTCAGCAGCCACTGCTTTACGCCTCTGCGCATGCGGTCGTACTTGCCCGCACCGAAGTTTTGCCCCACAAAGGTGCAAAGCGCGGTGCCCATGGCGTTGCTCGTGACCCAGAAGAGGGCGTCAAACTTGCCGATGGCGGTCCAGGCAGCCACCGTCACAGTGCCGAAGTTGTTGACTGCCGCCTGGATGATGATGTTGGAGAGAGAGTACATCGAGCCCTGTACCGCCGCCGGGACACCCAGGTAGAGGATGCGCTTGAGGGACGCGGGATAGATGCGCAGTTCCTTCAAGCGAAAGCGCCAGGGGCCGTCTGCCCTGCTCAGGTGGATGAGCAGCAGCACCGCGCTGAAGGTCAGGGAGATGCCCGTCGCCCACGCGGCGCCCGCCACGCCCCAGGGCAGCACCGCCACAAACAGCAGATCCAGCACAATATTCAAAAGGCAGCAGACAGCCAGGAAGATGAGCGGCCAGCGGGAATCGCCCACCGCGCGCAATATGCCGGAGCCGATGTTGAAAAGCAGCATCCCCGCCGCGCCGAGATAGTAGATGCGCAGGTACACGGCGGAATCGGTCAGGATGTCCGCCGGGGTCTTCACCACGCGCAGCGACCAGGGGGCGGACAGCCAACCCAGCCCCGACAGCAGCACCCCCGCGAACATGCAGAAGCAGAGGATGGTATGCACCGCGCGGCTGAGCTGCGCGTCGTCATGTGCGCCGTAGTACTGAGAAATCACGACGGTCGCCCCGGTGCCGAGACCGGTAAAGAAGCCGATGACCAGATTGGTGATGACGGCAGGACTGCCGCCCACCGCCGCCAGGGCCGCCGGGCCGAGACAGCGCCCGACCACGATGGCGTCCACGGTATTGTATAATTGGAAAAAGAGCTGACCGATGAGGATGGGAAAGAAGAAGCGCGTCAGCTTTCCCAGAATGCTGCCCCTTGTCAGATCCTGTGTTTCGTTCATCTGCGTTGATCCCTGCCTTTCACAAAGCGAGGGGCATTATACAGCGCGAAGACCGAAAAAGCAAGGGTCAAGGCAACAGCGCATGGTTTTTCCGGGAGGCGCGTGATGAGCGGATTGTGCGGTGCTGCCTTAATAATGGATGACGTTTCCGGCTCCGCGGATGCTTTGGAGTACCGGCGCGGCCTCCTCGCTTTCAAACCAGGCGGCGGTGGTCTCCGGCACCAGGCGGCGGAAGGTTTCCATGTCGCCCTCCTGCAGGGCCTTGCGCACGGTAGAGGCGCTGATGGCCTGTCCGCCGTCGGCTTTGCGGGGGATGATACGGCACTCGATCCCGGCCTTGGGCAGCTCCTCGGCCATAATTTTGTTGTAAAGCCCCGTGACCTGACTCGTCGGCTCCTCGCCCACAAAACGGGCGGTGACGTTCAGGGCCGCGGCGATTTTTTTGAAGATCTCCAGGTCGAGCCGCGCATGGCCCTCGATGACCTTCTCCTCGTCCTTGAGAAAATAGCTCGGGAAGGTGGCGGAGCTGATGATGTAGGGCCCGCTGTCGTGCAGGACGACATTGGGCAGGTGGGCCGTGCCGCGGCGCACAAGCTCTTTGCGGACGGAGAAGGGGACGAGGCTTGCGTCCTCGCTCACCACAAACAGGTGGAGCGTATCGCACGCAGCCGCCGCCGTCTCGGCTAGGTACTGGTGACCCAGGGTGAAGGGGTTCGCGTTCATCACGAGGGCGGCGGATTTCCCCTCTGACCGGCTCCGTTCAAGGCGCTTAAGGTATTTATTAAAACCGTCGCGGCGGTTTTCCATGAAGACGAGCGTTCCGTCCACGCGCGCGATCTCATAAAAGCCCAGGTCGCCGAAGAACTTGGCCGAGGCGATCTTGGTGTACAGGAACAGGGACAGATTGCCGCGCTCGTGCTGCACCTCGATGAGGTGGGTGATGACCTGGTTGAGCAGACCCTCGCCCTGGTGCTCGTGGCTCACGGCGAAACAGCGCAGGGTGTTGCCGAAGCAGGAGCCGGTGGCAATGACGCGGTAGTCCTCGTCGTACATCGCCGCGATATAGTCGAGATTTCCGTCGCGCTGTATACCCTCCTGCTGCAAAAGCGCGTCCACCTGCTTCAGCGCGCGCTGATCGGAAGGGGAGACGCGGGAGATGCTGTAGGCCATGTTGCCGTCCTCCAAAATCTTTATTTCAGGCTTCCCACATACTTGCTGCACTGCATGGCGGCGATCGCGCCGTCAGAGCAGGCGGTGACCACCTGGCGCAGCGGCGTCATGCGCACGTCGCCCGCGGCGTAGACGCCGGGGATATTGGTCTCCATTTTGGCATTGGTCCTGATATAGCCGCCCTCCATGTCGAGGATGCCCTCAAACATGCCGGTGGTCTTGCGGCCCGTGAAGCCGAAGATGCCGAACATGCCGTCCTCGGGGTCGGCGCTGATCTTCGTAAGCTCCCCGGACTCCACATCCCGGAGCGTGATCTCGCTCAGCACGCCGTCGCCGCCCAGGTCCGCGACCTCCACGCCGCAGCGGATCTCGATCTTCGGGTTCTCCTCCAGCTCTTTCAATACGTCGGGCGTGACCGAGAGGGTCTTGCCCTTGTGCAGCATGATGAGGCGCTTGGCGAATTTGGACAGGTAGATGGCCTCCTCCGCCGCAATGCCGTTGCCGCCCACGGTGTAGATGTCGAGGCCGGTGAAGAAATTCGCGTCGCACACGGCGCAGTAGCTCACGCCGCGGCCCACGAAGTCCGCTTCGTGCTCACAGCCGATAAAGCGCGTCATGGCCCCGGTGCAGAGGATGACGGACTTTGCCAGATACTCGCCGCGATTGCCGACGAGCTTTTTGACCGGCCCGGAGAAGTCGCAGGCGCTGATGGTGTCGCTGACGCGCTCACAGCCGAACTTCATGCACTGCTCGCTCATGGGGGCAATGAGCTCCTGACCGCTCATGCCCTGGATATTGGGCTGGCCGGGGTAGTTTTCGATCTCGTGGGTCAGGATGATCTGCCCGCCGTCCGCGCCCTTTTCGATGATCAGGACCGACAGCTTCGCCCGCCCGGCGTAAATACCCGCAGCCAGACCGGCGGGGCCGCCGCCGAGGATCATCACGTCGTAAATTTTGTTTTCCACGTCTTTGCCTCCTGTGTTTCATTTGCTTTTATTATATACGAAGCGCGTATATTATTCAAGCGCTTGCAAGACATACGTTCATGGAGTATAATCATGCCAATCTGTGGGGAAGTGATTCTATGCCTGACACAAAAAAACTGATCGTCTCCGCCGAGCTTCTGGCGCTGGACGTGGTGCTCACGCGCCTGCTTGCCGTCAACACGCCCGTCATGAAGATCGGCCTTGGCTTTGCGGCGGTGGCTCTGTGCGCCGTTTTGTACGGCCCCTGGTGGGCGGCCCTGGTGGCTGCGCTGGGGGACCTGGTGGGCGCGCTTCTGTTTCCGACCGGCGCCTTCTTCCCGGGCTTTACGCTGACGGCGGCCTGCACCGGCCTCATCTTCGGCCTGTGTCTCTACCGCCGGGACAGGAGCCTTCTTTGGCCCATTCTCGCGGCGGTACTCAACGTGGTGCTGGTGTCGTACCTTGCCAATACCGCCATGATCTCCTATATCAGCGGCACCCCGTATACGACGCTTCTCAAGGCGCGGGCGGTGCAGCTTGCGGTGATGCTGCCGGTACAGGGCGCGGTGCTGAGCTTCCTTCACCGCTCAAGGGCCATCAAGAGGCTGCTGGAGCGGGCGGAATAACAAAAATCGCGTATAAGCGTTGACTTTACAGCGCATGTCGCGTAAAATAGAAGTGTTGCAAAGTCAACAGAAAAACCGCAAATCCATTATTATATGTATAGAGGTGTTTCCATGTACAAGGTAGTAACCAAGCGTTTCCTCAACGACGCCAAGACCATCTGCCTGTTCGAGATCGAGGCGCCGCTGGCGGCCAAACACGCGCAGGCCGGTCAGTTCGTCATCTTCCGTCTGGACGAGCAGGGCGAGCGCGTCCCCGTCTCCGTTGCCGACTGGGACCGTGAGAAGGGCACCGTCTCCGTCATGGTGCAGGCGGCCGGCCGCACCACCAAAATGCTCCACACCGTTCAGCAGGGCGACTACATCTCCGACTTCGTCGGCCCTCTCGGCCGCGCCACCGAGATGGAAGGTCTCAAGAAGGTCTGCGTGGTCGGCGGCGGCGTGGGCTGCGCCATTGCCTACCCCATCGCGAAAGAGATGCACAAGCGCGGCATCGAAGTCACCTTCATCGGCGGCTTTCGCTCTGCCGACATCGTCATCCTCAAGGACGAGCTGAAGGAAGCTTCCGACAAGCTCATCATGTGCACCGACGACGGCACCTACGGCGAGAAGGGCTTCACCACCGTCTTCCTCAAGCAGGAGATCGAAAACAACATCAAAGAAGGCAAGCCCCAGTTTGACCGCGTCATCGCCATCGGCCCCGACATCATGATGAAGTTCCTGGCCGACGTGACCCGCCCCTACGGCATCAGCACCATCATCTCCCTCGACCCCATCATGGTCGACGGCACCGGCATGTGCGGCGGCTGCCGCGTCATCGTCGGCGGCGAGACCAAGTTCGCCTGCGTCGACGGTCCCGACTTTGACGCCCACCAGGTCGACTTCGACTCTCTGCTCAAGCGCGCCGCCTTTTACAAGGAGGAGCAGGATTTGGCCGCCCAGCACATCTGCAACATGACGGGAGGAAAGAGAAATGGCTAATATGAGACTGACCAAGAACGAAATGCCCGAGCAGGACCCCATCGTCCGTGCCGGTAATTTCGACGAAGTGGCCCTGGGCTACACCCCGGAGATGGCCATTGACGAGGCCAAGCGCTGCCTCAACTGCAAGAACCCCGCCTGCCGCACCGGCTGTCCCGTGGCGGTCCGTATCCCCGAGTTTATCGCCAAGGTCGCCGAGGGCGAGTTTGAAGCCGCCTACGACATCATCACCTCCACCAACTCCCTGCCCGCCGTCTGCGGCCGTGTGTGTCCCCAGGAAAAGCAGTGCGAAAGCAAGTGCGTGCGCGGCCTGAAGGGCGAGAGCGTCGGCATCGGCCGCCTCGAGCGCTTCGTCGCCGACTGGCACATGGCCGAGCAGGCAAAGCTCGAAAAGGTCGAGGTCGAAGTCCCCGCTTCCAACGGCCACCGCATCGCGGTCGTCGGCTCCGGCCCTGCGGGCCTGACCTGCGCGGGCGACCTCAGAAAGATGGGCTACGACGTGACCATCTTTGAAGCTCTGCACAAGTCCGGCGGCGTGCTGGTGTACGGCATCCCGCAGTTCCGTCTTCCCAAGGAGATCGTGGCCAAGGAGATCGAGAACCTCAAGGCCATGGGCGTCAAGATCATCAACAACGCCATCATCGGCAAGTCCGAGACCGTGGACGAGCTGTTCGCCGACGGCTTTGAGGCCGTGTTCATCGGCTCCGGCGCAGGACTCCCCCAGTTCCTGCACATCCCCGGCGAGAACCTTCTCGGCGTCTACACCGCCAATGAGCTGCTGACCCGCGTCAACCTCATGAAGGCCTACCGCGACGATTACGATACCCCCATCAAGCACTTCCACCGTGTCGCCGTCGTCGGCGCCGGCAACGTCGCCATGGACGCCGCGCGTGTTGCCAAGCGTCTCGGCGCGGAGCATGTCTACATCTGCTACCGCCGCGGCCGCGACGAGCTGCCCGCAAGACTGGAAGAGGTCGAGCATGCCGAAGCCGAGGGGATCGAGTTCAATCTGCTCAATAACCCGACCCGCATCCTCGCGGGCGAGGACGGCTTTGTCACCGGCATCGAGCTTCTGCGCCAGGAGCTGGGCGAGCCCGACGAGAAGGGCCGCCGTTCTCCCGTCCCCGTGAAGGGCAGCGAGTGGGTCCTGGACGTGGACACCGTCATCATCGCCATCGGCACCAGCCCCAACCCCCTCATCCGCAACACCACCGGCGGTCTCACCTTCACCCGCAAGGGCGGCATTGAGGCCGACGAGGGCGGCGTGACGGCCCGCGAGGGCGTCTTCGCCGGCGGCGACGCCGTCACCGGCGCGGCCACCGTCATCCTGGCCATGGGCGCCGGCAAGGCGGGCGCTGTCTCCATCGACAACTACATCAAGAGCAAGGAGTAATCCTTACAAACACCGAACCCGGCAGAGCACACGCCCTGCCGGGTTTTCTTATCCTTTTCTCAGTTCAATCCCGTCCCCCTCACACACAGCCGTAACAACGCTGCCGGGGCGGAGCGTGCCCTCCAGCAGCAATTGCGCGGCCCGGTCCACGATCTCGCGGCGGATGGTGCGGCGCAGGGGACGAGCCCCGCTGTTTTCGCTGCGGCCCATTTCGGCGAGGCGGCGTGCGGCGTCCTCCGGCACACGCAGGCGCAGGCCCAGGTTTTCAAAGCGCTGCTCCACCTCTTTCAAAAGCCTTTTCGTGATGGCAAGCATGTCGCTTTCATCCAGGCGGCGGAAGACGATGATCTCGTCCACGCGGTTGAGAAATTCCGGTTTGAAAGTCGTGCGCAGTTCAGCGCGTACCTGCTCGCGCATAACGTTCTCGCCGCCGCTGCCGCCCGCAAAGCCCAGCGGCAGGCGGCCGTCGGTGATGGCCTTGGCACCGACGTTCGAGGTCATGACCACCACGGTGTTGGAAAAGTCCACCCGCCGCCCGGTGGAGTCGGTCAGGTGTCCGTCGTCCATGATCTGCAGCAGGATGCTCCACACGTCTTCGTGGGCCTTTTCGATCTCATCGAACAGCACCACCGACCAGGGGCGGCGGCGCACCTTCTCTGTAAGCTGCCCGCCGTCCTCGTAGCCCACATAGCCCGGGGGCGAGCCGATGAGGCGGCTGACCGAGTGCTTTTCCATATACTCGGACATGTCGAGGCGGATGACCGCCCCGGCGTCGCCGAAGACCGCGTCGGCCAGCGCCCGGCAGAGCTCGGTCTTGCCCACGCCCGTGGGGCCGCAGAAGAGGAAGGAGCCGATGGGCCGGGAGGGATCCTTGAGCCCCACACGCCCCCGGCGTATAGCCCGCGCCACGGCGGATACCGCCTCATCCTGACCGATAATGCGCTCCTTCAAGCGGTCCTCCAGAGCAATGAGGCGTTCGCTTTCGCTCTCGGAGAGTCCCGTCACCGGGATGCCCGTCCAGACCGAGAGAACCTTTGCAACGTCCGCCTCCGTCACGCTGACCCCGCCCTGCACCCGCACGGAGGCCCCGGCCTCATCGAGCAGGTCAATGGCCTTGTCGGGCAGGAAGCGGTCGTTGATATAGCGCACGGAGAGGGAGCAGGCGGCCTCCATGGAGGCGTCGGAAAAGCGCACGCGGTGGTGCTTTTCCAGCGCCGGGCGCAGGGAGCGCAGCATCTCCATCGTGAGCTTCACATCCGGCTCGCGCACCTGCACGGGCTGGAAGCGCCGCTCGAGGGCCGCGTCCTTTTCAATGTAGCGGCGGTATTCCTCCGGCGTGGTGGCGCCGATGATCTGCACCTCGCCCCGGCCCAGGGCGGGCTTTAAGATGTTGGCGGCGTCGATGGCCCCCTCCGCGCTGCCCGCGCCGACAATGGTGTGCAGCTCATCAACAAACAGGATCACGTCCCCCGCCCGGCGTACGTCACGGAGAACGGACTTGACCCGGTCCTCAAAATCGCCCCGGTACTTGGTGCCCGCCAGCATTGCGGGAATGTCCAGCGACACGATGCGCTTGCCGCCGAGATTCGGGGGCGCCTCGCCCCGGGCCACCGCGAGGGCAAGCCCCTCCGCCACGGCTGTCTTGCCCACGCCCGGCTCGCCGATGAGCACGGGGTTATTCTTGCTGCGCCGGGATAAAATCTGGATGGTGCGGCGGATCTCGGCGGAGCGGCCCACCACGGGGTCGATGAGACCGTTTGCGGCGCGGTCGGTCAGGTCCAGACTGTACTGGTCGAGGATGCGCGTCTCGGCCCTGCGCAGCGGCGTGCGCAGCGTGCCGGTCTGGGGGCGGCCCCGGGGGTCGGGGTTGCCGAAGACATCCATGATGGCGGTACAGACGTTGTTGAGATCCACCCCCGCCCCGCGCAGGGCCCGCACCGCGCCGCACTCGTCCAGACGCAGAAGACCCAGCAGCAGATGCTCCGTGCCGATGCAGCCGTGGCGCAGGGCCTGGGCCTCTTTTGCCGCCTGCTCGAGGGCTTTGCGGGCGTTGGGCGTCAGGCCCAGCCCCGGCGCGCCGGGACAGCCCAGGCCGGATTCCCTGGCGATTACACGGCGCAGGTGCTCGCGCTCCAGTCCCTCGCGCCGGAGGATATGCGCGCCGAGACCGTCCTGCTCCTCCAAAATGCCGAGCAGCAGGTGCTCGGTGCCGATGTAGGCGTGGCCCAGCTCGCCGGCGGCGGCGCGCGCGGCCTCAATGGCGATCTCCGCCCGCTGGGTAAATTTTTCATTGCTCTTCACAGGGCATCCCTCCCCTTGGTATAACAAATCCATTATCCTCCGCGCATACCGCCGAAAGGGGCGAAACGCGGGAAGCAGTGAAAGTATCGCCAAAACCAAAGCAAAATATAGGCGCGAATTTCATGATTTGTAATTGATTTTTGGAAGAGTTGTGTTACAATGTGCTTAGACCGAAAGGTCAATCTACATACGGAGGTAGCATCATGGCTTTTGTTATCACTGACGAGTGCCTGTCCTGCGGTTCCTGCGCAGCACAGTGTCCTGCCGAAGCGATCGATATGGGCGATCTGCACTACGAGATCAACCCCGACAAGTGCCTGGAGTGCGGCGCATGCGCTGCCCAGTGCCCCGCCGAGGCGATCGTTCAGGAGTAATCCAAGGAAAGGATTTTACGCGATGCCCACACCCGAAATCCTCTGGCCCGGCGGGCCGCGCTTTATCCAGGCGGCGCATTTCCGCCTCGGGACCGACTGCGTGCTGCTGGCAGACTTTGTGAACACCGCCGGGGCAAAGCGCGGCATCGAGCTCGGCTGCGCGTCCGGGGCGGCGATGCTGCTGCTCCTTGAACGCTCACCAGGACTGCACATGACCGGGCTCGAAATCGTGTCCGAGGCGGCTTCCCTTGCCCGGGAGAACATGGCGCTCAACGACCTGACCGCGCGCAGCGAGATCATTACCGGCGATATACGCGACCACCGCGCCCTCTTTCGCGCGGGGAGCTTTGATCTTGTGGTCTGCAATCCGCCCTATTTCCCCCAGGGCAGCGGCGCTCTGCCGCAGGATGCCGACCGCGCCGCCGCAAGAAGTGAGATACTATGCACACTGCCGGAGCTCTGTGCTGCTGCGGCGTATCTGCTTCAGACCGGCGGGCGCGCTTTCTTCGTCCATCGGCCCGAGCGCTTATCCGGGCTACTGGTGTGCCTCACGGCGGCGGGGCTCGAGCCCAAGCGCCTGCGGCTTGCATGCAGGGACGCGCAGGCTGCGCCGAGCCTTGTGCTGGTGGAGGCGCGCCGCGGCGGCAAGCCGGGCCTCACGGTGGCGCCGTCGCTGTACCTGTATGACTCTGACGGCACCGAAAGCGCGGAATACAGGCGCATTTACCACAGGGATACAAGCTCCGTGCCGGGATAATAGTGAGCGAGGATCTCGCGGTAATCCGCGCCGTCCATGGCCATGACGTTGGCACCGTACTGGCTCATGCCCACGCCGTGGCCGAAGCCCGTGACGGTGAAGGTGAAGATCCCGTCCGCGTAGTCGACGGTGAAGGCCGTGGAGCGCAGTTTGAATATTTCCCGCAGCTTTACGCCCGTAAAAACCCGACCGCCGATCACGGCTTCTGACACTCTGCCGCTTTCGTCGCGAGTGATCTCCCCGATCCACTCCTCCGGCGGCGCGGAAAAATCCGCATCAGGGCAGGCCGCAAGCAGCGTGTCACGCAGATCGAATACACCGATATCCACCCGGCTCACAAAGCCCGGGACACTGTCGGCGCTCTCGGGACTTGACACGCTTACCAGATAGGGCAGCTCGCTCCAGATCGCGCCGCAGGCTTCGGTGAAGCCCGGCGAGGAGGAGTGAAACGCGGTGAAGGCCGCCTGCCCCGCAAACTGCAGATACTCTCCGGCGGTGAAATAAACCGCGTCCCGTATGGGCGCAGGCTTCTCCGTGTCCTCCACGCTCTTCCAGGCCTGACAGCAGTGATAGTCCGTGCAGACGTCCGCGTCCGCGTGCTTTCCCGAGCGCATGCAGTAGAGCGTGTAGGTTCGCGCGGCGACAGCCTGGGCGCGCAGGGCCTCCGGCGCAAAATCCGCGGGCATCTCCGCCGCCACCACGCCCACCAGATACTCCTCCAGCGGCCCGGTGACGACCATATCTCCATGCTTTACGCGCACCTGAACGGTCTCGGCGGCAGGGGAGGGGACCGGCGGGGCAGAATACCCGCTTCGCAGCACAGCCAAAACCGTCACGGAAACGACAACCAGCAACAACTTCACTTTCCACGTTTCACGTTTCACTTTCCCCAAACTCCACACTATTTAAATCCGTTTACTTGACGGAACGCCATAAAGGGGATATAATTGCACAGCTACGAGCATTACACAATCATTTTATGGAATCGAGATACGGCTTATGTATAAAAAACCTCTGGAAATCTGCTGCTATGTGGCCGGTGCGGGCGCATTCGGCGTGTTCTTCCGCTGGCTGCAGGATCAGCTCGCCTTTGACGAAAACGGCCTGAACGAGCGCAGCTTCTTCAATCTCCTGGTCCCGGCGATGGTCATCGCCTCCGCGCTGGTGTTCCGGCACTTCATCCGCTCCATGCAGGACAAGCGCCTGGCCCCGCCGAAGGACTTCTGCAAGGCGTTGTATAACCCGGGCAAAATCTTTGCGATCCTGCGCTGGCTTGCCGGGCTTGTGATGATCGCGGGCGCGGTGGTACTGATGATGACCACGGAGACCGACACAAATGCGGACATGATCCGCGTGCTGTGCCTGCTTGCGGCCCTGTCCGGGCTTGCCTTCCCGCTGGTGCTGGGCCAGGCAAACTACGAGACCTTTGAGCACCAGACCCTGGTGCGCATCGGGTCGATGCTGCCGGTGCTGATGTACGCGGTGTGGCTGATCCTCAGCTATGTGCGCAACCAGCTTAACAGCGTGGTCTGGAGCTTCGCGGTGGAGCTTGTGACGATCATGTTCGCCATGATGGGCTTTTTCCGTGTGGGCTGCTTTGCCTTCCATGTGGAAAAGCAGTATAACGCTCTGTTCGGCGCGATGATGGGCACGATGATGTGCATCATGGCCCTGGCCGATGAGCGCTACATGGGCATGCAGCTGATCCTCCTTGCCTCGGCGGGGATGCTGCTGCTGTATACCTGGATCCTGGTGCGCAATCTCGAGAACCTGCCGCCGAAGAAGATCGACGATCCGGCAGTGGACGAGGGCGGCTTTGAAAAGCTGTGATACGAATTGACGGGGACGGCGAAAGCCGTCCCCGTTTTTTGGGAGTGAACACAATGACCGACGAAGCGCTGACAAATGCCTGTGCCCAAAAGCTTATCGACTGGTGCGCCTCTGTGCGCCGACCGCTGCCCTGGCGGCTCTCGCCCACGCCCTACCATGTGTGGGTGTCGGAGATTATGCTCCAGCAGACGCGCATCGAGGCCGTGATCCCATATTATGCGCGCTTCCTGGAGGCCCTGCCCGACATCCGGGCACTCGCAGAAGTCGAAGAGGATCAATTATTAAAACTCTGGGAAGGGCTGGGCTATTACAGCCGGGCGCGAAATCTCCAAAAGGCGGCGCGGCGGGTGATGGCGGACTTCGGCGGCGAACTGCCGCGGGAGGCGGCCCGGCTGAAAACGCTCCCCGGCATCGGGGACTACACTGCCGGGGCTATTGCGTCGATCGCGTATGGCGAGCCGGAGCCGGCTGTGGACGGCAATGTCCTGCGGGTGATGACAAGGGCGTTGGCAAGGGCGGACAACATCATGCTGCCCAAGACCCGCGCGGATATCGCGTCCCTCCTGCGCGCCTGCTACCCGCGCGGGGAGCGGGCGGGCCTGCTGACCGAGGGCATCATGGAACTGGGGGAGACCGTCTGTCTGCCGAACACCACGCCGAAATGTGAGGCTTGCCCGATGAACGCCCTGTGCCGGGCCTGCCAGAACGGCGAGACGGATCGCTACCCGGTCAAGAGCCCGCCGAGGGAGCGGCGCATTGAGCAGCGAACAGTGCTGCTGCTCAAATGCAGGGACCGGTACGCCGTGCGCAAGCGGGAAGGGAAGGGCCTGCTCGCGGGCCTGTGGGAGTTTCCAAACCTCGACGGCGCACTGGACGAGGCGCAGGCGCGGGAGACTGTGATCGCCCTCGGCGGGGAAGTACGCGGCATCGAGCCCTGCGGCGAGGCAAAGCATGTCTTCACCCATGTGGAGTGGCACATGCAGGGCTACCGCGCGGAGCTTTCGCGGGAGCTGCCGGGCTTTGTCTGGAAGACCCCGGAGGAGATCCGGCGCGACTGCCCCATCCCGACAGCCTTGAAGTATTACCAGAAGAAACTGTAAGAAAATCCCCCTTCCCGCGTATCCTCGCTTCTGTTATAATAAGCTGTCTTCAAAAAAGACTTTACTTTAATCAGATAACGTGCTAATATGCTAAAGCAACCAGACAGATTTTCCGGAGGCACCCATGACCATTGATACCGCTGTCCTCACCAACGAGGAGAAGATCAGCTTTGCCCTCCGCTCGCTCTATCACCGGCGGGGCTTTGCGCCCTACCGCATGAGCAGGTTCGAGGAATACGAGCTTTACATGAAAAACAAGGATTTTCTGCGCTCGCCCCAGGTCATTACCTTTACCGACACAAACGGAAAGCTCATGGCCTTAAAGCCCGATGTGACGCTCTCCATCGTGCGCGCCTGGCGGCCTGCGGCGGAAGAGGTGCAGAAATTCTATTATGACGAGAACGTCTACCGCGTGTCCGAGAGTGCCGGGTCCTTCCGGGAGATCCGGCAGACCGGCGTGGAGTGCCTGGGCGCCCGGGATGATCCCGGCACCGCCGAAGTTCTGGATCTTGCGCTGGAGAGCCTCGGGCTGATTTCACCGGACTATCGGCTCTGTGTGTCGCTGCTCGGCATTGTGGAGCATGTGCTGGATCTGGCGCAGCTTCAAGGCGATGCCCGGCGGGATGTGCTCCGCTGCATGGGTGAGAAGAACGTGCACGAGCTGAAGGCCGTGTGCGCAGACGCCGGAGTGACGCCGCAGGACGCGCAGCGCATCGCCGGTCTCACGCTCTGTACCGCCGCGCCGTCGGAGGCGCCGGAAGCGCTCGGGGCCGTCGGGTGCCCGGAGGCAGCGATGGAGGAAGCAAAGCGCTTTGCCGGTGCACTGCCGCCCGAGGAGCAGGGGCGCGTGAGCCTCGACTTCTCTATACTCGGCGACATGCGCTATTATAATGCTCTGGCCTTCCAGGGCTATGTGCGCGGCGTGCCGTCGAGCGTGCTGTCCGGCGGCGTGTATGACCGGCTCCTGCACCGCATGGGAAAGCCCGGCCGCGCCATCGGCTTTGCCTGCTATCTCGACAAGCTGGAACGACTGGAGGTGGGCGCCCATGCTTAATATCGCGCTTCCCAAGGGGCGGCTCGGCGAGAAGGTCTACGGCATGTTCGAGCGGGCGGGCTTTGAGTGCCCGTCCATCCATGAGGAAAACCGCAAGCTCTTTTTTGAAAACGAGGCCCTCGGCATCCGCTACTTCTGGGTCAAGCCCTCGGACGTGGCGATCTATGTCGCGCGGGGCGCCGCGGACATCGGGGTCGCGGGCAAGGACATCCTGCTCGAGTACCGGCCCGACGTGTACGAGCTTCTGGACCTGAATGTCGGCAAATGCCGCATGTGCGTGGCGGGGCCGAAGGACTTTCGGGACGATCCCGCCCGGACCTTGCGCGTGGCGACCAAGTTTTCTCATATCGCCACCGATTACTATACGTCCACAGGCCGGGACATCGACGTGATCGGCCTCAACGGCTCCATCGAGCTTGCGCCCATTCTGGGCCTGTCCGACGTGATCGTGGACATCGTGGAGACGGGCACCACACTTAAGGAAAACAATCTTGCCGTGCTGGAGACCATCGTCCCCATCAGCGCGCGGCTCATTGCCAACAAGGCAAGCTTCGTATTTTACAAGACCCGGATCGAGGAGCTGACCCGGGCACTGGCGAAGGAGGCAACAGCATGATCCGAATTTATCAGGACGGCGAGCTCCGGGACGAGGAGCTTTTAAAAAGAAACGCCCCGAAGGTGGACGTGTCCGGCGTGGTCGCGGGCATCCTCAAGGACGTGCGCGAAAACGGCGACAGGGCGGTTTTGAAGTATACCGAAAAGTTTGACGGCGCAAGGCTTGACACCATGCTGGTATCGGAGGCCGAGATCGCGGAGGCCATGGCCCGGACCGAGCCGGAATTTCTCGACACCCTGCGTCTTGCCGAGCGCAATATCCGCGAGTACCACGAAAAGCAGCTCAGGCAGAGCTATTCCTTTACCCGCCCCGGCGGCGTGGTGATGGGCCAGAAGCTGCTGCCGATCGAGAAGGCGGGGCTCTATGTCCCCGGCGGCACGGCGCCCTACCCCTCCACGGTGATGATGGACGCGGTACCCGCCAAGATCGCGGGCTGTAAGGAGATCGTCATGTGCACCCCCTGCGGTAGGGATGGCAAGGTGAATGCGGCCATCCTCGCGGCGGCGCAGATCGCGGGGGTCACGAGGATCTACAAGGTCGGCGGCGCGCAGGCCGTGGCCGCCATGGCCTACGGGACAGAAAGCATCCCGCGGGTGGACAAGATCGTCGGCCCCGGCAACGCCTACGTCGCCGAAGCCAAGCGCCAGGTCTACGGCCAGGTGGCCATCGACACGATCGCCGGGCCCAGTGAGGTGCTGGTGCTGGCGGATAAGACCGCAAAGCCTACCCATGTGGCGGCGGACATGCTGGCCCAGGCCGAGCACGATGTCCTGAGCTGCTGCGTGCTGGTGACGGACAGCGAGAAGCTTGCGTATGCGGTACAGGCGGAGATCGAAGAGCAGTTATCAAAACTCCCGCGCGAGAGCATCGCCCGGCCTTCGATTGAGGATAACGGGAAAATCATCATCGCCGCTAACCTCAGGCGCGGCATGGAGATCGCCAACGCCGTCGCCCCGGAGCATCTGGAAATCTTTGTGGATAATCCCTTTGATTATCTGGACGACGTGAAAAACGCGGGCTCTGTCTTCCTCGGGAAAAACTGCCCGGAGCCGCTGGGGGACTATCTCGGCGGCACGAACCACACCCTGCCCACCACCGGCACCGCACGCTTCGGAAGCCCCCTCGGGGTGGACGATTTCGTCAAAAAGATCCAGTACACCTATTACCCGGCGGAGGCCTTCAAGAAGCTTGCGCCGGAGATCGCGCGCTTTGCGTACAAGGAGGGCCTGGACGGCCACGCGCGCAGCGCTCTGATTCGATTGGAGGAAGACACATGAGCCGCTTTTTCAGCTACAAATACAAGGATCTCGTCCCCTACACCCCCGGCGAGCAGCCGAAGGTGCTGAACGTCACGAAATTAAACACTAACGAGTGCCCCTTCCCGCCGTCGGAAAAGGCCATGGCCTTCGCGCGGGAGCATCTGCGGCCTCTGAACCTGTATCCGGAGATTCAGTGCATCGACCTGCGCTCCCGGCTTGCCGAGCTCCATGGCATCGACGCTGACAACATTATCCTCGGCAACGGCTCGGACGAGCTTCTGAACTTCTCCTTCATGGCCTTCTGCGACGACAGAAGGCAGGCCGCCTTCCCCAGCATCAGCTACGGCTTTTACCCCGTCTACGCGGACCTGAACCATGTCCCTTATACTACCATCCCCCTGCGGGCGGACTTTACCATCGCGCCGGAGGATAAAGCACAACCCCGACAGCGTAGTGGTCATCGACGAGGCCTATGTGGACTTCGGCGGCGAGACCTGCATCCCGCTGATTCAGGACTATGAGAACCTCCTGGTGGTGCAGACCTTCTCCAAGTCGCGCTCCATGGCAGGCGCGCGCCTGGGCTTTGCCGCGGGCAGCAAGGCGCTGATTGCCGACCTCAACGCCATCAAGTATTCCATCAACCCCTATAACGTAAACTCCATGACCCTGGCTGTCGGCCTCGGCGTGCTGCTGGACGAGGAGACCACAAGAGCAAACTGCCGCACCATCATGGATAACCGCGCCTACACCACGGCGGCGCTTGAAAAGCTGGGCTTTGAGGTGCTGCCCTCCTCGTCGAATTTCATCTTTGCGAGGGCGGAGAAGATCGGCGGCAAAGAGCTGTACTTAAAGCTCAAGGAGCGCGGCGTGCTGATCCGCCACTTTGCCCAGCCGGGCATCGAGGAATGGAGCCGCATCACCATCGGCACCAGGGAGCAGATGGACATTTTCCTCAAAAATGTCCGGGAGATTCTGGAGGAACAGAGATGAGAAGCGCCACAATCAGCCGCAAGACCGCCGAGACGGATATCTCCCTCACCCTGAACCTGGACGGGACAGGGGAGAGCAGTGTCGACTCCGGCGTCGGCTTTCTCGATCACATGCTCACGCTCTTTGCCCGCCACGGGCGCTTTGACCTGGCGCTCAGGTGCGTGGGCGACACCGGCGTGGACGATCACCACAGCACAGAGGATATCGGCATCTGTCTCGGCCGCGCGGTGAAGGAGGCCCTGGGCGACAAGCGCGGCATCGTCCGCTACGGCGACACGACGCTCCCCATGGACGAGGCTTTGATCCTGACGGCGGTGGATGTGTCGGGCCGGAGCTTTCTGTGCTTCGACCTGCCCATCCCGACGGAAAAGGTGGGCACCTTCGATACGGAGCTTGTGGAGGAGTTTTTCACCGCCTTCTGCATGAATGCGGGCATTACGCTCCACATCAAAGAGCTGGCCGGGAAGAACAGCCACCACATCATCGAAGGCTGCTTCAAATCCTTTGCACGGTCGCTGCGCAAGGCCGTCGCCATCGACCCCGCCTGCTCAGACGAGCTGCCCTCCACCAAGGGGGTCCTGGGATGATCGCCATTGTGGACTACGGCGTGGGGAACCTCTTTTCCCTCAAAAGCTCCCTCGCCGCCATCGGGGCGGAGGCCGTCGTGACCGGGGAGGCGGACACGCTCAGAAAAGCGGACAAGATCCTCCTGCCCGGCGTCGGGGCCTTCGGGGACGCCGCCGACAAGCTGCGGGCAACGGGGCTTGACGCGGTGATCGTGGACGAGGCAAAAAACGGCAAACCCCTCATGGGCATCTGTCTCGGCATGCAGCTTTTGTTCGACCGGGGCTTCGAGTACGGTGAGCACGCGGGCCTCGGCCTCATCCCCGGCGAGGTGCGGCCCATTGCGGACGTCATCCCGGCGGACTGCAAGATCCCGCACATCGGCTGGAACGCCCTGCGCTTTACCGAAAACAAAAGCCCCCTCTTCCGCTACATCAAAGAGGGGGACTGTGTGTATTTTGTACATTCGTTCTACGCCGCCGACTGTGCCGACAGCGTGATTGCCAACGCCGAATACGGCGCCCTGCTCACCGCCGCCGTGCAGCGGGATAATGTCTGCGGCTGCCAGTTCCACCCGGAAAAGAGCGGCAGGGTGGGGCTGAATATCCTGCGGGCCTTCTGCGAGGAGGAAACCATATGCTGATCTTTCCCGCGATAGATTTATACGACGGCAAGGCCGTGCGCCTGTATAAGGGCGACTACGCGCAGATGACCGTCTACAGCGAAAACCCGCCGGAGATCGCCGAGGCGTTTCATAAGGCCGGTGCCGGGTGCCTGCACCTGGTAGACCTTGAGGGCGCGAAGAACGGGGAGACCCCGAACCTGGAAACCATCAAACGCATCCGCGCCGCCGCGCCGCTCTTTATCGAGGTCGGCGGCGGGGTACGCAGCATGGAAGTGGTGGAGCGCTACTTAAACGCCGGCATTGACCGCGTCATCCTCGGCACCGCCGCCGTCACCGATCCCGTCTTTCTGCGCGGGGCGGTGGAGACGTATAAAGAGAAAATCGCCGTGGGCGTGGACATCAGGGACGGAAAAGTCGCCATCCGCGGCTGGACGGAAAAGTCAGAGCTTGACGCCTTCGACTTCTGCCGGGAGCTGCAAAGCCTCGGTGTGCAGACGGTGATATGCACCGACATCTCCAGGGACGGGGCCATGCAGGGCACCAATCGGGCACTGTACGGCGAGCTTTCCAAAGCGTTCAGCCTCAACCTCGTGGCCTCCGGGGGCGTGTCGTCCGTTGACGACATCAGAGCCCTGCGCATGCTGGACCTCTACGGGGCCATCATCGGCAAGGCGTACTATACCGGGGCCATAGACTTAAAGGATGCATTGGAGGCGGCGAAATGATTACCAAACGAATCATCCCCTGCCTCGATGTGCGCGACGGCCGCGTGGTCAAGGGGGTCAATTTTCGGGGCCTGCGGGACCTGTCCTCCCCCGTGGAGCTGGGGAGATATTACAGTGACAGCGGAGCCGACGAGCTGGTCTTCTATGACATCACCGCCTCCGCCGAGGGGCGGAGGCTCTTTACCGACGTGCTGACCGAGGTGGCCCGCACCATCTTCATCCCCCTCACCGTGGGCGGCGGCATCAATACGCTCGACGATTTCGACCGTGTGCTCAAATGCGGGGCGGACAAGGTCAGCGTCAACTCCGGCGCGATCCGGGACCCCTCGTTAATCTTCGAGGCCGCCAAACGCTACGGCAATCAGTGCGTGGTGCTGTCGGCGGATGTCAAGCGCGTGGGCGGCGTGTTCCACGTCTTTGCAAAAGGCGGGCGCGAGGACACCGGCATGGAGGCCATCGCCTGGATCAAAAAGGGCGTGGAGCGCGGCGCGGGCGAGATCGTGTTAAACTCCATCGACACCGACGGAGTCAAACAGGGCTTCGACCTTGAAATGCTGGACGCGGTGTGCAATGCTGTCTCCGTCCCGGTGATCGCCTCCGGCGGCGCGGGCGGCATCGACGATTTTGTCACGCTCTTCAAAACACTCCCCAAGGTGGACGCGGGCCTTGCCGCCTCCATCTTCCACTTCGGCGAGGTCACGATCCCCGACCTCAAGGCCGCGCTCAAGGCCAACAATATCCCCGTCAGAGAGGTATGAACATGATAAATATTGATGAACTCAAATTCGACGAAAAAGGCCTGATCCCCGCCGTGGTGGTGGATTCCGTCACCAAACGGGTACTGACGGTGGCCTACATGAACAGGGAGAGCCTCAAGATCTCCATGGAAAAGGAGCTGACCTGCTTCTGGTCGCGCTCAAGGCAGGAGCTGTGGCTCAAGGGAGAGACCAGCGGCAATTACCAGCACATCGTCTCCATCACCGCCGACTGCGACAGGGACGCCCTCGTCGTGGTCGTGGAGCCGGACGGCCCCGCCTGCCACCTCGGCACCTTCTCCTGCTTTGAAAACCCCGTCTGGCACAGCGACAGCCGCAGCGAGTTCTCACTTGAGGGCCTGTACAAGCTGCTCGAGGGCCGCAAGCGCGACATGCCCGAGGGGTCCTACACCAGCTATCTCTTCAACAAGGGCCTTGATAAAATCCTCAAGAAGGTGGGCGAGGAGTGCACCGAGGTCATCATCGCCGCCAAAGCCGAAGACAAGAGGGAGACCGTGTACGAAATCGCGGACCTTGCCTACCATGTGATGGTGCTGATGGTCGAGGCCGGGATCAGCGTCGAGGATGTGCACAGGGAGCTTGCCTCCCGCCACGTCATCGACCACAAGGTCAAACAGGAGAAAATGACATGAAGATCAAAGCGATCGGCGTTGTAAGCCTCTCCAGCGGCATGCTGGGCGAGGACTTTGCAAATCATCAGCGGGAACTGGGTATCAAACGCCTGGAGGCTTACGGCATCAAGGTCAAGTTCATGACGAACGCACTCAAGGGCATCAAGTATCTGAACGAGCACCCCGAGGCCCGGGCGGCGGATCTGATCGAGGCCTTT
>CADBYZ010000042.1 GCA_902799075.1 Oscillospiraceae bacterium | reverse complement strand
GGGCGCTGCTCCGGCGCCGGGGTACCGGCCCCGTTCGGGATGGCGGCCGCCCATTTGGTCAGCTCGCAGAGCTTCGCCACGTCCTCGGTCTTCTGCGCCACGACAAAGCGCAGGCTCTGGCGGTTGGCGCCGCAGTTGGCAAGCCGCGCAGCCTCGAGGATGTCCTGAACGACCTCCCGGGGCACCGGCTCCTGTGTAAAAGCCCGGAATGTGCGTCTCGTGCGCAGTACTTCCATCATATCCATAAATGTATGCCTCCCATGTCTCAGCTCTTGCCGCCGCGCAGCTCTTTGTACGCCACGACGATATCACGGATGCTGTAGATGAACATCAGCAGACCGCCGATGACGATGCTGGCATAAGGCACCTGACGCGGGGCGCGCAGGATGATGGTCGGGGCCTGGGCCTTGCTGAACAGCTCCCACGCATAATAGAAGAACACGCCAAAGAACGCCGCGTTGAAGATCGTGATGCAGAAGTTCAGGATGCGGATGAATTTGGTGTCCTTGAATTTCTGCTGCAGAAGATCGACCCGGAAGTGAGCGCCGTCGCGCATGATGAGGGCGCTTGTGAGGAAGATCATGTAGGCCATGCTCCACTCGACCACCTCGTCCGTCCAGGACAGGGAGAGGTTGATGGGTGTGAAGCGGATGATGACGCGGAACATCAGGATGATCGCGATGAGAGCCAGGCAGGCCACCACGACGATCTTCAGCACCTGCGCGACGATCTTGTCAAGCTTTTTCAGAAACTCCATGGCAGCCCCCTCCTAAACCAGTATGGACGGCAGCCATGTACACAAGGGCGGGATGAACGTACACAGCAGCAGGACGATTATGATACCAATTACGTATGGGATAACTTCTTTTGAAAGTTCCAGCATTGGCACATCTGTCACCGACGAGACCGCGTACAGACTCATGCCCACCGGCGGCGTCAGCAGGCCGATCATGGAGGCCAGCACCATGATCACGCCGAACTGCAGCTGGCTCATGCCCATCTGGGCGATGATCGGCAGGAAGATGGGGGCGACGATCAGGATGACCGCCGTGCCCTCGAGGAACATGCCGAGGATGAGCAGGATGAAGATGATCATCAGAATGAGCGCGGTGGGGTTCGCGGTGATGGAGAGCATGCCCTCGATGACCTGGTTCGGCACGCGCTGGTGGGTCATGAAGTAGGCCAGGAAGTTTGCGATCGCGATAATGAAGAGGGTCTTGCAGCTCGTGACGATGCTGTCATACACGATCTTGAACAGGTCCTTGAACTTGACCTCGCGGTACACGACGCAGCTTAAGAACAGGGCGTAGAAGCAGGCGACGATGGAAGCCTCGGTGGCGGTGAACCAGCCGCTCCAGATGCCGCCGACAATGATGACGATGGTCATCAGGCTGGGGATGGCGTTGACGAAGTATTTCCAGCGGATACTCCAGGGCATCTTGGGCTCGATGGGGTAGTGGTGCTTGACGCTGGTGTAGTAGACCCACACGCCCATGGCCACGGCCATCATGAAGCCGGGGATGAAGCCCGCCGCGAAGAGCTTGCTGACGGAGGCCTCGGTAGCGCAGCTGGAGTAGACGACGAAGGCAATGGAAGGCGGAATGACGGGGCCGATGGTCGAAGAGCCCGCCGTGATGCCGGCACTGAAGCGGTGGGGGAAACCGGCGTCGTCCATGGCCTTCATCTCGATCATGCCGAGGCCCGCCGCGTCCGCGACCGCCGCGCCGGACATGCCGGAGAAGATGACGGAGGAGACAATGTTCACCTGGCCCAGGCCGCCGGGCCAGTGGCCGACCATGGCCTTGGCAAAGTTAAAGATTCGGTCGGTGATACCGCCGGTGTTCATGAGGTTGCCGGCGAGGATGAAAAACGGGATGGCCAGCATGGTGAAGCTGGTGGTGCCGTTATAGATACGCTGTGCCATGACGGCCAGGATATTGCCGTAGCCGAGGCTTGCAAACATCGCCGCCGCCGTGCCGCCCATGGCCGCACATACCGGTACGCCGAGAAGCATCAGCCCGATCAGCACAACGCAGGTAATCAATGCGATCATCAGACTATCTCCTTTTATAAAGACAGCATCCTCCTTAGCCCGCATGAGGGGATCCGAAAGATGCTGTCACAAGCTATGCTATTGCAAAATAACGTCACTGCCCGAGGGCGGGAAACGTTTTACTGACGAGCGTTTTCGACGATCTCCATCATGCGGTCAACCTGCTCCTGCGTCACGGCGCCGGTGGAAACCATCTTGTCGTACGCATACTGCATGTTCTCGCGGAATTCGTCGATGTTGACCTCGATGATCTGCATGCCTTCGGCAGCCAGCTTCTCAAGGTAATCAGCCTCGGAATCCTGGACGGTCTGACGCATGAAGGCGGAAGCTTCGGCGGAAGCCTTCTCGATGGCCTCGCGCTGGGTGTCGCTCAGCTTCTCCCAGAGTCTGTTGTTGATGCAGAGGTTCATGGACTCCCACTCGTGTCTGGTGAGGGTGAGGTACTTCTGCTCGCACTCCCAGAGGGAGTTGTTGTAAATGGTGGAGATGGGGTTCTCCTGGCCGTCGACGGTCTTCTGCTTGAGGGCGGGGATCAGCTCGCTGAAGGCGACCTGCTGGACGTTGGCACCCAGAGCTTCCATGCAGAAGATGAGCTGCTGCTCGGACGGGGTACGGATGAGCAGGCCCTTGACCTGATCGGGATGCTCAACGGGGACCTTGGAGTTGGTCAGGCTGCGGAAGCCATACTCCCAGCTGCCGACATCGTGGATGCCCTTGGACTCGAGCGTGCCGTCGTTGACCCAATCCTTGAACTCGCCGTCAACCACGCGGTAGGCATGGGCGTAGTCGTCGTAGAGGTAAGGCATGGCGACGAGGTGGTAGCGGCTGTCGTACTCGCCGAGGGTAGCCTCGCAGATCAGGCAGGCGTCGATGGCGCCGATGGAAACCTGCTCCGCCATCTCGGGGGCGTTGCCGAACTCGGAGTTGTTGTGCACCTCGACGGTGATGGTGCCGCCGGAGTACTCGTTTGCCAGCTCTGCAAACTTCAGGGAAGCCGCCTGGCCGGGCTCGCCGTTGGCGTTGAAGTTGCCCAGACGGATGGTGACGGGCTTGTCATCGGCGAAGGCAAAGGCCTGGCCGCAGCCCAGAACGAGAGTGCACACCAGTGCAAAGGCGAGGATTGCGGAAAGTGTTCTTTTCATGCTTGTTCCTCCTTGAAATCTTCTTTTTTCTGGTATCCCGCTCATGCGGGATCATGCTGAAAAAAGTATAGTCTGACACAGGTCATTTGTCAATGTTCTTATCTGGACATTTTATAAGGTTTTTATGGGTATTTCACAAAAAGTAGTTTACATAACTATGCTTTTCGCAAAAAAAGATCGCATTATTCACAGAGACGTGACAGTGCCCGGCGGACATAACCCGGAGAAGACCCAGGCGGACGGCGCCGCCCGGATTTCGTCACACTATTGTTTTTGATTTCGTGAACTTCGACAAAAATCAGAGTCTCTTCTTGTGCGCTGTGCACAAGTTTTTGGTCAGTTTACCTCTTGCATTTTTAAAGCAAAAGACTAAAATGATGGCTCAAAAGCTGGGGGCAGCAAACTCCTCCGCATGCCCCAATCCTCAGCTTTGAAAGGTTGAATGAAAATGACAAGAGACATGACCACGGGTTCGCCGCTGAAGAGCATCCTGCGCTTTTGCGTGCCGCTTCTGATCGGAAACCTGTTTCAGCAATTTTATAATCTGGCCGACAGCATCCTGGTCGGCCGCATCCTCGGCCTGAACGCCTTCGCGGCGGTCGGCACCACGGGCGCTTTGAGCTTTCTGATCCTCGGCTTTGCGACCGGCAGCTGTTCCGGTCTCGCCATCCCCATTGCCCAGAGCTTCGGCGCCGGGGATCTGGAGAGTGTCCGCCGGCGCACGGCGCAGCTTGTGTGGCTGGGCTTCGGCATCACGGCGATCATCCGCCTGATCTGCTTTTTCTGGACCGATGATCTGCTCCGGCTGATGAACACCCCGGCGGAGATCTTTGACGACGCGTACCGCTACATCTTCATCGTCTTCATGGGCGTTGGCGCGACCATGCTTTACAATCTGAGCTCCGCCGTGCTGCGCTCCCTGGGCGACAGCCGCACGCCGCTGCACTTTCTGATTGCCGCGGCAGTCGTGAACGTGATCCTTGACATCGTGTTCATGAAGTATCTGCACTGCGGTGTGGAGGGCGCTGCCTGGGCCACCGTGCTTTCGCAGCTCGCCTCCGGCATTGCGTGCCTTGTCTACATGGCGAAGAAGATCCCGGTGCTGAATCTGCACCACGACGACATGAAGCCCGACTGGAAGCGCATCTGCTACATGGCCGCCATCGGCATACCCATGGGCCTGCAGTTTGCCATTACCGCCGTGGGCGCCATCATCCTGCAGGGCGCGGTGAACGGGCTGGGCGCTCAGGCCGTGGCGGCAGTTTCCGCCGCGTCAAAGGTACACAATGTGGTCGCGGCTCCCCTGGAGACCTGCGGCATCGCCATGGCCACCTACTGCGGTCAGAACCTGGGCGCGGGGCAGTATGCCCGCATCCGCCGCGGGATCTGGAGCACGACGGCCACGGCGATGATCTACTGCGCGCTCGCCTTTGTGTTCAACTACAGCGCCGGGCGCAGCATGGCGACACTGTTTGTCAGCCCCAGCGAGGTCATGATCCTCCAGGATGTGCAGAAGTACCTGGTCATCCAGAGCGTGTTTTATCCGATGCTTGCGGTGATCTTCATTTTCCGCAACGGCCTGCAGGGCATGGGCTATTCCAATCAGGCCATGATGGCGGGCGTGTCCGAGCTGATTGCCCGCGCCCTGGTCTCCTTCGGTCTTGTGAGCAGTCTCGGCTTCACCGCCGTCTGCTATGCCAATCCCGTCGCCTGGCTCTTTGCCGACGGCGTGCTCCTGATCCTTTACACGCGTGTCATGCGCCGTCTTGACCCGATCCGTCCGCAGGAGCTCAAGGCCCGAAAGCTTGCAAAAGCGCAGCGCTGAGTTTATACAGCGGAAAGAATTTTTACGCCGCCTGACGCTTGATACCGTTTTTTGAGGTACTATGGCCTCTGCTGACTTATCACAGTTCGTTGTTACTACGGCATTTTTTTCGAATGACGTCTACTTCATGCCGCCTGTGAGACCTCCCCGGGTACTCACACATTCTTTCACTCTTATACCCGCCATGTTTACCGCAAGCGATTCCGTGCAGCTATTGTGCTTCAACTTGGTTGGCAGTCTTACCCTCGCTTGCGGCCTGACATGATTTCTGTTCGTCGGGCCAGAGTTTTGCCGCCGCCTTCCTTCAAATTCCGCCTCACGGCGGACACCCTTGGCTTTGACTATGACCTTCCCGCTGCCGGGCGATCTCGGGACTTTCACCCTTTAGACCCCGCGCTCGCCGGGCGCACAAAAACGGTGAAATCGCAGGTCATGCGGTTTCACCGTTTCTGTACGTTATGGGATTTTTTACGTTTCCTTTTTCTCCTCGGGCTCGACACGCTTGACAAGTACCTTGTCCACGCGGCGGCCGTCGGACATCTCCAGGACTGTCACCTTGAGGCCCTGCTTTTCAAAGCTGTCGCCCACCTGCGGGAAGCCGCCGAAGCACTCGATAGTCCAGCCGCCGACGGTGTTGCTCTCGGCCTCGATGCTGTCCTCGGGAAGGCCCAGCAGTTCCTCCATCTCATAGAGCATCATCGCACCGTCCAGCTCGTACTCGCCCTCGGTGCGCTTTACGACCTCTGGCTCCACCTCGTCGTTGTCGTCCCAAATGTCGCCCACGATCTGCTCCAGCACGTCCTCCATGGAGAGAACGCCCAGGGTGCCGCCGTATTCGTCGGTCACCACCGCGAGGTGCTGTCTCGCCCTGCGAAGCTGGTTCAAAACGGCGGGCAGCTTCATGGTCTTGTAGATGTAGCAGGTCGGCATGAGCAGGCTGCGGATATCGGTCTTGCCCCCGTCGGCCACGGCCTTGAGGAAGCGGTTGAGGTACAGAACGCCGATGATGTTGTCGATGCTGCCCTCATAGACCGGCAGGCGCGAGAAGGACGCCTTTTCCACCTGGTTCAGGATCTCCTCCCAGCTGTCCTCGATGTCCAGGGCCACCACGTCCACGCGGGCGGTCATGACCTCCATGGCGGAGATCTCGGAAAAGTCGATGGCGGAGCGCACAAGCTCCGACTGGTCCTCGTCCAGGACCTCTTCGTCCTCGGCGGTCTCAATGATGGAGTGCAGCTCCTCCACGGCCTCCTCGCCGCTGTCGTCCTTCTTTTCCCTGATCCAGGAGGTCAGCAGCCAGTTGAGGCCCGTCACGAGCCAGATCACCGGCATGAGCACGATGGTCAGGGCTCGGATCACATAGGCAAAGCGCAGGGAAAAGCGGTTCGCGCTCTGCTTGGCGCAGATTTTCGGGATGGTCTCGCCGAAGATGATGATAACGATGGTGAGCACCAGCGTCCCCACCCAGGTAAGGCTGTCGCTGCCGGACACCAGGATCACCAGCACCGACACCAGCGACGACGCGCCGATGTTCACGAGGTTATTGCCGATGAGGATGGCGCTTAAAGCCGTGTCAAAATGCCTGAGGATCTCTACCACGACGCCGGCCCTTCTCGAGCCCTCGTCCCGGAGGTTTTCCATGCGCAGCTGGTTGCAGGAGGAATAGGCCATCTCCGCGCCGGAAAAGAAGGCCGACAGGCAAACGAGCACCAGGATGCCGAGAATGATCATGCTGACACTCATGCCGTCTCACCTCCCTTTTCCTCGGGAAGCAGCGTCACGCGCAGTTTTAAGATACGGTTGTGCTCCATGCCCATCACGGTCACGGAGACGCGGTGATAGGTGAAGGAGTCCCCCGGCTGGGGGATGGCGGTGAACTGCTCATAGGCCCACTCGCCCATGAGGGTATTGATGAGCTCCTCGTTCTGCTCGGGGTCCTCGTAGCCTATGCGCTCGAACACGTCGCTGACCGACTCGTCCGCGTCCACCTCGTAGACGCCCTTGGAGATCTCGATGATGGGCTCCTCGACGATGTCGTCCTCGTCCCAGATCTCACCCACCAGCTCCTCGACGATGTCCTCCACCGTCACGATGCCGAGCGTGCCGCCGTAATTGTCAGTGACGACGGCGAGGTTGTGCTTGCGCTTGGACATGACGGGCAACAGCTCGTCGATCTTGGTGGACTGGTGGACAAAGAACACGTCGTCCAGCAGGGGCTGGATGTCCAGGTTCTCCCCCTCGCGGAGGTAGGCCTTGATGTATTTGCGGATCTGCAGAATGCCCACGATGTTGTCGATGCTGCCCTCGTAGACCGGGAGCCTCGAATGGGAGCAGGACTTGATGGTGTCCAGGATCTGCTCATGGCTGCTGTGCATGTCCAGCGCCGTGAGGTCCACGCGCGGGGTGAGCACGTTTTCCACCGTCACGTCCCCGAACTGCAAAGCGGAGGAGATGAGGTCCCCCTGCTCCTCGTCGAGGCTGCCCTCCTCGGTCATGTCTTCGATGATGTCGTAAAGCTCATCCTCGGTGACGGACTTCTCCGTCTCGCCGGGGGCAAGGCGCGCCGCCGCCTGGCCGATGGCGGTCAGGACCCGGGAGGCGGGCCGGAAGAGCTTCATGAAAAACACCAGCAGCGAGGCTGTAGCCAGGGCCAGCTTGTCGCTGAATTTCTTGGCGAGGCTCTTGGGGAGCATCTCGCCGAAGTAGAACACCACGCCCGTGGTGATAAGCGTACTGACCGACACCGCATTCAGGCCGTAGCGGCGCGTGACCGCGAGGGTGACAAGAGAGGCGATGGAGATGTGGGCGATATTCGTCCCGATCAGAATGGCGCTGATGGCGAGGTCAAAGTGGTCCAGCACATACAGGGCCTCCTTGGCCCGCATGTCGCCCCGCTCCTCCGCCACGCGGATGCGCGCGCGGGTCGTGGAGGCAAAGGCCGTCTCCGCCACAGCGAAAAAGAACGCGAAGAAAAGAAGCAGCACCGCAAATATCAGCGGCAATCGACTGCCGTCATCCATAAAGGACTTCCATCTCCTTTGGTTTCAAAATTAAAGTGAATTATAACACGACGCTCTGTTTTCGTCAATCACTGTATGCTGTAAACATTCTTGAAACCTTACACCGGATATGGTAAAATGGGGAGAAAACAGATACAGGGGGATCGTCACCTATGGACAAAGTCATGGTCATCGGCATTGCCGGCGGCACCGGCAGCGGCAAAACCACCATCACCCGCAAGCTCATGCAGCGCTTCGGGCATGAGGTCTCCGTCATCTATCACGACAACTACTACAAGGCGCACCACAACATGCCCTACGAGGAACGCGCCAAGCTCAACTACGACCAGCCCGACGCCTTCGACACCGACCAGCTCATCGAGGCGGTGCGGGCGCTCAAGAAGGGCCGCAGCGTGGTCTGCCCCGTCTACGACTACTCCATCCACGACCGCTCGGAGAAGACCATCACGGTAAAGCCCGCCCGCGTCATCATCGTCGAGGGTATCCTGATCTTCGAGAACAGGGAGCTTTGCAGCCTGATGGACATCAAGGTCTTCGTCGACGCCGACGCCGACGTGCGCATCCTGCGCCGCATCGTGCGTGACGTGCGGGACCGCGGCAGGAGCCTTGAAAGCGTGGTCAACCAGTACCTGAGCACCGTCAAGCCCATGCATGAAAAATACGTGGAGCCCAGCAAGCGCAACGCGGACATCATCGTCCCCGAGGGCGGCCACAACAAGGTGGCGCTGGAGCTTCTGATGGAGCGCGTGCGCGCCCATCTGGAGGGGAAATGTGACAATGTCTAAACTCTATTTTAAATACGGAGCGATGGGCTCCTCCAAGTCCGCCCAGGCCCTCATCACCAAATTCAACTACGAAGAGCTCGGCATGACGGTCTGGCTCATCAAGCCCGGCACCGACACCCGCGACGGCGTGGACGTGATCCGGAGCCGCATCGGCTTAAAGGAGACTGCTCAGGTCATAGGCCCGGAGGACGATATTATCTCCGCCTATCGCGCAGCCGGAAAGCACGATGTCATTATCGCCGATGAGGCTCAGTTTTTCACGCCGGAGCAGATCGACGGCCTGCGCACATTGGTGGACGAGGAGGATCTGCCGGTACTCTGCTTCGGCCTGCGCACCGACTTTTTGACCCACTTTTTCCCCGGTGCCCGGCGGCTCATGGAGCTTGCCGATTCCCTGACCGAGATCAAGACCGTCTGCGCCTGCGGGAGAAAGGCCACCGTCAACGCCCGCATCGACGAGCAGGGTCACATCGTCACGGAGGGCAGCCAGGTACTGCTGGGCGGCAATGACCGCTACATTGCCATGTGCCACAAGTGCTGGAAAGATCGGATCAAAAGGGAAGCGGAGGCGTAACGGATTTCGCGCCGCTGTATGGACATACGATCAGGGAGGTCTATGAAATGCTTGACAACATCACCATCAACGAACACAGCAGCATCCGCATCGACGACAAGGTTATCGCCTACATTGACCCCTTCCGGCTCAAAGAGGGGCGGCACGACGCCGACCTCATTCTCTTTACTCACCCGCACTTTGACCACTTCTCGCCCGAGGATTTCCGCAAGGCGGCCAAGGCTGACACCATCTATGTCTGCCCGCTGTCCATGAAGAAAGAGGCGCTGGACGCGGGGATCGCTCCCGCACAGCTTCGCACGCTGGAGGCGGAGGAAAACCTCGGCATCCTGGGCATTGAGATCGAGGGTGTGCCCGCCTACAACACCAACAAGCCCAACCACCCGAAGGAGAAAGGCTGGCTCGGCTACGTGCTGGAGATCGGCCCGCACCAGATCTATATCGCCGGCGACACCGACCGTATCCCCGAAGGGGAGGCTGTACAGTGCGACATGGCCCTCGTCCCCATCGGCGGCACCTACACCATGAACGCCCGGGAGGCGGCGGACTTTGTCAACGCCCTGCGGCCCCACACCGTCATCCCCACCCACTATGCCAGTATTGTCGGCTCCCTCGACGACGCGCGGGAGTTTATCAAGCACCTCGACCGCGAGATCGAAGTCTGCCTCAAAATCGTATGATTGTACAACCCGTCCTGCCGTGAGAAAAAGCGGCGGGACGGGTTTTATACACGGTGCACAAATTTTGCAGGATATTTTCATCTTGTTTACTAGTAGACAAGCCGGTACGCAGATTCTATAATAAAAGTATCTTCGGGGCGGGGCCGTCTCCCCGCAATTTTAAAGGAGGCTGTACACATGAAAAAGATCCTTGCACTGGTTCTCGTAACGTGCCTGCTCCTCGCGCTGAACGTGAGCGCCTTCGCAGCGGACAAGACCTATGAGCTCAAGCTCTCCACCACTCAGACCGATACCTCCATGATCTACGCCGGCATGAAGGCCGCAGCGGACAAGATCCTCGCCGACACCGACGGTCACGTCGTCGTCACCATCTACCCCTCCAGCCAGCTCGGCGCTGAGGAAGACATGATCGACCAGGCCCTGCAGGGCATGGGCATCGCCGTCCTGACCGACGCCGGCCGTATGTCCAGCTACGTCAACGACATGGGCATCCTGAACATGGCTTACTTCGTCGACAATTATGAAGACGGCGTCAAGGTCATGGGCACCGACACCTTCAAGGCATGGGACGAGGATCTGCACAAGCAGGGCCTGCACCCCCTGTGCTACAACTACTTCGACGGCTCCCGCTCCTTCATGGGACACAAGGCCTTCACCTCCCCCGCCGACCTGAAGGGCGTTGTCATCCGCACCCCCGGCGCTGCCCCCTACTCCAAGAGCATTGAGGCCCTCGGCGCCACCCCGTACAACATCGCCTGGTCCGAAGTTTACAACGGCATCCAGACCAAGGCCATCGACGGCTGCGAGGTTCAGAACACCTCCGCTGTCTCCTCCAAGATCTACGAGGTCTGCGAGGTCGCTTCCATGACCGAGCACATCAATCTCTTCAACTTCGTTGTCTGCGGCCAGGCCTGGTTCGACAAGCTGCCCGCCGAGTACCAGGAGATCGTGGAGAAGGACTTCCAGGAGTGCGCTTACCAGAACGCACAGGAAGTGATCGCCGCCCAGGCTGACCTGATCCAGACCCTGAAGGATAACGGTATGGAGATCGTTGAGGTCGACAAGGAAGTCTTCAAGGACGCCGCCAAGAGCGCCTACGAGGCTCTCGGCTGGACCGAGCTGCGTGAGGCCCTCTACAAGGAAGCCGGCCTCCAGTAAGGAAACGCCTTGCCGTAATCTGAACAAACACTTTAGGCGCAGGGCGTGAACCGTCCTGCGCCGCTTTATACAAAGGAACAGAGAGTATGAAAAAGTTTTATGAAAAATTCTGCCGCTTTGAGGAGCAGCTTGCGCTGGTGCTGCTGGCGGGACTGACGCTGCTGGTGTTCGTGTCGGCCCTGATGCGCACCATCAAGCACCCGCTCAACTGGGCGCAGGACGTGGCGCTGGTTGCCTTCGCGTGGCTCATCTTCATCGGCGGCGACATCGCCGTGCGCGGCTCGGGCCTCATCGGCGTGGACCTGCTGGTCAGCAAATTCCCCAAGCCCGTCCAGAAATGGCTGGACGTGTTCTATAAGATCCTGATCATCGGCTTTTTGAGCGTGCTGGTATTCTACGGCACCCGCATGGTCACCCAGGGCTGGAGCCGCCGCATCGCGGCCCTCGGCATCAGCTACAGCTGGGTCACGATGGCGGTGCCGGTGGGCTCGCTGCTGATGATCATCTCCACCGCCATCAGCCTTGTCAAGCGCATCCGGACCCCGGCTGACGAGGCCGTCACCACCGAGAAAGCGAGGGACATCGGATAATGTATATTGCAATCGTCGTCTTTCTGGTCCTGCTGCTGACAGGCATGCCGGTGGCCTTCTCCATCGGTCTTTCGGGCTTCACCTTCTTCCTGGTGCGCGATCTGCCCATGACCGTGCTGGTGCAGAAATCCATTTCCACCTCCCAGAGCTTTACCATGCTGGCCATCCCGCTGTTCATCCTGGCGGGCAACCTCATGAACTCCTGCGGCATCACCAAGCGCTTGCTCAAATTCTGCAACGCCTGCACCGGCCACATGTACGGCAATATCGGCCAGGTCTCCTGCCTCATGTCCACCCTCATGGGCGGCGTGTCCGGCTCGGCCGTGGCGGACGCCTCCATGGAGTGCCGCATCCTCGGGCCCGAGATGACCCGCCTCGGCTACCGCAAGGGCTGGTCCGCCGCCATCAACGGTATCTCCGGCCTGATTGTCGCCACCATCCCGCCCTCCATGGGCCTCATCATCTACGGCACCGTGGGCGAGGTCTCCATCGGCCGTCTCTTCATGGCGGGCTGGGTGCCCGGTATCCTGATGTGCGTGCTGCTGATGCTGGCTGTCACCTGGTCTGCCCGCAAGTACGGCTACAAGCCCGAGCATGAGCACGCCGCCCCCTTCAAGGTCGTTGTCAAGACCTTCTTTGAGTGCATCTGGGCCATGCTCTTCCCCATCCTGCTGATTCTCCTGATCCGCTTCGGCATCATGAGCCCCACCGAGTCCGGCGCCTTTGCCTGCGCCTACGCCCTGTTTGTGGGCATCGTGATTTACAAGGAGCTCAACTGGAAGACCATGATGGACACGCTGCGCTCCTCCGTCAAGGACATCACCGTCATCACCATCATCCTCGCCTTCTCGGGTGTGTTCGGCTACGGCGTCGTGTATGACAACATCACCGTCTCGATCGCAAACTCCCTCGTCCAGGTCACCAGCAACCCCTACCTGCTGCTGGGCCTTGTGATCCTGTTCCTGCTCATCTGCGGCATGTTCATGGAGACCACCGTCATCGCTCTGATCCTCACCCCGATCCTGCTGCCTGTCATGCGCAGCGTGGGCGTGGACGAGGTCGTCTTTGGCATGATCATGATGACCACCGTCACCTTCGGCGTCATGACCCCGCCGGTCGGCGTGGCCCTCTACGCCACCTCCGATATCATGGGCTGCTCCATCCAGGACACCTTCCGCGACGGCTGGCCCTTCTACGCCGCCGTGGTGCTGGTCATCCTGTTCATGGTCTTCTTCCCCCAGGCCGTGCTGTGGCTGCCGAACCTGGTCTACGGTGTCGCCGCATAAAAATTCCGCGCGTTTCCGCCCCGGCGGAGCGCCACATTCCGGAGGCTCCCCGTGAAACTGTCCCAACCGCTCCCGCGTGAGACGGGAAAGAACTATGCCCTGCGCGTGTTAAAAGAGAATATCGTCGGCCTCGAGCTGCCGCCCGGCAGTCAGATCAGCGAAAACGAGCTGTCCGCCGCTCTCTCCGTCTCCCGCACCCCCATTCGGGAGGCCCTGTCGGAGCTGGAGAAGGTGAAGCTTGTGGAGATCATCCCGCAAAAGAAGACCTCCATCGCCCTCATCGACTACGATCTGGTGGAGGAGGCAAGCTTCCTGCGCGCGACGCTGGAGACCGCCGTGATCGGGCAGGTGTGCGAGATGCGCACCGAGCAGGATCTCATGCGCTTTGAACAGAACCTCGCCATGCAGCACATTGCCTTTCGCGCAAATGAGCTGGAAGAGGTGATGAAAAAGGACAACGAATTCCACCGCTTCTTCTTCGAGATCACCCGCAAGCCGGAGATCTGGCAGCTCATGCAGAATCTCCAGGTGCACTTTGACCGCGTGCGCAATCTCTCGCTGAGCACCATCACCGACGAGGTTATCATCCGCGATCACGAAGCCATCCTCGAGAGCATCCGAAACCGCGACGCGGAAACGGCAAGGGCGCTGCTCACCGCGCATTTGGCCCGATACCGCTTTGACGCCGACATTATTCAGAAAAGTTATCCGCAATATTTCAAATAAGGAGGAAACATTCATGCCTATGCAAATGGGCTTTCGCTGGTACGGCGAAGGCAACGACAAAATCAAGCTCTCCGACATCCGTCAGATCCCCGGCGTGAAGACCATCGTCTGGGCCCTGCACAGCAAGATGCCCGGCGAGATCTGGCAGCCCGAGGAGATCAAGCCCGTCGTCGACCAGATCACCGCCGCCGGCTTCAATGCCGAGGTGGTGGAGTCCGTCAACGTCCACGACGACATCAAGATCGGTCTTCCCACCCGCGACAAGTACATTGAAAACTACATCCAGACCATCCGCAACTTAAAGCCCTTCGGCGTGAAGGTGATCTGCTACAACTTCATGCCCATCTTCGACTGGACCCGCTCCGACATGTTCCATCCCGTGGGCGACGGCTCCACGGCCCTGTTCTACCAGAAGGACATGATCCAGGACGATCCCAAGGAGATGGCCGACTACGTCATGGGCCTGACCGAGAAGTACCACATGACCTTCCCCGGCTGGGAGCCCGAGCGCATGGCGAAGCTCGACGAGCTGTTTGAAAAGTACAAGCCCGTCACCAAGGAAAAGCTCTGGGCCAACTTCAAGTACTTCCTCGAAAAGCTCATGCCCGTCTGCCACGAGTGCGACATCAAGATGGCCGTGCACATGGACGATCCCCCCTGGGACATCTTCGGCCTGCCGAGACTGCTGGTCGACGCCGAGAGCATCGACCGCTTTCTCAAAATGGTGGATGATCCCTACAACTGCCTGACGCTCTGCTCCGGTTCTCTCAACGCAAATCCCAAGAACAACGTGGCAGACATCGTGCGCGCCCACTGCGACCGCATTGCCTTTGCCCACATCCGCAACGTCAAGCACTTTGAAAACGGCGACTTCTCCGAGGCCAGCCACCGCGACTGCGACGGCGAGACCGGCATCCTCGACATCCTCAGGGCCTATCACGACTGCGGCTTCGAGGGCTACATCCGCCCCGACCACGGCCGTCACCTCTGGGACGAGCAGCCCGGCAATGTCCGCCCCGGCTACGGTCTGTACGACCGTGCCCTCGGCATCATGTACATGCTCGGCGCCTGGGACTACATGGACAAGTTCTCTAAATGAGAATTTGTCCAAAATGAAAAGTGAAATGTGGAGAGTGAAGTTATGGTACTGACCAACGAAAGCATTAAAAACAGAGAAGCATGGGAAGCGCTGGGCTATCGTCTGCCCAAATTCGACCGGGACGCGATGATCGCAAAGACCGTCGCCGCTCCCACCTGGCTGCACTTCGGTGCGGGCAATATCTTCAAGGCCTTTCAGGCCGACGCCTGTCAGCGTCTGCTGGACGCTGGTCTTGCCGAGACCGGCATCATCGCCGCCGAGCGCCGCGAGAAAAAGCCCGAGGCCAACGACAACCTGACCGTCAAGGTCACCCTCAAGGCCGACGGCAATGTGGAGAAGGCCGTCGTCGCCTCCATCGCCGAGAAGGTATACCTCTACGGCAGCGAGGCAAGACTGAAGGAGATTTTTGAAAACCCCTCCCTCCAGATGGTGTCCTTCACCATTACCGAGAAGGGCTACGCCCTGTATGGCGCGAAGGGCGAGCTGCTGCCCGACATCGCCGCCGACCTCGAGGCCGGTCCAGAGAACGCGAAGAGCTACATGGGCAAGCTCACCGCCCTGCTCTGCGCCCGCTACCTCAAGAACAAAGCGCCGCTTGCCATGGTGAGCATGGACAACTGCTCCCACAACGGCGACAAGCTCAAGGCCGCCATCACCTGCTTTGCCGAAAAGTGGGGCGGCGACGGTTTTAATAAATGGATTTCTGAACAGGTCAGCTTTCCGTGGTCTATGATCGACAAGATCACCCCGGGCCCGGACGCCTCCGTCGCCGCCATGCTCAAGGCGGACGGACTCGAGGACGGCACCCCCTTCGTCAACGCCGAGGAGTGCGAGTACCTGGTCATCGAGGACAACTTCCCCAACGGCCGCCCTTGCCTCGAGAAAGCGGGCATCTACTTCACCGACCGTGAGACGGTCGACAAGGTGGAGCGCATGAAGGTCTGCACCTGCCTCAACCCCCTGCACACCAGCCTTGCCGTGTACGGCTGCCTGCTGGGCTTTGACAAGATCTGGAAGGAGATGCAGGACGAGGATCTCCACAAGCTGGTGGAGACCATCGGCTACAAGGAGGGCCTGCCCGTTGTCACCGACCCCGGCATCATCAAACCCCATGACTTCATCGACGCGGTGCTGAACACCCGCGTTCCGAACCCCTTCATGCCCGACATGCCCCAGCGCATTGCCACCGACACCTCCCAGAAGCTGCCCATCCGCTTCGGCGAGACCATCAAGGCCTACATGGCCTCCGACAAGCTGGATGTCAACGATCTCAAGCTCATCCCGCTGGTGCACGCGGGGTGGCTCAGGTACCTGATGGCGGTGGACGACGAGGGCAACGCCTTCGAGCCCTCCCCCGACCCCCTGCTCGAGACCGCGCAGGCGTATGTCAAAGACTATAAGCTCGGCGAAACGCCCGACACCACGAAGCTCGAGGGCCTGCTGAGAAACGCCTCCATCTTCGGCGTCGACCTCGTGGAGGCCGGCCTTGCGGACAAGGTCTGCGGCTACTTTGTCGAGCTCACCGCCGGCCCCGGCGCCGTGAGAAAGACTCTGCACAAGTACGTAAACGAGTAATCCGAAACGTTTGCCCAGCGCAGGAGGAAGTCGCGCTCCTCCAGCTTGCCCTTGACGGACTGGGAGGCGGCCACGATGGGCATCCACTTCTGCACGTAGCTCTTCTCGATGTTGCTGCCCTCGCAGAACATGTCGAGGTACTTCTCGGCAAGGTCGGCCTCGCCGCGCAGATGGAAGGTCAGGAAGCTGCGCGCCGCGTCCGCGGAGGCGTTGCCCTGGGTGGCGTGGGCCCAGTCAATGACGTAGAGTTTGTTATCCGGGGTGAGGATAATGTTCGAGGGGCAGAGGTCGCCGTGGCAGAGCTTGTCGTGGTTCGGCAGGCCCTCGAGACGGATCAGCAGCTCATAGCGGGTCACAGGGTCAAGATCGGCGGTAAGGATCTTGCGGTTCATCTTGTCCTTGAGCCGGGAGAGCAGCGGGCTCTTCTTGGTGTGGATGAGCAGCTGGGTGTTCACCATCATTTCCAGATACTTGTCGGTATCGGCGGGGTTGTCGCGCATGAGGTGGGACAGGGTCTCGCCCTCAATGTACTCCGAGATGATGGCCCACTTGCCGTCGACGGTGGTGACCTCGAGGATCTTCGGCACGTTCAGACCGCAGTCCTCCACGCGGGCCTGGTTGAGGGCCTCGTTGAGGATGTCGGCCTTGGCAAAGCTGCTGTTGAAAACCTTGACGCATTTGTCCCCATCGCGGTAGATGGTTTTGTTTTTGCGTTCGGCAATGACATTGTCAAAATTCATGCTTATTCTCTCCCTTCCAGCTGTTTGGCATCGGGCTTGGCCGTCTCTTCAAAGGTCTTGCCGTAGTAGGCGTCCAGGTACATCTGCTTGATCTCGCGCATGAGCGGATAACGGGGATTTGCGCCGGTGCACTGATCGTCGAAGGCCTGCTCCACCATCTCGTCGAGGGTAGCGAGGAAGGCCTGCTCGTCGGGCACGTAGTCGCGGATGGTGGGCTTGATGCCGATGGCCGCCTTGAGCTCGTCGATCTTCTGAATCAGGGCCGCAAACTTCTCCTCGTCGGTATTGCCGCCGCAGCCGAGGTAGTCGGCCACCATGGCATAGCGGGCGAGGGTGTGCGGGTGATCGTACTGGGGGAAGGTGCCCATCTTGGTGGGGGCCTCGGAGGCGTTGAAGCGCAGGACCTCGTCCATCATGAGGGCATTGGCAAGACCATGAGCCACATGGTGGAAGGCGCCGAGCTTGTGGGCCATGGAGTGCATCACGCCGAGGAAGGCGTTGGCGAAGGCCATGCCGGCCATGGTGGCAGCGTTGGCAACCTTCTCGCGGGCCTGGACGTTGTTGCCGTCCTCGTAGGCAACGGGCAGCCAGGTGAAGAGGTTCTTGAGCGCCTGGAGCGCAAGGCCGTCGGTATAGTCGGTGGCCATGACGGAGGCGATGGCCTCGAGGGCGTGGGACACCGCGTCAATGCCAGAGGAGGCGGTCAGGCCCTTGGGGGCGGTCATGTGGTAGTCCACGTCCACGATCGCCATGTTGGGCATGAGCTCGTAGTCGGCAAGCGGGTACTTGATGCCGGACTTCTCGTCGGTGATGACGGCGAAGGGGGTCGCCTCACTGCCGGTACCGGCGGAGGTGGGAACGCAGATCATATAGGCTTTCTCGCCCATCTTCGGGAACTTGTAGATACGCTTGCGGATATCGGAGAAGCGCATGGCCATGTCGGCAAAATCGGCCTCGGGGTGCTCGTAGAGGACCCACATGATCTTGGCCGCATCCATGGGAGAGCCGCCGCCGAGCGCGATGATGACATCGGGCTTGAAGGTCTCCATGCGCTTGGCGCCCTCTCTCGCGCAGGCGAGGGTCGGGTCGTTCGGCACGTCGAAGAAGCAGGTATGCTCGATGCCCAGCTCCTCGAGCTTCTTGAAGATGGGGTCGGCCGCGCCGGTCTTGTGCAGATGCGGGCCGGTAACGACGAAGGCGCGCTTTTTGCCCATCTCACCCAGCTCGTTGAGAGCAACCGGCAGGCAGCCCTTCTTGATATAGATCTTTTCCGGCGCACGGAACCAGAGCATGTTCTCCCTTCTTTCCACCACAGTCTTGATGTTCAGCAGATGCTTGACGCCCACGTTCTCGGAAACCGAGTTGCCGCCCCAGGAGCCGCAGCCCAGGGTGAGCGACGGGGTGAGGGCGAAGTTATACAGGTCGCCGATGCCGCCGTGGGAGGACGGGGTGTTGACCACGATGCGGCAGGTCTTCATGCGGGCCTGGAACTTCTCGAGCTTCGCCTGTTCGGTGGCGGTGTTAAGGTAGATGGAGGATGTGTGGCCCAGGCCGCCGCCCTTGACCAGGGCGTCCGCCTTTTCGACCGCGTCGTCAAAGTCCTTGGCGTGGTACATGGCGAGTACCGGAGAGAGCTTTTCGTGGGCAAACTCCTCACTCTTGTCGGTGGACTCCACCTCGCCGATGAGGATCTTGGTGCCCTCGGGAACCTCAACGCCTGCGAGAGAGGCGATCTTCGCGGCGGGCTGGCCGACGATGCCGGCGTTGACGGAGCCGTTGATGATGACGGTCTTGCGGACCTTCTCCAGCTCTTCGCCATAGAGGAAGTAGCAGCCGCGTCTGGCAAACTCCTCGCGCACCTGTTTATAGACCTTGTCCAGCACGATGACCGACTGCTCGGAGGCGCAGATCATACCGTTGTCGAAGGTCTTGGAGTGAATGACGGAGTTGACCGCCAGGAGGATGTCGGCGGTGTCGTCGATGATGGCGGGGGTATTGCCAGCGCCGACGCCCAGAGCCGGGGTGCCGGAGGAGTAGGCGGCGTTGACCATGCTGGGGCCGCCGGTGGCGAGGATGATGTCCGACTCCTTCATCAGAAGACGGGTCATCTCACGGGACGGGGCACTGATCCAGCCGATGATGTCCTCGGGCGCACCCGCAGCGACAGCGGCCTCCAGGACGACCTTGGCGGCCTCGACGGTGCTGCTCTTGGCGCGGTGGTGGGGGCTGATGATGATGCCGTTGCGGGTCTTGAGGGCCAGCAGCGTTTTAAAGATGGCGGTGGATGTGGGGTTCGTGGTCGGGATGATGGCGCACACGAGGCCCAGAGGCTCGGCGATCTTCTTCATGCCGTAGGCCTTGTCCTCTTCGATTACGCCGCAGGTCTTGGTATTGCGGTAGGCATTGTAGATATACTCGGAGGCAAAGTGGTTCTTGATGACCTTGTCCTCCACGATGCCCATGCCGGTCTCGGCGACGGCGGCCTTGGCCAGCGGGATACGGGCCTTGTTGGCAGCGGTGGCGGCAGCGAGGAAGATCGCGTCCACCTGCTCCTGGGTGTAGGAGGCATAGACCGCCTGCGCCGCTTTTACGCGCGCGATCTCTTCCTCCAGCGCTTCGATGGTATCAATGACAGGGTATTCTCTGCTCAAATTCAGTCAACTCCCTTTCTTAGGATCGTCAAAATATTAACACGAATTTTCCGTTCAAGCAATTGACATTGTAGCCGAAAATTGCTGTTTTCATATCGACTCAGAGGGTGGAAAACCGTCGTTTTCACAAGGGCAGGTTTTACGCTTTCAGCGCAGGGTTTTGAGCCCGGGACATCATGCGTACCGGCGTGAAAAAACACACGGTCAGGCCGCAAGTGCGGTCTGACCGTGTACGCTCTTCAACTCTCCATCTGTTTGCCGAGAAAGGCCGCCACCGTCTGGGCAAGCTTGCACTCGATCTCTCCGGCGGGTCCCGCGTCCCGCGGGGCAACGAACAGCACCGCGCCCATCACGTCCCCCTCCGAGATCACCGGCGCCGCCACCGAGACGAGGAACTTGTCGTCCGCCTCGCTCACGCTCACGCCGCTGCCGCCCGCGTGGCGGTAGAGCGCCCGCTCCTCCATGAGCTCGCTCAGACGCTGACCGATGGGCTTGTCCAGCAGCTCCCGCCGCCCGCCGCCCGCGATGGCGATCACCGTGTCCCGGTCGCACACGGCGGCGATGGCGTCGGTGGAGCGACGCAAGCTGTCGCAAAGCTGCCCCGCAAAGTCCCCCAGCTCCCCAATGGGCGAATACTTCTTGAAAATCAGCTCCCCGTCCTTATCCGTGAAAATCTCCAGTGGGTCACCGTCACAGATAACATTGGCACGAAAAACCTTGTCCGGGCGCTTCTCCGCGCTCTGGACTATTGTGACATTTAAGCTGCCTTTCGTGCCTGAATTAAAATTTTTGCTGGATTCCTCCAACTTTTCGCTTGCATTTACTTCCTGCGGGACTTCTTCCGGGTCTTCGGGCAGCATGCCGCAGCGCAGGATGCTGTCGATGTCGGCCTTGAGCCTGACTTGGACGTGGTCTTCATAGACATAAATCTTGTCGATGATCAGGTGCAGGTCCTTCGGGTCGAGCTTGTCCTTTTCCAGGATCTCGTCAAAGACCTCGATGGCGGTCTTGGCCGCGCGGTTGACACGGATGATCGTGTTCTCCCGATCTTTGGTCATCTCGATCTGCTTGCTCAGAGAAGAAATGCGGTTTTCGATATCCGCCTCCATCTCGTCGTAGGTCTCGTTGATGATGGCCTCGTTCTGGGGGCGTTTCGTCAGGTCGCGTATCCGCTGCCGCTTGGCGATCCGCAGCTCCTCCTGCAGCTCTTCAAGGACTTCTTCCATATTGTCCGCGGCGATCTCTTTTTCCTCCAGGTCCTTATCCTGCTTCTGGATATCGGCCTGGAGTTTTTCGATCATCTGCGCCGAGGTCTCCCGCACTTTTCGCAGGTAGTCCTTCACCACTTCATCCAGCGTGTCCACGCGGATATAGTGGCTGGTGCAGCCTTTCAGTCCACGGCGGTGGTAGGTGCCGCATCGATAGGCGTCCCGAAGGTCAGCCCGGCTCATGGAGAACATGGGGCTGCCGCAGTCCCCGCACACGAGAAAACCGGTATAGGTGTTCTCGTATTTTTTGACCCCACGGTAGGTTTCCTTTGTGCGGGACCGCCGCAATTCCTGGGCGATCCGAAAATCCCGGTAAGAAATGATCGCCTGATGATGGTTCTCGATGACGATCTGCTCGCCCTCGTCCTTCTTCACATCCTTGCCGTTGATCTTCTGCCGGGTATATTTGCTACGATGGCCCACTCCGCCTTGACCGGGCGCTTGTATTCCTTGCCCTCGGCCTCCTTGCGCTCCCGCTCGGACATGCGGGGCGTGGGGATGCCCTCATCGGTCAGGTAATTGGCGATACGCTTATAGCCCCAGCCGTCGATGTACAGCTCATAAATTTTGCGCACGATCTCGGCTTCGGTCGGGATGACCTCAAACTCCTGCCGGGCATTGACCTTATAGCCGTAGGGCGCAGCGCAGATCCATTTGCCGTCCTTCTGGCGTCGGCTGACCACGGCGCGGACTTTCTTGGAGGTGTCGGTGACCGGCATCTCGTTCATCAGAAAGCGCAGTTGAATGTTCAGCCACTGGTCATCGTTGGGAAAGTCGATCCCGTCCCCGATGGAGATGATGCGCACCCCGGCGTCGCGCAGGTCCTCCAGTTCTCCCAGCCCCTTACTGTTGCGGCGGGAAAATCGGGAGAAGTCCTTGACCACAAGGATGTCGTATGTGTGATTGAGCAGCCCCTTGCGCAGCTTTTGATAGCCCTCACGCTGCTCAAAGGTGTACCCGGAGCGGTCGCGGTCTTCAAAGAAGGTCAGGCTGCTGCCGGGAAATTTTTCTTTGACGAAATCTTCAATGATGGCCTTCTGGTTCTCAATGGATGTGTTGTCCCGGTCCTGCTCTTCGTCTACGGAGATTCGGCAGTATCCCGCAATGTCAAAGGTCTCTATCACAAAACGTTCCTCCTTTCAAACTTTATTTACTGATAGTATTGTATCATATCTTTTCAGGATTGCAAGAGGATTTTTCAGAAAAAGTCGAAGAGCGGGGAGACCCCGCCTGCGGCAGGGCCTCCCCACGATTTAATAGTTATCTGGCGCAGTCGTGCGCCTTTTGCTTTTTGTCCTCCAGCTCACGCAGACGGACACGGTTATAACGCAGCAGCTCCCGCGTCAGCCCCTGCAGGTCCTCCGTCCCGGACGCGAAAACTGCGACCAGATATTTCTTGGCCTTGTATTCCTTATAGATAGCTTTTAAGGACTCCATCAGCTCAGGGTCCTGGCTCTCGGCATGGGTGAGCCAGATATTTACGCGCTTTTCCTTATCTCGAACATCCATTTCCATCAGGCTCACCTCCCCTATAATTTTTCCAATTTTTTCTTTTCTTATTCAGCCGGGGCTGCGCGATTGAAGTTCCCTGGCTGATATTCTTTTTTCTTATAAGTATGCCTCCTTTTCTTGATTGGTTTTGTTCTCCTGCTCAGCCTCCTTGTTTTGCTGCCGCAGGATATAGTCAACTTTTCCTTTGATTCTGTAGAGTTCTTTCAACTCTTGACGGATGGGCTCTAACTCTTCGGATTGTTTTTTATAACTCACCTCCAACTTTTTCAGTTCTTTCTTCCACGCCGGCACCGGGAACTTGTGATCCGGTGAAACAGCATCCAGCTTTCGCTTGGCCAGATAGAACAGCCGCAGTTCACTTTCATGCTCGGCATAAAATGCGTCCCGCTTCTTTCTGAATTTGATGGCGTTCAACTCCTCATAAAGCGGCTTCAACCGTTTGAAGTCATCAGCATAGCGAATCAGATTCTGAAGCTCCTTCATGCGGGAAGATTTTGCTTTCAGCTCGGCATTCATGCTGTTGGACTTTTCCTTCATACCATCCATGTACTTTTCAAGATCTGCAAGCCTGTAGAGCTTGCGTTCTTTCAGGAACTCCAAAAGGGTTGAGTAGTCATGAAAATTCTTTGCCTTTGCCTTCAATGACCATGCGCCGGCGTTGCGCTGTTCCCAATTCTGGATGAGAATTTCTATCAGATTTGGTGACTGCCTGGCAGCTTGTTCTTCCTTTTCAAGCTGCTCCTTCACCTCTTGGATGATTTCCCAGAGCTCTTTGATCCTTCTTGCAATCTCTCGCAGCTTTTGATTTGTCGCGCGGATGAGACGATTCAGATTTCCCTTGTCAGTCTTGATGCCGCGCGCCTCCATCTGCCGAACTGCCGGACCTTCATGGACAGTCGGAATTTGTTCAATGCCCTGACGCTTGTAAGATCGGTTATCAACCTTTACGGCCAGTTGCTTTTCTTCAAACTTTGCATTGCAGCAGTCAGCCCATGCTTTGCGCCATGCCTCCAACCTTTCGGGACTGCCCCAATCGGTCGTGGGGACGGCGTTGAATTCATAATCGCCTTTGCCGTTCGGGATGCGGTTGCCATGCGCGTCCAGAATGTATTCCCGTCGCTGCTTCGCGCCCCAGCTCCCGTCAGGATTGAGAGGCCGGATCGGACACAGCACATGAAAATGCGGATTCGGATTTCCGTTTTCACCGGCATCTTTTTCATGGATCGCAAAGTCTGCGATCATGCCACGGCTGACAAATTCGTCTTGAAGAAATTGCCGGGCAAGCTGTAAGTTTTCTTCTCGTGAAAATTCATTTTGCAGTGCAATGTCGAAGCTATAGGCGAGTTGAGCTTTAGGATGCTTCTCGATTGTCTCGACTTCGTTCCAGAGCGTCTCACGATCTTTGAATCTTTCCGGCGCGTGTGGCGGCAAAAGGATTTCCGAATGAATCACGCCGCTCTTGCGCCGGTAGTCCGGGTCGTCGCCGTAATATTCACTGTGGAGTTTTTCTCCGGCGCGATAGGCCGCCGCTGCAATAGCAGATTTTCCCTCGCTGCGTTTGATCTGGGTAACGCTGAAATGATAAAGTGCTATTCCGCGTCCTCCTTCGGCAGCAGGGCAAGCACATCGGGAAGAGCGAGAATCTTTTCCATCAGGGAGAAGAAATCTGTTTCGCCCATCTCCTTTGTGGCCGGGGCCAGACTTTCAATCACCGCGCCTTTTGTGATCAGGCGGTGCGCACGTTTCTGCCGTTCGCCCTTCTCCAGATAAGCAAGACGATTTTGCAAACGCTGCATATCATGCTGAAGATACTCCAGCTCTTTCTCGGCCTTAGCCTTGTCCGCTCTCAGCTTTTCAAGTTCTTTGTTCAGTTGCATTCCTCCATTTCAAAATTTTTTCATGTAAATCAGTACCCTTTATATGTTGTTTTTGATGCTCGCCCTCTTTCGTCTTGCATATTCCGCCTGCTGCTTGCGCTGAGCGCCAGCTTTGCAGTCAGCACAATATTTCGCGCGGTTGCCTGCGGAGTAGAACTCTTTTCCACATATTGCGCAGCGTTTCTTCATGCCGGATGAAAAAATCCCTGCATCCAATGCGCCGGCCTCCGGATCTTTCAAAAGAACATTCCGAAAGAAGCGGCAGCACACAGAAGCAGAGAGCATTTGTGGACAGGGAACTTCTTCTCCTTTGTCGAGACGGATACAGTTGCCTTCGCAGTAATTGCTGCACAGCCTACGGATGATCTTTTTGGCCTCGCGATGCTGAGTCGGTGTCATGCGGTAGAGAGTCCCATCGGGTTTTCTTTCTACAGGTGCAAGTGTGTTTTGAATAATTCTGATCCTTCCTTTCTGTTTTTGAGCATGAAAAAACCACGCTCGTCTTTTCAGACTTGCGTGGCTCATGCCTCCATATAGTTTTGATATTTCTTCTTGATGCTTTTCATCCGTTTGATTACGCTGCTGTGATTGGCAAAGCCAAGCTCAACAGCGATTTCCATATAGGAGTAACCTTCATCCCGCATTTGGATGATGCGGCGTTCTTCCCACGGCAGTGATTTAAGGAAGCGTTCCGCGTCTACCCTGGCGCAGACATATTCCTCCAGATGCAATCGGGGATCGGGAAAGTAAAACAACCTGTCATCATCTGAATCCCAATTCGCTGTGCGAAACCTTTCCAGTGAAACGGACTGCACTTTCTTGGATCGTGTGTGATACCATTTGCGGATAAAATCTGTTCGGACGCTTGTGCGTTGTCTCTCGAAATCCTCATCACATGGCATCTCATGCAGCGCATCCAGCATTGGGTGCCATCCCTGTTCCGCGATCACCTTTTTAACGATCTTCTCAAAGAGCTCCTTGATCTGCTTTTCCGGCAGGAAGACGATCTCTGCATTGCGAGGAAGCTGAAATAAACGTTGCAGGTTCCAACCGATCTCCTGCTCAACGCCTTTGACCCACAGCGGCATGGAGTAGGAGAGCCTCCACACAGGGAAGTCTCCTGTATAATGCTCCTTCCAACCACGAAAGCCGAGTACCTGATAAGGATTCCGGGGAATCTTCATCAGTGTGGGGCATCTCGACATCAGCTCTTCAGGAAGCAGATAGACGAGAGGCAGATAGCGAAGGTTGCTGTCATATGGGATTCTGATTGTCTGAGGAGGCATAAGATAATCTCCAATTAAAAACGACATAACATCTATTAAAATGTTACTAATAATAGAAGTGTTTACAGAAATTTCAAATAATTATATTGCGTCTGTATGGTGCCGTCCAGCAAAACCTGCTGAGTAAAAGAATTCTGATTGCTCACGAAGGACATAGTATCTACATTTATTAGCGACATAGTAAATAGCAAATTGTTACTATGATCTGCTGGCTTTACAGAAAGTTCATATGATTATACTGCATCCGTTTAGCATTGTCCAGTGAAGCCCGTCGAACAAGAAGAAAAAGCCATGAAAAAAGCAGCCTGGCATCCAGACTGCTTTCTTCATGGCTGTGCAAGGATAGATGCGCAGCATCGCAAGGGGTGCAGCCCCTTGTACGGAGCAGCGCGACGCAAAGGATGACTGTTCGGACAGGCATCCAGGCTCCGCAGGACGCACTACGGGGCAGCTCACGCTACCCCGTATAGAAGTGCGCATTTCATGTTGAAGGGTGTAACAAAATGTGGTAATATATAATGAAAAAATGTTTACTCTGTTGCTGTTTCTTGTTAGTTTGTTCTAAGGTGGTAGTATGACATGGCCATTCTTATTGGAAAAAGATCATCTGGCAATTATGGAGAAGACCTGTTTATAGAAAAAGCCCTTGAATACTTAGACGACAGTTATGTGATTTATAGGAATCGTCAGCTCTACGGGAAGGAATTTGATATATGCATCCTTATGCCCAATAAGGGAATTCTAGTCTTCGAATTAAAAGGCTGGCGTGAGAAAACAATTCTTCGGGTTGAGGACGATAGTATCATTATCCAGACCGAGGAAGGCGAAGTCCCCACCTCTCCGCAAAAGCAGGCTCGTGGTTATCGCTTTTCTATTCAACGATATATAAAAAACGCTCTGGGCTTAAACCCTCTTGTTTTCCAAATGGTCTGCTTGCCCCAGATTTCAGAAGAATGCTACCATTCTATGCGGCTGGATGTTGTGACAGAAGAAAAGTTTACTATTCTCAAAGAAGACCTGTCCACGAATACCGCATTCTTCAAAAAGCTCGATGATGCTTTGCGTGAAGTACACTACTGGTATCGAGATGCTTTTGATGATAAGACCATGCGGGATGTTCGTGGCCTGTTTGAGCCGAACTATTCTTCGCCAACTGAGACGTCGGATGTGAAAACTTGGGAGCCCGAAGCATATCATGAGTACGAATATTCGCGGTTTTACTTTTTTGTCCCTGGAGACCAGCAGATGCACAGCGCTATCAAGGAAATGGCACGCGAGTATGCTAAGGGCTGTAAAATCTATGGCGTTTTTTCGGATCAGGATCAACTCAAAGATGCGGCGGTTGCAATTGATGAGGCCATAAAAGCGCACGGTCTCCTGCGCAACCGTGATAATCTGGAAATCGATTTTGAAGGGACGGGTATAAGCTTCCCGGCGCTCTCAGAAATAAGAGACCGTTTTTCCTGCTTTCATTGCTCTTTTAGCGTCGTTAAAGAGCAGCTCGATGAAATCCACGAATCGTTCTGCATTGTTAACGGCCAAGCTACCCAAAAACAAATTCCTGTTTTGCGGGCCATTGATGAACGCAGCGAATTCAATTCTGAACAATACCTTGTCGAGCATGCATCACCTGAGAAGAACATCGTAATCAAAGCTGGAGCGGGAACAGGCAAGACCTATACGATGATTTCACGTATAGGGTTTATTTGCTATACCCAGAAAGTTCCTCTTTCAAAAATGGCCGAGCGAGTCACAATGATTACATTTACAAATGAAGCGGCCGATAATATGGAGGAGAAGCTTAAAAGCTATTTTAAAAACTGCTACCTACTTACGTCAAGGATTGATTATCTCGATATGATCTCGCTGATCGATCATATGCAAATTAGCACGATCCACTCTTATGCAAAACACATTATCACCAGACTAGGTACAGAATTTGGATACGGTGTCGATTTAGCCATCACATCCAGCGAGTTCAGCCGTCGGCAAAAGGTATCAGAGTATTTGGATGCATATATCGGCGAGAAAGAACGGCTTTATGGCAGCAGCTATACAAGAGGATTAGGTTTGCCCGTGTATGCAATCCGAGATTTGGTTCTGGATTTTACCGCGAAGCTGAACAATAAGAGCATTAACATCAGCGCCCTCTCATCAGATAACTTTGGCATGGTAAATGACCCTAACAGGAAAGATCTTCACCAGCTGCTAGCCGACGTCATTCCTAACGTAGATCGTGAATTTAATGCGGAATTACTCAAAAACAACCGCATCCACCTTAGCTCAATGATGTCGGTTCTCCACCACCTCATTTGTTCAGACAAAAGATCAAAACGCATTTCTGAACTGAGTGCAAATGAATCACCGCAGCAGTTTATGTTTGTGGATGAATTTCAAGATACCGACGATGCCCAGATAGAAGTATTGCTTGAACTCGCCAAAGTATTGAACTTTAAGCTCTTTGTAGTAGGCGATATCAAGCAGTGTATCTATAGATTCCGTGGTGCGAAAGAAAAGGCCTTTGATCAACTCAATATTTCAGATGCACCGAACGAGTGGCTTGAGTTTTCTCTCCAGCGGAATTATCGCACAGATAGCGACTTGCTAGATGTGTTTCACTGTTCGTTTGAAAAATGGGGAACAAGGGATGATGATCTCTTGTCATATTCCTCCTTAAAAGACAGATTGATTGGAACACAGCAATATAATTCGTATAGCCCAGCGCTGAAAGCTGATAAGAGCAAGTATTATCATTGTAGCATTATTCAAAATGAAAGTGAGCGAATCCAGGCACTCCGTGATGAGATCAATAGAATTCAACGCCGCATTGATTACGAGGAGACCCATGGGCATAAATTGAAGCCTACGGAAAAGAGCATTGCCATTCTGGTTCGTGAAAACTGGCAGGCGGATCTAATTCGAAGAGAGTGTAAAAAACGTTATAATCTTGATATTCAAACAAGTACGGGCGGAGATTTATTTGCAACTCAGCCTGCTTTAGACATGCTTATACTTGTAAATGCTCTTCTTCATTTTGACGAAGCAGAATACCTGTATAACTTAGCTACATCCAATTTCTTCAACCTTGATCTTCCTAAGGCATCTCTCTACGAGATTAGGTCGAGCATTAAAACTAGTTGGCGGGATAGAGGGCCCGACAAAGCCAACGAAATGGACTTGGTAAACAACATTATCGAATACTTAAATGGAGTCCTGGCTCGAATCGAAGGACGAGACGGAAAATGGGAATATGTTGTTCGCTGGTTGCGTACGAAGCCAGTTCTTCAGGCGCTGAGAGACCTATACGATTACCTTCAACCTTGGAAAAACTATAGTCCTGAGAATAATGAAGCGCAGAGATATTATCAAATCAATGTGGATCTCACGAATCCGTTTATTACCAATGGACAAGGAATATCAGCTTGCGTGTTCGTCAGCACAGTGAATTAACAGCACTTTTTAAGGCATGCTATGAGACCAGAAAAATAGATGAGCAATTTTACCTGTCCCTCCAACAGAATGAAAGTCGTTTTTTAGAAGCCATACGACTGTTTATTGAGCTGGATATTCCCGCTTCATCGCTGAATGACGAAAAAGGGAATCCTGAACAAAAACTCTTTGTATCTCTATTAGAGGAATTGCAAAGTCACTCTTCTTTTCAATTTCCCCAAACAGCAGATCTAAGCACAATGAAGTCTGTGTTAATTGATCTGGCCGAAAAAGAACTGGCCGAAAGTGTATCACTTCGCTTGCTTGTCAGACCGCGATATGAATCAAGGGATGAATAATCTCCTTCCATGGCCTTTGACTGAGAGTTTCATTCAAGCAGCCTATGATCCAGTCGACCTACAATTTCAAGTTTATTGGACAGCGTTAGATGAACGCAGCAGCTTTTTGCGCTATTCTTTGTTTTACGGCTTGTTCTTTAACCGTTGCGATGTTCGCGTCAGCTATGTGAAGCAATACGATGATGAAGTGACCGAACCGTATGCGCTTCTGCCTATCCTTGGGCTTCAGCCGGAGCATGTTGCTGTAGATAACTCCAAACGAGGTGCAGAATCTACTATAAATAAAAGGCGTTCCCTACATTGTTGTAGGGAGCGTCTTTTATTGCATAGAGTGTATAAAATTTACAAGGAAAGAGAAGTCGACAACAGTCTCACTGTTCCATGACTGCAAATTGCCATCGAAACCGGACAACAGGGTCATAATTCCCGGACAGCGAAAGACGCAATTCCCGGACAAATGTTGTCGTAATTCCCGGACAGATC
>CADBYZ010000041.1 GCA_902799075.1 Oscillospiraceae bacterium | reverse complement strand
AGGCCGGAGCCGTGCACCACGGGCAGCACGCCGACCTCGGCGGCCAGCGGGCGGATCTCGTTCATGGCGCGGCCGTCAACACGCTTGCCGGCCAGCAGCCACTTCTTGACGACCTTCTTCTGCAGCTTGTAGAGGATCTCGTCCATGTACTGCATCATGTCGGGGTGGTCCTCGCCGTACTTTTCCTCGACCATGGTGATCCAGTCGTTGACGCGGGCCTCGCGCACGTTCTTGTCGTCGGTGTCCATGCAGTATTCCATGGTCTCGAACTCGTTGTTGACCAGCGTCTCGAAGAGCTCCTCGTCGAAGGAGGCATGCTCGTACTCGAACTTGGGCTTGCCGATCTCGCGCACCATGGTGTCGATGAGATCGAGCACGGGCTGCAGGTGCTCATGCGCCTGGACGATGCCCTCATACATGACCTCGTCAGGGACCTGGTCGGCCTCGGACTCGATCATGACGATCTTCTTGTGGGTGGCGGCGATGGTGGTGGTCATGCGATTGGTCTTCTTCTGCTCGGCGGTGGGGTTGAAGAAGCGGCGGAGGCGCCGATCATAGCGGTGATCTCGGGGCTGCAGTCGCGGTCGACGCTCATGACCTCGCAGGCGATGACCACGTCATTGCGCAGGTCGGTGGGGAAGAGGGGACGCATGGGGCGGTCGATGAGGCGGGAGGCCAGCACGGCGGGGAGGCTGGGCTTGCCCTCACGGCGCATGAAGCTGCCGGGGATGCGGCCGACGGCGTAGAGCTTCTCGTTGAAGTCCACGGCGAGGGGGAAGTAGTCGATGCCGTCCTTGGGGCGGGCGGAGGCGGTGCAGGTGACGAGGACGGTGGTCTCGCCGTACCTGACGAGCACAGCCGCGTTGCACAGCTCTGCCATCTTGCCGACTTCCATCGACAGGGGGCGGCCTTCGTACATCATCTCAAACTTGCGGTAATTGGGAAATTCCTTATGGGTGATGATCATGTGTATACTCCTTATTTTGATTTATCTTTTGCATCCCGACTCTCAGTACTTGAAAAAGCGTCCGGATTCTTGCTGTCATTCTGAGCGAAGCGAAGAATTATTCTTCTTTCTTGTGCCAGAGGAGGGATCTTTTGCTGACACTCAGGATGTTACCCTTGGTCCGACTCGGGCGTTTTTTCAAATACCAAGCAAACGGGAGGCTTGTGTTGCAATGAAAGTGCCGCAAGGCACACAGCTTTGCAGAGTTTTCGCAAAGCGAGAGGGGTAAACGAAAAAAGTCCGGGGACAGTATTCAATTGTCCCCGGACTTTAATACCTTCATACCCTTCAGAGAAGCTGAACTTACTTACGAATGCCCAGCTTTGCGATGATCGCACGGTAGCGCTCGATATCCTTCTTGGCAAGGTAGTCGAGCAGACGGCGGCGCTTACCGACCATCTTGTACATGCCCAGACGGCTGTGGTCGTCGTTGGGATGATTCTTCAGGTGAGCGGTGAGCTCACGGATGCGCTGGGTCAGAATGGCGATCTGAACCTCGGGGGAGCCGGTGTCGCCCTCGTGGACGGCGTTCTCGGAGATGACCTGGGTCTTGACTTCCTTGGTGATCATGTCGGAAAATTCCTTTCAAAATGATGTTACTATACCCAGCATCCGGGCCAGGGGGCGGAAAGGACGCCGCATCGGCGGCATGACCCCGGAGCGCAGACTGCGGGCGCGTACTTTGGTATATTACCATCAAGGCAGGGAGTTGTCAACATAAAATGTGCAAAAACAGCGCAGGGTTTCCCCTGCGCTGTAATAGGTTGTGCGCTTATGCTGACTTATATCAGTCCATGTATGCGTAATTCCAGATGACCTCGCCGCCGGACCAGTAGATGGCGTCGTGCACGTTGGGCTTCGTCATCTGCGGCTGAGTATAGAAGTACATCGGGTTCACGCCGCCGGTGGCCATCAGAACCTGCTCGGCCTGAGCCGCGAGCGCGGCGCGCTGGATGGGATCGGTGTTCTGCTTGATCTGGTCGACCACGGCGTCATAGGCCTCAGCCCAGGTCTGATCGCCGTTGAGACCCCAGTAAGCGCCGGTGCCGGCATCTTTGGTCACGTCGCTGTTGCGGGTGTAGTCGCCGATCGCACGGCCGAGGCGCGGATAGTTGTTGCCGGAGGCGGAGATGAAGATCTCCAGGAAGTTGACAACGTCATCGAAGTCGGCGACCCAGCCCATACGGGCGGCCTCAGCGTCGCCGGCCTTCAGCTTGCTCTGCAGGGTGGCCCAGGCTTCGGTGTTGACGGTGGAGGGGATGCCGAACTGGTTCCAGGTCTCCTGCACGTACTGGATGATCAGGGCGTTTGCGCCGGAGTTATTGAACGCAAACTCGATGCCCGGAAAGTCGGTGAAGGTGATGTCGCCGCCCTCGATGCTGCCGGTGTAGGCATAGCCGAGGTCGATGAGGGTCTGGAGAGCCTCAACCTGGTCGACGGTGTAGTCGGGGTTGATATCGGAGTAGGTGTTGGTGCCGGCGTACCAGGTACCGTACCCTTCCGCGGCGCGCACGTCGTCATTATAGCCGTCGTGCAGGCCCTTCGGGAAGAAGCCGGTGGCGGGAAGCTGGCCGGCCTTGGTGACGTAGGTGACCAGGTCTTCGCGGTTGACCATCTGGCCAAGAGCGAAGCGGGCCTTGCTCTGCTCCTGAACAGTGAGCTGCTTGCCGGCGGGGCTCATGTCCTTGTAGACGTTGAACAGAATGTACCAGGTGCCGATGATGGGCCAGTTGACGTGCTCACCGGGGTAGGTGGCGTCGAGGCGGTCAAACTCGGAGGGATCGAGGGCGCCGATGTACTGCACGGTGTCATTTTCATAAGCGGTCAGGATGGCCACATTGTCCTCGGAGAGGTAGAAATTGAGGCCGTCGAGCTTCACCTTGTCGGCGTTCCAGTAGTAGGGGTTCTTCTCGTAGGCGATGACATCGTCAACGGCGTACTTGGTCATGCGGAAGGGGCCGGCGCCGATGTTGGTTTCGGGGTTGATGGCCCAGATACCCTCGGGATCGGTCAGCTCGACCTTCACGGCGTAGAAGGTGGTGAAAGCGCACAGATCGAGGAAGTAAGCGCAGGGGTAGGGCAGATGCACGACCAGGGTACGGGCAGCGTCGTCCGCATCCAGGGCCAGGGTGCCGTCCTCATTGTGGGAGATGTAGTCAAACAGGAAGCCGTAGTCGGCGCCCAGCTCGGGGTCGGCGGCACGGTTCCAGGAGGCGGCGATCTGGCTTGCGACCAGGTCGGTTCCGTCAGACCACTTCAGGCCTTCGCGCAGGGTGAAGGTATAGGTCAGGCCGTCTTCGGAGATTTCATAGCTCTCGGCCAGCTCGGGGCCAAGGACAGGGTTGCCCTCGTCATCGAGCATGAAGCCCATCAGGCCGTTGAAGGCGGAACGGATGATGTTGCCGCCATTGGACGCGCTGTTGAGCGCGGGGTCAAGTGTGAGGGGCGTGCCGCCGCCCAGCATCACGTTGAGCACCTGTCCGCTGCCCTCTGCGCAAGCCGTGGCGGTCATGCTCAGCGTCAGAACCAGCGCCAGCACGATTGCGACTAACTTTCTCATGGGGTTTCCTCCTTTTGGAAATAAAATAGATTTATTATTTACGCCTTTCGGCAGTAAATACAGGAAAAAGCCGGGGTTCAGATATTGTGGCAGGCCACGAAATGGCCGGGGGCCGCCTCACGCAGGGCGGGGCAGGTCTCGCAGCACTGGGCCGTCGCTCTTGAGCAGCGGGTGCGGAAGGGGCAGCCGGAGGGGACGTTCAGCGGGCTCGGCACGTCGCCCTCAAGGACGATGCGCTTCTGCCGGCGGCTGAGCTTTGGGTCGGGGATGGGCACCGCGCTCATCAGGGAGATGGTGTAGGGGTGCAGCGGGTGGCGCGTCAGCTCATTGGCCCCGGCAAGCTCCATCATGTGGCCGAGGTACATGACCGCGATGCGGTTGGAGATGTGCTTTACAACGCTGATGTCGTGGGCGATGAAGAGATAGGTCAGCCCCAGCCGGGCCTGCAGATCCTCCAGCATGTTGATGACCTGGGCCTGGATGGACACATCCAGCGCGGAGACCGGCTCATCGCAGACGATGAACTCCGGCTTGGAGGCGAGGGCGCGGGCAATGCCGATACGCTGGCGCTGGCCGCCGGAGAACTCGTGGGCGTAGCGGGTGGCGTGCTCGGTATTGAGGCCGACGATGCTCATCAGCTCCCGCACGCGCGCCTCGCGCTCGGCCTTGTCCTTGCACAGGTGGTGCACGTCGATGGGCTCGGCCACGATGTCGGCCACCGTCATGCGCGGGTTTAAGGACGAGTAGGGGTCCTGGAAGACCATCTGGGCCCGGCGGCGAAACTCCCGCAGGGATTCCTTGCTTTCGATTTTCCTGCCGTCAAACCAGACCTCGCCGTCGGTGGGCTTGTAGAGCTGGAGCAGGGTACGGCCCACGGTAGTCTTGCCGCAGCCGGACTCGCCCACGAGGCCCAGGGTCTCGCCGCGCTCGATGTCAAAGGACACGTCGTCCACGGCCTTGAGCATGGTGGTGTTGAAAAAGCCGGTAGAGACGGGGAAATATTCCTTGAGATGGCGGACCTGGACGAGGTACTTGGGATCGGGGGTAAAGGTCTTGTCGCTCATGCCTCTTCGCCCTCCTCTTCTTCCGGGCGCTCGGCATAGCAGGCGCCGTTTTTCACATTCATCCAGCACGCGGCCAGGTGGTCATGCCCGACCCAGTATTCCTTGGGCTTTTCCTGCAGGCAGATCTTCATGGCTTTGTCGCAGCGCGGCGCAAAGGGGCAGCCGGGCGGCATGTGCAGCAGGTCGATGGGCGTGCCGGTGATGGGCACGAGGCGGGTCTTTTCATCGTCGCTCATGTCCGGGATGGAGCGCATGAGGCCCTTGGTGTATTCGTGCATGGGGTGGTAGAACACGGCGTCGGTGGTGCCGCGCTCGCACACGCCGCCGGCATACATGACGATCATCTCCTTGCAGATGGAGGCGATGACGCCCATGTCGTGGGTGATCATGATGATGGCCATGCCGAGCTCTTTTTGGAGCTCCAGCATCAGGTCCAGGATCTGGGCCTGGATGGTCACGTCGAGGGCGGTGGTGGGCTCGTCGGCGATAAGGATGTCCGGCTCGCAGGCCAGGGCCATGGCGATCATGACACGCTGGCGCATGCCGCCGGAGAGCTCGAACGGGTACTGCCTGAGGCGCTTTTCCGGCTCGGAAATGCCCACCAGGCGCAGCATCTCCACCGCCCGCTCCTCCGCCTGCTCATGGCTGCGGCTGGTGTGCAGGACGATGGCCTCCTCAAGCTGGTTGCCGATGGTGAAGGTGGGGTTTAAGGAGGTCATGGGGTCCTGGAAGATGATGCTGATTTTATTGCCGCGGATCTCGCGCATCTCCGCGTCGCTCTTGCCGACCAGCTCCTCGCCGTGGAGCTTGATGGAGCCGGAGACGATGCGGCCGGGGTTGGTGAGGATCTGCAGGATGGAATAGGCCGTGACGGATTTGCCCGAGCCGCTCTCCCCCACGATGCCGAGGACGCCGCCCTTTTCCAGGCGGAAGGTCAGACCGTTGACGGCCTTGACCTCGCCGGAGGGCGTGAAGAAGGAGGTATGCAGATCGGTGACTTCAAGCATGCTCATACGTTTTCCTCCTTACGAACGCAGCTTCGGGTCGAACGCATCGCGCAGGCCGTTGCCGAGCAGGTTGAAGGCCAGCACGATCAAAAAGATCGCCAGTGCCGGGAACAGCAGCTGATACGGGTAGGAGCGCAGGCCCGTGCGGGCGTCCGACGCGAGCGAGCCCAGCGACGGCATCGGTATGGACACGCCGAGGCCGAGGAAGCTCAAGAAGCTCTCGGTAAAGATGGCGCTCGGGATCTGCATGGCCGCGATGATGATGATGACGGAGATGCAGTTAGGGATCATGTGCTTGCGGATGATACGCGCGGGCGAGGCGCCGATGGCCTTGGAGGCGAGCACGTACTCCTGCTCCTTGATGGACAGGATCTGTCCGCGCACCTGGCGAGCCATGGACACCCAGTACAGAAGTCCGAACACGATGAAGATGGACACCATGCCCGCGCCGAGGCGGGCGACCAGGCTGCTCTTGGAGGAGGCGACCCAGTCCTTGATGGCCACCGACAGCAAAATCACGATCAGCACGTCCGGCAGCGAATAGATGATATCCACGATGCGCATCATGACCATGTCCACCATCCCGCCGAAGTAGCCGGAGATGGAGCCGTAGATGATGCCGATGACTATGACGATCAATGCCGAGAAGATGCCGACCAGCAGTGAAATGCGCGTGCCGTAGATGACGCGGATGGCGTAGTCACGGCCCAGGGCATCAGTGCCCATGATGTGTGGAAAGACCTTCTGGCCGCGGTCAAGCTTGGCCTGCTCCTTGGCGCTGTACTGAAACGGCGCCAGGTTCTGGGCGCTGACATCCTGCTTGGTGTATGTATAGGGATAAAACTCCGGCACAATAAAGGCGATGAGCGCGATGACGATGATGACCACGAGGGAGATCATGGCGATATTGTTTTTGCGCAGGCGGCGCATGGCGTCTTTCATGAAGGAGACGGACTCGCGCATGGTGACCTGCTGGGCCTTTTCCTCGTCCCCGGCCTTTTCAAAGAGCCTGGGGTCGATCTGCAGGCTGATGGGATTTTTGAAGGTTTTTTTCTTTTCTGACATGTTGTTCTCTCCTCTCCCTCAGCTCAGATCAATGCGCGGGTCGACCACCTTGTACAGGACATCGCCGATGAAGTTCATGAGGATGATCATGGTGGCAAGGAAGATGGTGACGCCCATGATCATCATGTAGTCCGTGCGCAGCATGCTGTTGGTGAAGAGCCTGCCGAGTCCCGGCACGGAGAAGATGTTTTCCACCACCATGGAGCCCGTGAGGATGTAGGCCATCATGGGGCCTGCGTAGGTGATGACGGGGGTGAGGGTGTTTTTGAGCGCATGCTTAAAAATCACCTTGCTGTTTTTCACGCCCTTGGCCCGCGCCGTGCGGATGTAGTCCTGGCCCAGCACGTCCAGCATGGACGAGCGCTGGAGCCTGGTTGTGTAAGCCATGGGGTAGAGGCTCAGGGAGATGATGGGCAGGATGAGGCCGCCCGGCTGGTTGCCCATCGACGGCAGCCACCCCAGCTTCAAAGAGAACACCAGCAGCAGGATCGTCGCCATGACGAAGGAGGGCATGGATACCAGGGCCGTCGTGACCACCTGGATGATCTTGTCCAGCGTTTTGCCCCGCCGGAGGGCGGCGACAGAGCCGAGGAACACCCCCAGCACCAGGGCCAGGATACCGGCGGTAAAGCCGATGCGCGCGGAATATTTGAAGCCGCCGAGGATCAGCTCGATGACGGTGTTGCCCACCCAGCCGGTGGAAAGACCGAAGTCCCCGTGCAGGATGTTTTTCAGGTAGTTGAAAAACTGCACCGTCACGGGCTTGTCGAAGCCGTACTTTGCCTCCAGCGCCGCGATGACCGCGTCGCTTTTCGCTTTTTCGGAGCTGAAGGGGCTGGCGGGTATGGCATGCATGACAAAGAAGGTGATCGCAATGACCAGGAAAATCGTCAGCAGCGCCATCAGCAGTCTTTTGATCGTATAGGTGAGAAACTTTGCGTTCATAGGAGCCTCCTGCCTTGTGCGTCTGCGCTGTGGGAACGCCTCTCGGGCGCTGCATCAAAGCGCGGCTGAAAAAAGATATTACGTATTATACAGGAATGATTTCAAAATTGCAATGATTTACTGTGTTAAATTAATTGGTTTTGCGGGAAACCTCTGGTTTCCCGCGTGTAAGCGTATTGGTTTTTTATCGGTTGCGCATCACGGTCTTCATGCGCAGGCTGTGGTCGAGGATGCTCTTTCTCAGGCGGAGGTTCTTGGGCGTGACCTCGAGCAGCTCGTCATCGGCCAGAAACTCCAGGCACTGCTCAAGGCTCATCTGACGGGCGGGCACCAGGCGCAGGGCCTCGTCGGAGCCGGAGGCGCGGGTGTTGGTCAGATGCTTGGTGCGGCAGACGTTGACCGGTACGTCATCGGCTTTCGGGCAGACGCCGACGACCATGCCCGCGTACACCTTGGTGCCGGGGACGATGAACATGGCGCCGCGCTCCTGGGCGTTCCATATACCGTAGGCCACGGCCTCGCCCGTCTCCCACGCAATCAGGGAGCCGGTGCTGCGGCGGGCGATGTCGCCCTTGTAGGGCTCGTACTTTTCAAAGACGGAGGCCATGATGCCCTCGCCCTTGGTGTCGGTGAGAAATTCGTTGCGGTAGCCGAAGAGACCGCGGGACGGCACCAGGAACTCCAGCTTCATGCGGCTGCCTACGGGGGTCATCTCGAGGAAGGTGCCCTTGCGCGCGCCGAGCTTTTCCATCACGGAGCCCATGGCGTCCTGGGGCACATCGGCAACGACACGCTCCACCGGCTCGCACAGCTGTCCGTCGATCTCTTGGTACAGCACGCGCGGGGGGCTGACCTGGAACTCATAGCCCTCGCGCCGCATGGTCTCGATCAGGATGGACAGGCTCATCTCGCCGCGGCCCGCGACATTGAAGCTGTCGGTGCTGTCAGGCACGTCGGTCACGCGCAAGGATACGTCCTTGAGGGTCTCGCGCATGAGGCGCTCGCGGATCTGGCGGGAGGTGACGAACTTGCCCTCGCGCCCGGCAAAGGGGCTGTCGTTGACGGAGAAGGTCATCTCGAGGGTCGGGGCGCTGATCTTGACGAAGGGCAGAGGCTCGGCAAAGCCCTTGGCGCAGATCGTGTCGCCGATGGTAACCTCGCCGATGCCGGACATCGCGATGATGTTGCCCGCGCCCGCCTCGGTGACGGGGACGCGGTTGAGGCCTTCAAACTGGTAGAGAGAAACCGCCTTGGCCTTGAGGGTCTGGGCGTCGGGGTCGTGGTAGTTGCAGACCTCGATCTCCTGGTTCTGCCTGATGACGCCGCGCTCGATGCGGCCGATGGCGATGCGGCCGACATACTCGTTGTAGTCGATGGAGCTGACCAGCATCTGGAAGGGGGCGTCAAGGTTCATCTCCGGGGCGGGGATGTACTCAAGGATGGTCTCAAAGAGGGGCTTTAAGTCGGTGCCCTCGACCTCGGGGGAATAGCTCGCGGTGCCGTTGCGGCCCGAGCAGAAGAGCATCGGGGAGTCAAGCTGTTCGTCGGTGGCGTCCAGATCCATCAAAAGCTCCAGGATCTCGTCCACGACCTCGTGAATGCGCTGGTCGGGGCGGTCGATCTTGTTGAGCACGACGATGACCCGGTGGCCCAGCTCCAGCGCGCGGCTGAGGACAAAGCGGGTCTGGGGCATGGGGCCCTCCGCCGCGTCCACCAGCAGGATAACGCCGTTGACCATTTTCAGAATGCGCTCCACCTCGCCGCCGAAGTCGGCGTGGCCCGGGGTGTCGACGATATTGATCTTCGTGTCGCCGTACCAGACGGCGGTGTTCTTCGCCATGATGGTGATGCCGCGCTCACGCTCGAGGTCATTGGAGTCCATGACGCGGTCGACGACCTCCTGGTTGTCGCGGTAGACGCCGGACTGCTTGAGCATCTCGTCGACCAGCGTGGTCTTGCCGTGGTCAACGTGGGCAATGATGGCGATGTTTCTGAGCTTATCCATAAAAGCAAAACTCCCTTGATTTGTTCATTTCAACACGAAAAGAAAGTTTAACACCTGAGAAAGCGTTTTGCAAGAATTTTCTTTTCGTTTTAATGCAAAAATGCCCGTTTGGCGCGATCGTCAAGTCGCGCTTGTCTTTTCCGGCGCCGGGGCATATAATTTCCTATATATCATCAACACAACGGGATAAACACATGAAGCTCACCAAAACCGAAAAGTGCATATTCTTCCTGCTGCTCGCGCTCGGCGTCTTTGCGCGGCTTTACCGCTTCGGCGCGGCCCCGCCGGGGCTCAACCAGGACGAGGCCTTCGCCGCTTATGACGCCTGGGCGCTGCTGCATTACGGCACCGACAGCTCCCTGCACCGCTTTCCGGTCTACCTCACCGCCTGGGGCAGCGGCATGAACGCGCTGGAGAGCTATCTCATGATCCCCTTCCTCGCCCTCTTCGGGGTCAGGACCTGGGTCATCCGCCTGCCGCAGATGATCCTTGCGCTGTGCGCTCTGCCCGCCGCCTTTTCGGTGGGGCGGCGTCTCGGCGGTAAGCGCGGGGGACTCTGCACTCTTGCGGTGCTGGCGCTGTGCCCGTGGCACATCCTGCTCTCCCGCTGGGCGCTCGAATCCAATATGGCGCCGAACCTGCTGCTCCTTGGCCTGTGCTTCCTTCTGAAAGGAAAAGAGGACGGGCGCTTTCTGCCGGTCTCGGCCCTGTGCTGCGGTCTCGCCCTCTACGCCTACTCCGCCATCTGGCCCGTGATGCCGCTGCTGCTGGGGCTGATGCTCCTGTATCAGAGGCCGAAGGCGGACCGGTGGCTGCTCGGCTCCGGGGTGATCCTCGCGGTGCTGGCCCTGCCGCTCATTGGTTTTCTCGCTGTCAACTACGGTCTTATGGATGAGTTCTCCGTCGGCCCCTTCTCGGTGCCGCGGCTGGTGCAGATGCGCATGGGGGAGATCTCCCTTTCCCATGTGCCGGACAATCTCAAAACCATGCTGCGCATCCTGCTCACCCAGTCCGACGGGCTCAAGTGGAACAGCGCCGGGCGCTTCGGGCTGTTCTACCCGGCGGCGCTGCCCTTCGGCCTGCTGGGGCTGGGCGCGCTCGTCTACCGCTGCTTTGCCGCTCTGCGCGATCGCCGCTATGACCCGGCGGCTCTGCTGCTCATCTTGCTCTTTACCGGAGTGGGGCTCACGGCGCTTATCTCGGTGAACATCAACCGCATGAACTTTCTCGTCATGCCCGCCGCCCTCTCCGTCGCCTTCGGCGCGGAGACCGCCCTGCGGCTGCTGGGACGTTACGCCCGCGTCGGCGCGGCGCTGCTGCTTGCGGGGCTGCTTACGTTCTTCGGCTTTTTCGCGCGGTACTATTTTACAGACTATGCCCCTTCCCTGAACGGGGAGTTCACCGCCGGCTGGGACGAGGCGCTGGACACGGCCCTCCGGCACGACGGCACAGTCTACGTCACCCGTGCGCTGCATTACCCCAAGCTGCTGCTCAGGTCGGAGACGAGCCCACAGGCATTCAACGACACAGTGGAATATGAATACTACCCCGCCCAGTACCTCAGCCCCCGCCGCTTCGGGCGCTTCGTGTATGTAAACGACGCCGCCCCGCCCTTTGACATGGACGGCACGTACGTGCTCTGGAACGGCGCCCCCACGGAGAAATTTCTAAACGCAGGCTTCACGGTGGAGCGCATCGGCTGCTTCGACGTGGTGTATAAATGAACGACAGGGCCGGACGAAAGTCCGGCCCTGTCGGTTTACTCTTCGTTTTTCAGTATCTCCGCCTTTTCGATGATGAACTGGCGCAGCCACGCGCCTGCTTCTTCATTGTGCAGGGCAAAGTCGATGATGGACTCCAGATAGCCCTTGAGGTTGCCGGTGTCGTAGCGCTTGCCCTCAAAGTCCACGGCGCACATCTTCTCGCGGCGGCACAGCACGCGCATGCCGTCGGTCAGCTGGATCTCGTTGTTGCGGCCGGGGGAGGTCTTCTCCAGAATATCGAAGATCGCGGGGGTGAGCACGTAGCGGCCCATGATCGCGTAATCGGAGAGCTTTTCGTACACCGACGGCTTCTCGTTCATGTCGCTGATGCGGTAGACGTGATCGGACAGCTGCTCCTCGAATTTGACGGAGGAGTACTTGCAGATTTCCTCGCCGGGAAACTGCCTCACGGCGATGGCACTGCAGTTATTGGCTTCGGCGGCGTCGACCAGCTGCTTGAGAACCGGCGTCTCGCTGAGCATGATATCGTCGCCCAACAGGATGCCGAAGGGCTCGTTGCCGACGAAGCTCTTGGCACGCCAGATGGCGTGGCCGAGACCTTTTGTCTCCTTTTGGCGCAGGAAATACACGTCCGCCATGTCTGCCACCTCGCGCACGGCCCTGGCCTCCTTGCGCTTGCCGTCGGCAATCAGGCGCTGCTCGAGGTCGGGGGCGTAGTCAAAGTAATCCTCGATGGGGGATTTGCCGCGGTTGGTGATGATGAGGATCTCCTCCACACCGGCGGCGACGGCCTCCTCCACGATGTACTGCAGGACGGGCTTGTCCACCAGGGGCAGCATCTCCTTCGGGATGCTCTTGGTGTTGGGCAGCAGGCGGGTGCCGAGTCCCGCCGCGGGGATGATCGCTTTGCGGACCTTCATGGGACGCTCCTTTCACCCCGGGAAGGGGTATCTTTATTTTCCGTTAAAACGTGCGATAAATTCCCGCACGCTCTTGATCTTCGGCAGATAGCTCAAAAGCGGATAGGCGATGAGGTACAGCACGCCCGCCTCGCCGATGCCGACGGTTAGGGCGTTGAAGGCATAGGACTTGAGGGGGGACGCAAACTCCTGGATCTGGTAGCCCCAGGTGAGCACCGCGCCGACGATGACCGCGTTAAAGAGCACGGGCATAAGGCAGCCCAGCACCCGGTTTTTCACCGTGTTGCCCTTTTTGCCGAACCAGGCCGTGCAAAGGCCCGCGAGAAACGTCGCCAGGGAGCCGAACACGATGTCCACGACGCTGCCGGTGTAGAGATTGGCGAGCACGCAGCCGAGGGTGACGCCCAGGACGCTGCCCGGCATCAGAAACGGCAGGGCGGTAAGCACCTCGCTCACGCGAAATTGCACCGGCCCGTAGCTGATGGGGGCAAGCGCAATGGTCAACGCCGCATATAGGGCGGCGATAATCGCGTTGGCGGTCAAAAACAGGGTGGTGATTTTCTTCTTGTGCATGATTTCGGATACCTCCATTTTTTATTTATCCGCACGGAGGCACCGAAAACGGCAGATGCACAGTCTGTCGAATCCATTTTTTATGCCGCCGTCCGGCGCGGCAGGGTGTGGAAACCTGCCGTTGTTCACTTGTTATGCTCTTCCCGCTTCTTCAGCGAGTACTCGCACCCGCAGTACAATTGCCGGTAAACGTTGTATATCTCGCACAGCTCTATGGAGCGGTTTTCTCCGTCGCGCTTTTTGAAGTCCGAGGGGAGCCATTTGACCCCCTCGCGCTCCGCGATCTCCTCGGCAAGCGCGTTGATGCGCACCGCGTCCTTGTGCCGCGAGAGGGTGAGGGTCGTGCAGAAGTAGTCAAAGCCGCCTTTTTTTGCGGCCTTCGCCGCCTCCTCAAGGCGCAGGCGGAAGCATTCGGTACAGCGTTTGCCGCCCTCCGGTTCATCCTCCAACCCCTGTACGCGCGCGTAGTATTCCTCTGCTCTGTGCTCTTCGATCAGAAGCGTCACCCTGTCGGCAAGGCCCATGTCGCCTATCAATTTTTTGAGCGTCTCAAGCCTGAGATCAAACTCCGCCTCGGGGTAGATATTCGGGTTATACCACAAAAGGGTCAGGTCAAAATACTGTGTCAGATATTCCAGCACCGAGCTTGAGCAGGGGCCGCAGCACACATGCAGCAGCACGCGCGGTCGTGTTCCCCCGTTTTTTTCGATGATGCGGTCAAGCTCCCGCTGATAGTTTCGTCTGTTCATGCGCCATACTATAACACATGCGCCGAAAAAAAGCTATCTCTTTCTTGACGGGATAGTTCCCGCGGGGTATGATAAGAAAAAACCTGTCATCCTGAGCGAGCGAAGCGAGTCGAAGGATCCCGTGGTTTTAGCAGGAGGTCTGACTATGGACGGCAGAACCAACAAGCAGAATTATTACCTGGACATCGCCGACGCGGTGCTGGAGCGCTCCACCTGCCTCAGGCGCAAATACGGCGCCATCATCGTGCGAAACGACGAGATCATCTCCACCGGCTATAACGGCGCGCCGCGCGGGCGGAAAAACTGCTCGGATCTGGGCGGCTGCATGCGCGAGAAGCTGGGCATCCCCTCGGGCGAGCGCTATGAGCTCTGCCGCTCGGTGCACGCGGAGGCAAACGCCATCATCTCCGCCTCCCGCCGGGACATGATCGGCGCGACCATCTACCTGGTCGGCCGCAGCGCCAAGACAAACGAGCTGCTGCCCGACGCGATGAGCTGCTCCATGTGCAAGCGGCAGATCATCAACGCCGGCATCGAGAAGGTCATCATCCGAACTTCCCCCACCGAGTACCGCACCATCGACGTGCAGGAGTGGGTGGACAACGACGATTCCATTTTTAATCTCATCGGGTAAGCAGAGGAACCGGCGCAAGGCGTCGGTTCCGTTTTTTATTTGATCTCCGGCGGGTGCATGATCCAGTCCTCATAGGCCTGCGCGATCTCCGCATCCAGGGCAGCATCCGGGACCGGGGCAAGGGTGTAATTTTCGGAGATATAGTCCGCGATATAGCGTGTGGCCTTGGTGGAGCCGTTTACATTGAAGTGGCCGATGTCGAAGAAGTCCTTTGCCTCGTCGATGCCCAGCTTGTCGTAGTCGAGGTTGAGGTCAAGAAAGGCAATGCCCTCGGCCTCACAGAAAGCGTGCAGGCTCTTGAGGCAGCCCAGGTCATCCGTCACCGTCTCATACGGCGCGGCGAGCAGCAGAAGCTCTGCGCCGTTTTCTATGGCAAACTGCGCCATTTCCCGCAGGAGAGCGAGGTTTTCTTTGGGGACGGGCGCGGCCTCCGTGCTGTCATAGCTTTGCTGTGTGCAGTCGGCCCCCCGCTCGGGGGTCAGGTACATGTAGCCGCGGAATACGTCCCGCTTGCCGAGATAGGAGAAATCAAAGTCCTTTGCCGACAGCTCCTTCCAGCGCTGGTGGTACTTGAGGAAGTTAAAGTAATACGCCGCGCGCTGCCCCTCCGGCACCAGTTCTCTTATGAGCGCCAGCTTGTTTTTTGACCAGGGCAGGGGGTCCAGGCAGTCGCGGATCTCCGCGTCGGTAGTTTCGCTGTCCGGGCGGAAGGCCATGGTCGCCTCCAGGATCAGAAGGCGCGGGCTCTGGCGCTTGAGCGCCTCCTGCATGTAGGTCCGGGTGGCCCGCAGCGGCTGCTGCTGGGTGGCCAGCACATAGGCGCGCAGGCCCGTCTCGTGGTGCAGCACCAGCGGGTCGAGGGTGCAGTACATGCGGCTCGAGCCGAAGCCGATCACGTCCATGCTCTGCTCCGGCTCGTTATAAAAGCCGCGCACCTTCTCGGTATACCAGCAGGTAGTTTTGCGGTCGAAGACCGCCCAGGCCGTGAGTAGCAGGCAGAGCGCCAGCAGCAGAAACATGACCAGTCTCAAGGATTCTTTCTTAGCCATATATTAAAACCCCATGTAGATGAACTGGGCCTTGTCGTAGCCCGGACCGTAGACGCCGAAGATCAGCACCGTGAGCAGCAGGCACAGCCACAGCGCCCAGCGCAGAGGCAGCTTCAGCGCCGCAATCCTGTCCAGCAGGCAGCCGGTCTCCATGCGCTCGGTCAGCACCGACACCAGCAGCATCAGTCCGAGGCCGAGCCAAAGGACCGCCATGTCCTTTAAGTCCAGCAGCTCCGGCAGGCTCCCGTCAAAGCGGTGCAGGGCGTCCAGCGCCATGCGTACGCCCGCCGAGAGGCCCGGGGCGCGGAAAAAGTGAAAGCCCAGCACCACCAGGAAAAAGCAGCCCAGCTGCCGCAGAAAGCGCGGCGGCTTTTTTGCGCCGCACTTTAGCCAGAAGGCATCCCGCGCCTTTACCGTCTCGCCGCCCAGGACGATGCAGAATCCGTTAAACAGGCCCCAGAACAGGAAGTTCAGCCCTGCCCCGTGCCACAGGCCGCTGGCCGCAAAGACCGCGAGGGTGTTGAGGGCCTTGCGCGTCCGGCCCTTCCGGCTGCCGCCGAGAGGGAAATAGAGGTAATCGCGCAGCCAGGCCCCGAGACTGATGTGCCAGCGCCGCCAGAACTCCGCAATGCTCGCGGAAAAGAGCGGACGGCGAAAGTTCTCTGTGACCTCGATGCCCAACATCCGCGCAAGGCCCCGGCAGATATCCACACAGCCGGAGAAGTCGGCGTAGAGCTGAAGGGTGTAGAGCGTCGCGGCGAGGCACACCGCAAGGCCCGCGTACTGCCCCGGCGTGTCGTAGACCAGGTCCACCAGCAGACCCGCCCGGTCGGCCACCACCAGCTTTTTGAAATAGCCCCAGAGGGCAAGCTGGGCGCCGCGGCTGAGGTTTTTGGCGCTGATTGCGTGGCCGGTGTTCAGCTCCGGCGCAAGCTGGTCATAGCGGGAGATGGGGCCCTGGGAAACGATGGGGAAAAAGCTCATGAACAGGGCAAAGCGCCAGAGCTCGCGCTCCGGCTCGATCTTGCCCCGGTACACGTCAATCACATAGCCCGCCGCCTGGAGGCTGTAGAAGGACAGGCCCAGCGGGTAGAGAAGGCGCAGACGCCCGCTCTCCACCGCCTGCGCCATGAGCCAGGGCAGCAGCTTGAGCGCCGCCATCAGGCCTAAGTTCAGCGCGAGGGCAAGAAAAAGCAGAACCTTTCTGTGCTTTGTCTTCGGAATCAGGAGGGCGGCGGCGTAGCAGCTCAGGATGCTGAAAAGCAGAAACAGCCCGCAGCGAGGGTCTGCCCGCAGATAGAAGAACACGCTTGCCGCAAGCAGCCACACCGGCCGCAGGCGAAGGGGCAGCGCGTAGTATACGGTCACCGTCACCGCCGCGAAGAGCAGGAACCCCAGCGATATCAGATCCATATGCCGCCTCCTTTCCGTGTTTTTTCTTATCCTATGTGAAAGCCGCCCGTATGTCAAGCACGGGCGGCTTTTTGGTATGGTTTTTTCTGAGAAGGGAAAGAATTATCCCAGCTTCTCAAGACCGACGCGCAGCCTTCTCTGGCACTCATCACGGCCCAGGATGCGGCAGATCTCCACTGCGCCGCCGGGGGTGACGGCCTTGCCGGCCGCGGCGATGCGCACGGGCCACATGACCTTGGCGTTTTTCACGCCCTCCGCCTCGGCAAGCTTTACCATCACATCCATGATGCCCTCGTCGTTCCATTCGGGCAGCGCTTCAAAAGCGGGGATCACCTTTTCCAGCATGGCCTTGGATGACTCCCTGTCGGACTTGGATTTCTTATGGACAAAGAGCTCGGCGTCATACTCCGGCAGGGCATCGAAGAAGTCCACCTTCTCGGGGATCTCGGTCAAGACCTCGGTGCGCTGCTGACCTCGGTGCGCTGCTGCAAAAGCGCGGCGACGGCGGCGGGGTCGATGGCGGGATTCTTCACGGCCTGGCGGATAAAGGGCTCGGCCACCTTGGCAAAGGCCTCCGGGCTCATGGCGCGGATGTATTCGGCGTTGAAGTAGCGGAGCTTTTCGATGTCGAAGATGGCGGGGGACTTGGAGATGCCGGAGATGTCGAAGATCTCCTTGAGCTCGTCGAGGGAGAAGATCTCCTGCTCCCCTCTCGGGCTCCAGCCCAGCAGGGTCACATAGTTGATGACCGCGTCTGTCAGAAAGCCCTGGGCGATCAGGTCCTCGTAGGAGGGGTCGCCGTGGCGCTTGGACATTTTGTTGTGCTGATCGCGCATGACGGGCGAGCAGTGGACATACTTCGGGATGGGCCAGCCGAAGCCTTCATAGAGGAGGTTATATTTCGGCGCGGAGCTTAAATACTCGCTGCCGCGCACGACATGGGTGATGCCCATGAGGTGGTCGTCGATGACGTTTGCGAAGTTGTAGGTGGGCAGGCCGTCGCGCTTTAAGAGCACCTGGTCGTCAAGGCTCTGGTTTTCCACCGTGATGTCGCCGTAGATCTCATCGTGGAAGGTGGTTGTCCCCTCGTGCGGGATGCGCTGGCGGATGACGTAGGGCCTTCCCTCGGCGGCAAGGCGGTCGGATTCCTCGCGCGTAAGGCTGCGGCAGGGATCGTCACCGCGGTTAAAGTCGCCGCTGTCCTCCTCGCTCTCGGTCTTTTCGCAGAAGCAGCGGTAGGCGTGGCCGCGCTCCATCAGAAGCTCGGCGTACTCCTTATAGAGGGGCCGGCGCTCGGTCTGGACATAGGGGGCCACGGGGCCGCCCACGTCGGGACCTTCGTCGTGCTCGAGGTGGCACTCGGCCATGGTCTTGTAGATCACATCCACCGCGCCCTCGACGAGACGGCCCTGGTCGGTGTCCTCGATGCGCAGGATGAACTTGCCCTTGCCATGGCGGGCGATAAGATAGGTATAGAGCGCCGTGCGCAGGTTGCCCACATGCATGTATCCGGTGGGAGAGGGCGCGAAGCGCGTGCGCACCTCGCCGGTGGGGATGCGCGCCTCCATGTCGTTGAACCAGCTTATATCTTTCATGTTGTTCCTCCATGTGATTTTGTCTTCTGCTATATTATTTTGCAAATTGGCAGTTGTCAAGTACAAGTTCTTTTGTTAAAATGAATAGAAGTGTGGAAATTTGTCTATACGAACAGGAGAAGCTTATGGATACGAACAATACACCGAAAAAAGTCATGCTCTCGGGCATTCAGCCCTCCGGCGACCTGCACTTGGGAAACTACCTGGGCGCGGTAAAAAACTGGGCGGAGCTGCCGGAGCAGTTTGACTGCTTTTACTTTATGGCGGACCTGCACACCCTGACCGTGCGCCAGGACCCCAAGGAGCTTCGCCGCCGCTCGACCGCGCAGCTGGCCCAGTACATCGCCTGCGGCCTGGACCCGGAGAAGAACACCCTCTTTCTCCAGAGCCATGTGCACGAGCACGCCGAGCTCGGCTGGATCCTCAACTGCTACACCATGTTCGGCGAGCTTTCGCGCATGACGCAGTTCAAGGACAAGAGCGCGAAAAACGCCGACAATATAAACGGCGGCCTCTTCACCTACCCCTCCCTCATGGCGGCGGACATCCTGCTCTATCAGGCGGACTTCGTCCCCGTGGGCGAGGATCAGAAGCAGCACTGCGAGCTGACGCGCGACGTGGCCATCCGCTTCAACAATCTCTACGGCGAGACCTTCAAGGTTCCCGAACCCTATATCCCCAAGGTGGGCGCGCGCATCATGAGCCTCTCGAACCCCAGCTCCAAGATGTCCAAGTCCGATCCCGCCGGCTGCGTCTTCCTCATGGACAAGCCCGAGGAGCTCCAGCGCAAGTTCAAACGTGCCGTCACCGACTCCGACACCGAGCGCTGCGTGCGCTTTGATCCCGAGAACAAGCCGGGCGTTGCAAACCTCATGCAGATCTACTCCTCCGTCACCGGCAAGAGCTTTCCGGAGATCGAGGCGGAGTTTGACGGCCAGGGCTACGGCGCCTTCAAGCCCAGGGTGGGCGAGGCGGTCATTGAGACCCTGCGCCCCATCCGCGAGGAGGCCGAGCGCATGATCGCCGACAAAGCCTATCTGCAGGAGGTCTACACCAACGGCGCGCAGAAGGCAAGCTATGTCGCAAGAAAGACGCTGCGCAAGGTCTATAAAAAGATCGGCCTCGTAGAAAAGCCGTTTTAAAAAGTGGAAAGTGAAGAGTGGCGTGAAGGAGTGCCTTCGGCACGATTGTTTCATACTCCGCTCTTCAAAACGTGCACTGGCCACAGCCGGCGCTCGTTTTCATTGTATCATCCGTCCGCTTTGCGGACTCCTCGGCTTCACTTTTCACTTTTCACTCTTCACTTTGTTTTTTGGGAGGAAGCGTATGTTTCCAAATCTCAATCCCTGGATCGCGCTGTTTTCGGCCTTTGTGGTGTCACTGGCAGTCTGCAACCGCATGACCCCGCCGGTCAAGGATTTTGCCGAGCGCATCGGCGCCATGGACATTCCCAAGGACGACCGCCGCGTGCACGATCACCCCATCCCCCGCATGGGCGGTCTTGCGATCATTGTGGGCTTTTTCCTCGCGGTGCTGCTTTTCGCGCCCGTGTCGGAGAAGGTCTACGGCATCGTGATCGGGGCCTTCATCATTGCGGGCATGGGCTTTGTGGACGATATCGTGAATCTGCGGCCCACGGTCAAATTTATCATACAGATCTTTGCGGCCTTTGTGTGCGTGCGCTTCGGCCTCGTCATCGACGCCGTCACATGGCCCGTCAGCCAGACCTATCTGGAGCTCGGCTGGTGGGGCGTGCCGCTGACCATGCTGTGGATCGTGCTGTGCACCAACGCCTTCAACCTCATCGACGGGCTGGACGGCCTGGCGGCGGGCGTGACGGCCATCTGCTCCTTCTTTTTGCTGGCAGCCTCGATCCTGTTTTTCACCGCCGAGCCTGCCGCCGCCGTCATTTTGACCGCCCTCATCGGTGCCTGCCTCGGCTTCATCCCCTTTAATTTCAACCCCGCCAAGATCTTCATGGGCGATGTGGGCTCACAGTTTCTGGGCTTCATCCTGGCCACGGTCTCGATCCTGGGCCTGTTCAAGCTCCAGACCGTGCTGACCTTTGCCCTGCCGCTTGCGGACACGGGCTTTGCGGTCATCCGCCGTCTTGCCCACGGGCAGAGCCCCTTCCAGGCCGATAAGGGCCATTTCCACCACCGCCTCATGGCTATGGGCCTGAGCCAGAAGCAGACGGTCCTGGTGCTCTACGGCGTGGCGGCCATCGGGGGCGTCGTGAGTCTCTGGATCGCGGGCCGCGGCCCGGTGATCCGCGCGCTGTGCATCGTGGCCATCGTCGTGACGCTGATCGGCATCGGCATCCTGGTCTTCATCCGCAACCCCCGCCGCGCCAAGGCGCGGGAGGAGCGCAAAAAACAGCGCATGGAAAACAAAAAATAGCGCGGTAAACCGCCCGAACCCGGATCATCCGGGTATCGGGCGGCTTTTATTCAATAGATCACACCGTATTTTTGAGCGAGGGGCTTGAGTGCCTCCTCCCCGAGCGGCCCGTCGTACAGAGCGCGGCCCTGATAGAGGCGAAGAGCCTGCTCCAGAAGGGCTGCGTCTTCGCAGCGTATGCACAGGGGCTTTGTGATGAACACCTGGGCGTCGGCGAAATTCTCAAGCTCCGCCTCGGCCCTGAGCTCCACCGTCACAAGCGGCGCGTCCTCCCCCATGGCTTCCTCCAGGCGGTCCTCAAGCTCAGCGTCACAGGGGAGCGCCATCCCGGCAGGCACCGCGGGGTCGAGGAAGAAAAGCTCCTTTTCGGTGGCGCAGGGCAGCAGGACGTTCTGCTCCGGGGCGGGCGGGTTCATCTTGAGCGCCCCGCTCTTTTCCGCGACAGTCCGCACATGCTCCGCCGTCGTGCCGCAACAGCCGCCGAAAATCATCACCCCCGCCTCGGCGAAGTCCTCGAGGCAGGCGGCAAAGTCCTCGGGCGCGCAGGCGTAGACCGCGCCCGCGTCCGTGATCTCCGGCATGCCCGCGTTCGGCTTTGCGATCAGCGGTACGCGGGAAATCCTCCGCAGGCGGCGCAGGGTCGGCAGCATCTCCCGTGGCCCCGTGGAGCAGTTGAGGCCGAAGGCGTCCACGCCCATGCCCTGTAAGATCTGCAGGGCCGCGGCAGCGTCGGTGCCGGAGAGCATGCGGCCTTTCTCGTCACAGGTGACGGTGACGAAGACCGGCTTCTCGCTCACGCTTTTGACCGCGAGCAGCGCCGCCCGGCACTCGGCCACGCTCATCATGGTCTCGATCACAAAGAGGTCGACTCCCGCCTCCTCCAGCGCTTTGGCCTGCTCGGTGTAGACCTCCACCAGCTCCTCAAAGCGGGCGTCGCCCAGGGGGTAGAGGAAGAGCCCCGTCGGGGACAGGTCGCCCGCAACCAGCGCCTTGCCGTCGGCCGCCTGCTTGGATAGCTCCACAAGCCGCTTGTTGTACTCCGCCACGCGATTAAAGATGCCGTGGGCCTCGAGCTTGACGCGGTTTGCCCCGAAGGTGGGGGCATAGAGCACCCGGCTGCCCGCCTGCACATAGCCGCGCTGTATCTCCAAAAGGGCCTCGGGGTGCTCAAGTGTCCAGCGCTCGGCGCAGTCGCCGCCGTCAAAGCCGCGCTTCTGGAGCTCCGTGCCCATGGCGCCGTCCAGCATCAAAGGAAATCTCAGTTCCATTCGTCGTCATCCTCCTCGTAAAAGAACATTTGTTCCGGGTATTCCTCGTTAAAATCCCTGTCGCCGGAGAGCTCGATATACCGGCAGGCGCGCCGAATGTCCCGCAGCCGCGCCCTTGCGCCCGCGTCAAGCAGGGCCGTGCCCGCCCCCTCGAGAGAGGCGTTGCCCAGCACGGTCGTTTTGCCCGCAAGTTCCTTTGGCAGCATGCCAATGTCGGCGGCGCTGTGCGCGTCCAGAAAGCTCCCGAAGCCGCCCGCAAGGTACAGGCCCCCGATCTCGTCCAGCGTCGTCCCGCTCTTTTTGAGCAAAACCCGGATGCCCGCCGCCACCGCCGCTTTGGCAAGCTGGAGCTGGCGCACGTCCCGGGCGGTCAGGTACACCGAGGGCGTGAGGAAAAAAATGCCGTTTCCGTCCTCGTCCTCCCTGAGATACTTAGCCCGGTTCTCCGGCGCCTCCTCCGGCGGCAGCAGCAGGCCCGAGGCCGTGATGATCCCCTCCCGGCACAAAAGCGCCGCGAGGTCCACAAGGCCCGAGCCGCACAGGCCCTT
>CADBYZ010000040.1 GCA_902799075.1 Oscillospiraceae bacterium | reverse complement strand
TTTGTGAAGAATCCGGATCGTTCCGGCCAGGATGGGAAGCTGTTTATGGCGTGCAAAGGATAGAAAGTGCATGCTCACAAGGATGAAGGGATGTAAATCAACATGTTGAAACGGCAAAATGTCACTACCAGACCCGTAAGGTTTTTCCCGATCTTTACGGCTGCGACGCTGTCAGTATTGATTGACAGCATCCGGCTTCTTGTCAATGAAACGGTCGTCGGAAACCTGTTTGACGATGTTGCTTTCGGTGCGATCAATCTGGTGGAACCCTATATGATACTGGTAGAGTTTTTCTCTTACCTGATCTGCGTCGGAGGAACAGCGATGCTCGTCCGAGCGCGGGGCGCAAAAAAGCCAGAGGAGATGCGGAAGCTTTTCAACCATTGCGTGACCTGCTGCCTGATGATCGGGCTGTTTTTCTTCGTGGTTTTTTCCCTTTTCGATGAATGGTTTGTGTCCCTGGTGACCCAGAACAGCGCCGCACATCCGTATACGCTGGAAGCTTTCTACTGGGAGCGCTTCTACCTGCTGCTGCTTCCGCTGTATGTCTTTCTGTTTACATATGTCCTGTATTTCGACGGCGCCCTTGTGGATTCTGTCACCATGGTGTTCATGACGATTGTCGATACGGGGCTTTCCGTTTATCTCGGGCGCAGAATGGGCATCGGAGGAGTCACCTGCGCTACGTTTATTGCCCATTGCCTGTCCGTTCTTATCCTGAGCCTTTTCGTCATTGCAAAGCACAGAGCTTTTACTTATCGGCCGTATGTAAACCTCGACTATATCAAATCGCTCACGCCTCTCGGCATACCGGAGAGCTGTTTCTTCCTGTCTCTTGTCATTATGGAAGGCGGCGTCAATGCTTTGGCGCTGAAGCATTATTCGATCCGGGGCGTCGCCGTCGCCGCGGTGGTAATCAATCTTTACGAGATCGTTGCCTATGTGTCCGAGGGTATCAGTGAATATGAGACGGTAGCGATAAACTGGGCTCTGGGCGATCAGAAACGGGAAGAGCTGAGATACGGGATGCGCATCACATTCCGGGCCGTACTGATCGAAAGCGTTGTTTTTTCATTGCTGTTTCTTTTCACTGCTCCGCTGATCGTCGGGATCTTTGATATCGATGATCCCGAAACGGCAAAAGCCGCCATAACGGCAATCCGCATCCTCGCGCTGTCTCCCCTCGCTGTCATTATTGCGCGTGTCACGGCAGTTTTCCATCAATATACGAAGAAACTCGTGCAGGCAGTTCTGATCTGGATATTCTGCCTGGGGCTGGTTCCGCTCCTGCTCGCCGCATTGCTGGGCGGCATCTCTCTTGACGGCCTGGTTTGGGGTATCGCGCTGGGGCCGGTGATCCCGACAGCGCTGATGTGGATATTCCCCATAAAGCGCAAAAAAGCTGCGTCCATTGATCTGCGGCGGACAACGGTCGTTTTCAGTGACGAGTCTTCCGATCATTCTTCTGTGGCAATCCGATAATAGAAAAAGCGGCATACAGCTTGACCTGATCTGCCGTTATGTTATGTAAACTAATTTTCTTCCACCATTGTTCGCCCGTCCCATTGGGCTGCTTGTTTGATAAAAGGGCGCTGTCTTCACAGTTGTGAGACAGCGCCCTTTGTCAAAACAAGGGGAAAGCTCCTGACGCTCAGTGCTGACCGTGCAGGGGATAATGGATATGCAGCAGCTCATGTGCGCGGCCCTTCAACAGCTCGTCGTAGACATAGCCGAGAGCCGGGTTCTGCTGTGGGATCTTGAGTTCGCAGGCTTCGTCCGCCTTGAAGATGGCGTCCATGCGCTCACGTTTGCGCGCGTTCGAGGCGGGGGCTGACCGCCGCAGCCGATGCAGCCGTTGGGGAAGGCCATGACCTCGATGAAGTCAAAGTATAAGTACATGAGCTCGTCAGCCAGATTTGACTATCTGCCCAAGTACTCCAGAAAACATGATCCGACTGAAAAGCTTAAAAAGCTCTGTACTGTTTCATTTTATAATTGGAAACTCGATCTAAGGCTTCAGCAACCGCCTGGGATTGTTATTCAGCATGATCTCAAGATCATCGTCCGTGATTCCCCGCTTCTTCAACATGGGGATGAAGGTTTCAAAGAGGTGGATATATCCATAGCCGCCATTCGTTCGCAGCTGTTCCTTTCTGCAGATGTCAAGCGACAGCGTCAGCTGTGAAAGCCTTCCCATATCCCGGATCTTCTTGACAAAATCAGCGCGGTAATCATCCCTTGAGCCGCCCTTGCCGATCATGTCAAGCCCGATCGTGACGCCGCTTTCCAGGATTTTTATCAGGGAATCCTCTTCCGGGTAGAATTCGATATGCCCGATCACGATCCTTTCCGGTTTGACTCCGTTTTCGAGCAGATATTTGACCTGGGGATACAGCTGATCCCCTCTGCTCGCGTGGGTGGAAACAAGGGCGCCGGTCTTTTTTGCCGCAATACAATAGGCTTCCCAGGCCTTTTTTTCCAAAAGCCCCTCTTCAGGGGCTGACCAGGCGATTTCTCCGATCACATCCGCTTTGATTCCCGTATTATCGATGCCTTCCGTCAGATCCCGAACGGCATCCTTTGCAATTTCATCCACAGATTTTTCTGAGATATACGTACCGGAGAAGGTCTCCAGATAAGTACCGGTAGAGAGGAATATATTGATACCGGTCTCTTCGCTGAGACGTCTGACATATTCCGGGGCTCTGCCCATTGTCTGGTTGGTCAGATCGACGATATTTCGGACACCGTGGTCATAGATCAGCCGGAGGTCAGAAGCCAGCTCGTCAAAGGAGTCCGTGCCAAGATCCCCCGGTGTCAGATCGATCGTCATATGTTCATGCATTAAGGTCAATCCGTCCTGATAACTCATCTGTTCAGTCCTCGATTATTATCCGCTGACAGCCTTTTCAGTACGCGCAGCTGCTCAAGAAGCCACTGGTTTGTGCCTTCAGATCTTCGTATTCCGCACGGGAAATGCTCACCATTTCCATGTTGTTTGCCTCTAAAGCGATCTTGTTTTCCATGCCTCAAGTATACCACGAAAGAAGCAAAAAGTACAGTGTTTTCAATGGGTTCGGGCCTTTTATACTTGACCGGTGACCGTACAAGTACCGTACAAGTACCATGCAAGTCTGCGTTGGAGGCGCAAATTCCATCCTACGCATTTAGGCATCCGGGAATAAAACTTTTGTTTATATTGTCTATCTTGAAAGCGCACAGCACAGTAATCCCACCCAGGTGCCGCGCGGAGAACGAAAGTACGGTGGGATCGGCGAGGTCATGATCGCATTTGGAATCAAGTATTCTATTGATTTGCAGCGCCTGTAAAGAGCTTGGGGCAGAACAACCGACGTATGAGCTGCGGGGAAACAGCCTGCGTGTCCGTTTCGCCGCGCTGCAAAGCGCCTTGGTAGATGAATCCAAAGCGCCAAACGGACAGGGTGACCAAAAGGATGTCCAAAAAGAAAATGATCTGGAAACACGAGCAATGTCACAGATTGCTGACCAATTGGATGTGTCTTATAAAACAGTTCAACGCTTCATGGACAAGCTAAAAGAGGCTGGTCGTGTCGAACGCAAAGGCGGCAAACGTTTCGGATATTGGGAAATCCGGTCTGAACCTGAAAAGTAAGACAAGCAGAATGATAGTGCTGCACGGGTCTCCCGCGAGAGGGCAAATTCTGCCGCAAAATCCGTAATTATTTCATTGAAAATGTCGCTGCAGTTTGCCAAAATAGAGTGAATACAAAACCTATTTATCGGCATTTTGTTCTGACGCGTTTGGCAGCATTCAAAGCGGTCATTGGTACATTCCGCTGTTCTCCATCGTCTGATTTGCCCTATACCGGGCGATCAGCTAAAACGCCTGCCCCAACAACAAGTGATCGTTGCCGCGACAGGCGTTTTTGATATACCATTCTTCTATGCTGTCCGCACGGATATAGCAGGTTCTGCGTCCTATACATCTCTCATGGGAGCTTCCTTTCGTCCAGTTGAGTCTTCTTATGTCCAATTTTAATGAATTTTGGACGAAAAGTCAAAACGCTGGACAATTCATTCACCGACTTTGGTTGGGGAAAAACGCTGCGCATAAAACTGTGTTTCAAGCGAAGCGCCTGTTCCTGTTCCCGTGCCAGCGCGTATGCTCGTATTATACGCATTTAGGCGCTCGGAAAGCCGCATGTATCAACGACTTCCGAGCGTCTGATCGGTAAGGGGTATGATTTTATATTCCCTGTTCGGGTTAGAAGGTGACTCAGATTTCTTTCATTTCTCCCTCGGTCAGCACGTCAAACATGATCTTGGCTCCGAGCTTGAAGGCATAGCAGAAAGTCTCGCAATCTGTCAGCACGTTGACCTCCCGCTGGGCATTCATTCAGGCTTTAAACTGTTCCCTCTTTCAGTATTCCATAAATCAACAGGAGTTTCTATACACTCTCGGCTGGATGTCAGAAAAAGGCAGCTCTCGCGCGAGCACCGCAAATGCCTCTTCCATGCGGGTCATCGGATGACGGTAGGCCAGCCCCACACGGATGCAGATTCCGTCCATGAGCGGTACGGCACATAACTGCGGGTGCTGTGGAATCGAGAAGCCTGGCATGACAGCAATTGCATCGCCATGTGACAGCAGTTGTATCAGTGTATTGTCAATATTATATCCTTCTTCCGTCTTGCAGTGCAGTTCTTTTTTGTTCAGTATTTGAACGAAGGTCTGCATGTGTGCCGGGCGAAATGCCTTTGACGGAAGGAAAACATGCTTTTCGGCAAGGTCCTCACATTGAAGCTCTTTCATCGTCGAAAGCGGATTGCCTTCTGCCATTACGCAGTAATGCTGATCCACATAAAGCGGATAGAAGAAAAGTTGAAAGCTTTCGGTAATCAGATCATAGGGTGTAAAAACAAGATTTGTTTCATCCTGTTCTAATGAAGAGCTCACCTGATCCGGGCGAAGGCGTCTTGTCACGATCTCACACTCCGGGTAGAATAAATGAAATTGTTTCAGGATATCCGTTAGATATGGTGCACCACTTGGTCCCACATAGGATAGGCGCAGGATATGCTCAGCCCCTTTCTCGCGGGCACAATCATCCAACGCCTGTCGATAACGCAGAAGGATGTCCTTTGCCGCACGATGAAAAATTTCTCCCTGCGCGGTAATCTTGACAAAATGCTTATTGCGGATCAGCAAGGGGAAACCCAGTTCTGTCTCGATTTTCTTGATATGCTGCGTCACGGCAGATTGAGAAACAAACAACCGATGCGCCGCATTGACAAAACTTTCCTCTTCGGCGACAGCACAGAAAACTTCAAGATCATGTAATTTCACAGGATCACCTTCAATTAAGCTTTTACTTATTACAAGGATATCACAATCGAAATACCATTGTAAAGTTCTTTTGTTATAATCAAAACAGAACACGCCGATTTGAATTACCCCAAAACGAATATACGGAGGGACATCAATGAAAGAAATGAATCGTAAAGAGTTCCTGAAGCTGGCTGTCAAGGGTACGGCTGCCGCTGCTGTGCTGAGCGCGCTTCCGTCCACGCTGACCGCCTACGCCGACGAGGGCGAAAAGCTCTATATTCCCGGTACCTACAGCGCTGAAGCGCCGGGCAAGGAAAAGGTCATTGTCACCATGACCTTTGATGAAACCAAAATCACGGATGTACAGGTGGATGTATCTGCCGAGACCCCGGAAATCGGCGGCATCCACGGTGAAACACTTCGCGCACAGCTTTTGGAAAAACAGTCTGCCGACATCGATGGTGTCACTGGCGCAACGATGACCTCCAACGGCGTCAAGGAAGCTGCTGCAAACTGCATCAGGCAGGCCCTCGGACTTGAGGCTGAGGAAAAGGAAGAAGCAGCCGTGACCGGCGATTCCATCGACGCACTGCTGGCAGAGTCCACAGTTGAGAAAGATCCGATCACTACCTTCGACGATGAGAAGACCTATGACGTGGTTGTTGTCGGCGCCGGAACCACTGGTCTGCCTGCCGCAATCAAAGCCTTTGAAGAGGGCGCTTCCGTCTGCGTGCTGCAAAAGAGTGGCGCCGCTGTCGCCCAGGGCATGTGCTGTGCGGCAGTCATCCCGGAAAAGAGCACGCCCGCCGGCATGTCTGCTTTCCTGCATGAGCTGCACGCAACATACGACTACCGCACGGATCTGGCCCTCAATCGCGTGTATGTACAGCGTTCCGGCGAGGCGGTGGACTGGTATCTCAATCACCTTAATGAGATCGGCTTCGAGAACATGATGGAGAAGGAGACCCTTGACCATCAGTATGAGGAGGGCAACTGCTACCTGCGCGGCACGCTCTTCCCCGGAAGCATGCTTGAGCCCACCACCGCACTGGCGGAATATGCTGAGAAGCTCGGCATCGACTTCTACTATGAAACTCCCGCCGTTCAACTTGTTGCCGACGGCGGCAAGGTAAGCGGCGTCATAGGCCGCACCAAGAACGGTTCTCACATCTGCTTCCGCGCCAATAAAGGTGTCATTCTCGCCACCGGCGACTATCAGAACAATGCCGCTATGGTCGCACGCTATTGCCCGGATGCGGCGCTGTTTGAGAAAAAGCAGTTTGCCAAAACCGGCGACGGTCAGCTCATGGGTATGCTGATCGGTGCGGAGCTGGAACCCATCACCCACACCAAGATGATCCATGCCAAGGCCACCAGCGTTATGCGCGAGGAACCACTGCTGGCTGTCAACGACAACGGTGAGCGCTTTGTGGCTGAGGATGTGCCCTACGGTCAGCGCAACACCTGTGTTGCCTATGAGCCCAACGGCTGCTGGAACACGATCTTTGACGCCAACTACCACGATCAGGTGGTCGGCTGGGGCGGCGATCCGGATCGCTCCACTGTCGGCAACGCAAGCCCCGAACAGATCAAGAAGTTCATTGACAACGGCAATGTCCTCGTAGCGGACACACTGGAGGAGCTGTGCGAAAAGATGGGCCTGCCTGTTGAGACCACCATCGCTACTGTCAAGCGCTATAACGAGCTGTGCAAAGCCGGTTTTGACGAAGATTTCGGCAAGCCTGCCAAGTACATGAAGCCTGTGGACACCGCGCCTTTCTATGGCACGAAGCGCTATTTCCAGGTCTCCGCGCTGCTCGGCGGTCTGGTCACGGACGCAAACGGTCAGGTGAAGGCAGCCGACGGTACTCTGATTGACGGTCTGTTCGCTGCCGGAAACTGCTCCGGTCCCTTCTACGGCGGCATCGACTACAGCCTTTTCACCATGGGCATGTCCCTTGGCCGCTGTGTCACCGGCGGTTATGTGACCGGTGAGTACGTGGCAAAGCTGTGATTTTCATATCCGCTGTGGCGGAAACGCATTAAACTGTCAAAAGCGCACGGAAATGAACAGCAATTTCTTTCCGTGCGCTTTTCAAGATTTCATAAGGACTCAAATGACGAAAGGAGCAAAACATGGGAAATATCACACGAAGAGATTTTTTGAAGGGCGGCATTGCCGGAGCCGCGACGCTTGCGGCTTCCGGGCTGCTGAATGCGATCTCTGCGAAGGAGAGTGTCGCCTTTGCCGATGAGGCAAAGGATACCGCCAAGGCACCGGTGCCGGCATGGACAGAGCTGAACCCGCAGGACGAAAGCTACGACACTTATACGACGGACTATTCTGCCATCTTTACCCCGATCAAGGTTGGCCCCATGACCCTGCGCAATCGCATCGTGAAGTCCTCCGCCGGGTCCGACACATTGCCGCGCGACGCCAAAGAGATGAGTCAGAATGCTATTGATTATTACGGACGCATCGCCGACGGCGGAACCGCGCTGGTGCTGCTTGAGTCCGGCACCGTCAACCCCTTCGGCATGAACCCGAGCAAGCCGATCGCGCCGGAAATGGAGGAGCAGGGCATCGTTGAGGTCAGGAAGGTCGCTGACCGCGTCCATGCCGGCGGCGCTTACATCGGTGTGCAGTTCGGCATCGGTTCTCCTGTCGGGGAGAACAACCCCGTCGACGATTCCATTGAAGACATCGAGAACATGATCAAAGCCTACGGCGACCGGGCGCTCCGTCTCAAAAAGGCCGGGTTTGACTGCGTGGAGCTCAAGGGCGCTACCAATGATCTGCTCAATGCCTATTGCAGCCGCCGCGGCAACAAGCGTGAAGATGAGTACGGCGCGCAGAACGAGGAAAACCGTATGCGCTATTTCGTGGGCATGGTCAAATCCGTTCGTGAAGCCTGCGGTGACGATTTCGGCATCCTGGTGCTCATGAACGCCGTGGAGGAAAATGATAAGGAACTCGGCAACAACGACGGCGATATCCTGATCGAAGAAGCACAGAACATGGCAAAGGCATTGGTGGAAGCCGGAGCCGATCTGATCCAGGTGCGCGTCGGCACCATCGGTATGGAGCCGAACTGCTGGGCAACCGACACCAATTTCTGTGCCTACCACGCCAACGGCACTACCGGCTATGGCACGCAGTTTGATTTCACCAAGCATTTCCAGGGTCTGTACGACGGTGCCCATTCCGGCGCAGGCGCCTTTATTCCCATGGCCAGAGAGATCAAGAAGGTAGTGGATATTCCGGTCGGCTGCGCAAGCTACATGGACCCGCGCACCGCGCCGGATATGATGAACAACGCCATTGCAAACGGAGATCTGGATCTTCTGTTCATGAACCGCCCCCTGACGGTCGATCCCGAGCTGCCCAACAAGCTCAAGGAAGGACGCCGCGATGAGGTTGCCCCCTGCACACGTTGCTTCCACTGCCACAACAAAGCTCCGGCCGCACTCAAGAGCGATAACGAGAAGTGCCGTGTCAACGCAACCACCCAGTACGCCTATGTGGAGGGCGGCTTTGTCGAGGGCTACGACCTGACCCCGGCTGCCAATCCGAAAAAGGTCATGGTCATCGGCGGCGGCCCCGCCGGTATGGAGGCCGCCCGCATCGCGGCAGAGCGCGGCCATAAGGTGACGCTCTACGAAAAGAACGGTTATATGGGCGGCATGCTGCTCTTTGCCAACGCCATCAAGGGCCCGCATGAAAGACTGGAAGATCTCAGAAAATATCTCATCCGCCAGCAGGAACTCAAGGGCGTTGAGGTCGTCACCGGCACTACGGTGGATCTGGACTTCATCAAGGAGCAGAATCCCGATGCCGTGATCGTCGCGGTCGGTGGCAAGCGGGAGAGCCGTTTTGACGGCGCAAATGTCATCGGCATGGATAGCTTTATGGGTGCAAAGCTCGGGGACAACATTGTCATTCTCGGTGCTGCCCTGCAGGCGACCGACCTCGCCCAGTATCTGATCGCCCAAGGCAAGAACGTCCAGCTCGTGCAGGAAAAGGGCGCGGAGTTCGTCGCGGATGGTCAATCCCCCTGGGTAAAGACCTATGTGCGTGCCCACCTTTATGCGCACGGCGTGAAGGTTTGGAATAATGCCACGGTTGATAGTGTCACCGACGATTCCGTCACGATCACGCTCAATGCCTCCGGTTTAAAGCATGTGATCCCCTGCGATACTGTGATCGAGTGCTGGGATATGGTTCCCAACATGGAACTGTTTGACGAGATCAAAGCCGCTGGATTCGAGGTCTATGCAGCCGGCTGCGATGAGCCGAAGACAATCCAGTCCGCCATCCATAGCGGCTACGCTGTTTCCAGGTACCTGGATTAAATACGAAAAACTGTAACACAAGGGCAGGAGCCGAAGCTCCTGCCCTTGTGTTCTGATATGACTCAGATTTCTTTCATTTCACCCTCAGTCAGCACGTCCAACATGATCTTGGCTCCAAGTTTGAAGGCATAGCAGAAGGTCTCGCAGTCTGTCAGCACATTATCCGTGGATGGCTTGGCTGCTTCTACACAGCGAGTATGCGAAACAAAATGAAAAGTTGGGACGAATGGCTGCGCCGTCGTTTCCGTATGTATATCTGGAAGCAGTGGAAACTTCCGAGAACAAGAGTAAAGAATTTGATGAAACTTGGACTTCCGGACTGGCGGGCTTGTGCGGTTGCCTATTCCCGAAAAGCCTATTGGCGCTGTGCTAAGCACGCCAGCGTCAATAGGGCCATATCCAGCAAAAGACTCGCACAGGCCGGATACTGCAGTATCCTTGACCGGTACGAGTCTCTGCACTTATGCGCTTGAACCGCCGTGTACCGAACGGTACGCACGGTGGTGTGAGAGGTCGGGGCCTATACAGCCCCTCCTGCTCGATTTGTCCCGTTTATTTCAGCTTGCTGCGGATCACCTTGCCGCTGGTGGTCTTGGGCAGCTCCTCCCGGAACTCCACAATGCGGGGGTACTTGTAGGGCGCGGTGCGGTGCTTGACGTAGTTCTGGATCTCCTTCTTGAGCTCCTCCGTGCCCTCCTTGCCCTTGACGAGCACGATGGCGGCCTTGACCACCTGGCCGCGGATCTCGTCCGGCACGGCGCATACGCCGCACTCGAGCACGTAGGGCAGCTCCATGATCACGCTCTCGATCTCGAACGGCCCGATGCGGTAACCGGAGGATTTGATCACGTCGTCCGCGCGGCCAACGTACCAGTAATAGCCGTCCTCGTCCTGCCACGCGAGGTCCCCCGTGTGGTAGTAGCCGTCGTGCCAGCAGGCGCTTGTCTCCTCTTCGTTTTCAAAGTACCCGGCAAAGAGGCCGCAAGGCGCGCCGTCGCCGGTGAAGATGCAGATCTCGCCCACCTCGCCGGCGGGAGCGGGATTTCCCTCGGGGGTGATGAGCTCCACATCGTACTGGGGATTGGGCTTGCCCATGGCGCCGATCTTCGGGACCATCCCGACAAAGTTGCCGATGACGACGGTGGTCTCCGTCTGGCCGAAGCCCTCCATGATGGAAAGACCGGTGGCCTCGCGGAAGCGGTTGAAGACCTCGGGGTTCATGGCCTCGCCCGCGGTGGAGGCGTGCTTGATGGAGCTTAAATCGTACTTGCTCAGATCCTGCTTGATGAAGAAGCGGTACATGGTGGGGGGAGCACAGAAGGTGGTGATGTTGTACTTCTTGAACATGGGCATGATCTCGTCGGCGTTGAAGCGGTCGAAGTCGTAGACGAAAACCGCCGCCTCGCACAGCCACTGGCCGAAGATCTTGCCCCACATGGCCTTGGCCCAGCCGGTGTCGGAGATGGTCAGGTGCAGGCCGTCCGGGTCCACACAGTGCCAGTAGCGGGCCGTGACGAACTGGCCCAGCGGATACTTGCAGTTGTGGGCCGCAAGCTTCGGGTAGCCCGTAGAGCCGGAGGTAAAAATCATCATCATGGGATCGTCGCCGCAGATGCAGTCCTCGGTGCGGGTGAAGCGGCTGGAGTACAGCTCGTACTCCGTATCGAAGCTGCGCCAGCCCTCGACCTCGCCGTTGGTGACGATTTTGGTCTCGATCTTGCCGTATTTCTCGATGGCGGGAGCCGCCTGCCGGGTGCTGTCGCCGTCGGCGGTGCAGATGATGGCGGAGATGTGCGCGACCTCAAAGCGGTAGAGGTAGTCCTTTTCCAGAAGCTGATCCACCGCCGGGATGGCCACCGCGCCGAGCTTTTCAAGCCCCACCAGGATGGGCCAGAACTGCCAGTTGCGCCGCAGCACCAGCATCACCTTGTCGCCCTTTTTGATCCCGAGGGCGCGGAAATAGTTGGCGGCCCGGGCGCTCATCTTGCGCATCTGCCCGAAGGTCAGGCGCGTCTCCTTTCCGTAGCGGTCCACATGCAAAAGCGCCAGCTTCTCCGGCTGCTGCTCGCCGAGGGCGTCCACCACGTCGAAGGCAAAGTTGAAGCGGTCCGCGTTTTCAAAGCGCACAGAGCGCAGCATGTCGCGCCCGTCTTCGATGGGGGTGATGAAGTTTTCGTAAATGCGGCGGCGCCCCGCCTCGCGCACGGCGGTGATGGCGGGCTCGGCGGCGGGCTGGGGCTCCAGCTGTTCCTCGGGCGTGAGCACGATGGCGTAGAAGTCGCAGTCCGAGCCGTTGGTGGCGATCATGCCGTGAGGCGTGGTGGAGTCAAAGTAAATGGTGTCGCCGGGGCCGAGGATCTCCGTGTGCTGGCCGAGCTGGATCTTGAGGTAGCCGCGGATGACGATGTCGAACTCCTGTCCCTCGTGGGTGGTGACCTCGATGGGGCGCAGCTGGGATGCCTCGCTGAACACGCTGTGGACAAACAGCGGCTCCGCGATGCGGCGGCGGAACTTGTAGGCGAGGTTATAGTAGGTCATGCCGTGGGCCTGCTCCACGCGCCGCCCCTCGCCGCTGCGGGTGAGGATGTAGCTGGAAAGCCTCGGCGTGACGCCCTCGATAAGCTCGGTCACGTCGACGTTCAAAATCTGAGCGCAGGTGTAGAGGAAGGCAAAGTTCAGTTCCTCTTCCCCGGCCTCATAGCCCTGGTAGTCCTCGACCGTGATGCCGAGGCGTGACGCCATCTCCTCCTCGGAAATGCCGAGAATGCTGCGCAGCTCGCGGATACGGTCGGTGATCTCGTGGATCTTGTACTCCAAATCTGCCATCTTTGCCATGCTTGTTTCCTCCCTTGAATGGATAAAAAAACGCCCCGGTTCAAAGACCGGGGACGACGTAAACACATCGCGGTACCACCCCTGTTGCGTCCCGATGGGACGCCGCTCAGCGCTCTGTCAAGCGCTTTGGCTCTTACGCGGCTTCACGGGAGGCTCTACTCACGCGGGGCAGACCCGCGCTTTCTGCGCTCCGGCTCCGGAGTGACAGACCATGGGGCGGCTTCGCTATCTGCTCGCAGCAAACGCAGACTCTCTGAAAACCGGGCCGCCGGGCCCTCTCCATCAATGCCTTTGGGCTGTATACAATTATTGACAAGGATTATATAATTATACATGCTGATTGTCAAGGATTTTTTGAAGGCAATCGGTGCTTGTGTTGAATTTGTAAACAATTTTGCCCCGCTCTTGACAGCGGCGTCGCGGCTTCCTAAAATATGGCACAGTAATCATAAACAAAGGTGAACGACATGAAAGAAAAACTGCGTCAGATCTTCACAGGGCGGCAGGGGATGGACGAGCTGTCCAAGCTCCTGTTCTGGGCGGGCATCGTGCTGCTCGGGCTGTCGGCCTTCCTCGGCGGCGGCATCGGCTCGCTTCTGAGCTCCTTCGGGCTCATGGGCCTGATCCTCGCCTTTGTCCGCGCCTTCTCCCGGAACCTTCCCATGCGGGAGGCGGAAAACCGGCTCCTGCTCCGCTGGATCGAGAAGAAAAAGTACGCCTTCGCCGCCTGGAGGGACCGCGTCCATAACCGCAGGGACTACAAATATTTCAAGTGTCCCTCATGCGGGAAGTGGCTGCGTGTGCCCCGGCACAAGGGGAAGATCCACATCAGCTGCCGCTGCGGCTATACGCTTTACCGGAAAACATAAAAAGACAGCGCCCGGACGCTCCTGTCAGGAACGTCCGGGCGCTGTGTTTATCTTCTGCGGCGCTGCTTGTGCTCGGCATACATGCGGCTGTCGGCGATGCGGCTGTCCGACTCCTGCATGAATTTCTTGAGCCTGTCTTCAAACTCCTGGTTCCCGCTGGTCTCCGCGGCGGGCGGGACATTGCGGGGCACGCGCGGGGAGCTTGCGGTCTGCAGCGGCGCCTCCGGCCGCTTCGCTCGCACATCGGTACGCGGCTGCTCGGGCAGGGCGCGCTTGATCGAAAGGTTGATCTTTCCCTCGGGCGTGACGCTCAGGAGCTTGACCTTCACGGTCTGCCCGACCTGTACATGTTCGCTGACATCGCTGACGAAAGCGTTGGCCACCTCAGAGATGTGCACAAGACCGCTCTTGCCGCCGGGGAGCGCGACAAAAGCCCCAAACTTGGTGATACCGCTGACCTTACCCTCGAGTATTTCGCCGATTTCCCAATCCATGGATTTCCCTCTCTGTCTCTATTCAAGCTCTGTCCGGAAAGGCCGGACCCCGCTGCTGTGCCGGTTCAGCCCAATTGCTCCCGACCGTCCGTTTTGAAGCGGTAGATCCGGTCGCCCGGCAGGACGAGGCCCAGCCTCTCCCGCGCAAGCGCTTCCAGCTCTTCCGCGCTCCAGCCCTCTGTGAGCTTTTCGCCCACCGCAAGATTTTCCTGCTCGATCGTCTCAAGCCTGAGGCGGAGCGAGGCTTCCACGGCATCGGCCGTATGCAGCTCCCGCCTTGCCGAGGCGAGGCACAGCGCTGCATAAACCAGCAGTGTCGGCAATACGATTCGGATCAGGGTTTCCTTTGCGTCCATGGCTGTCCTTTCACGCGCAGGGGCGCTCACAGAGCAAATTACCTACCGCGTGAACACTCCCACATCATATATCATTCCGGCGAATTTTGAAAGAGTTTTTTTGCAGAAAAAAGAACTTTTTTTCCTGCGTTTTGAGTAATTATCCAGATTGCTCCAATCCGGCGGTCGAGTTTTACAAATACTGGAAGTAATACCGGGCTCAGCAGCTGAAAGTAGAGCAGCAGGCCGAAAAGCGACAGCAGCACCTCGCCGCTGCCGAACACGCCGCTCGGCGCGCGCATGGCGAAGAGAAAGGCGGCGGCTGCCGCACACAGGCAGAAGAGCGCGTCCCAGACGGAGCCGCCGCCGTGCCGCCGTATGGGGCGCAGCAGATCGTACAGCAGCCCGAGCCCCGCGCCAAGCGAAAGGGCCAGTCCCAGCGAAAGGGCCTGCGCTCGGATGCTCAGCTCCATTCAGCCGAACAGCCGCGACCAGAAGCCGCCCTCGCGCGCCGGTTCCTCGTAGCTCAGATCGCTGACCTTGCCGCGCACATCCAGCTGCCCGGCGTTGAGATCGATGCGGTCGATGTGCAGCCCCTCGCCCCGTATGGTCAGCGGCCCGAGGCTTGTCACCAGCACGATCAGACTCTCGTCAAAGCCGCTCACGTCCTGTACGCCTGTCAAACTCAGCTTCTCCCGGTTCAGCATGTTCAGGCTGTGCTCCTTGGTCGTCTGCCTGGGCGCCTGTTCATAAGCCATACTCTCACCCCCGCAATCACTCTATGCCCGTCCGGGGACGGATATGACAAAAGACGGAAAAGACCCTAAATCTTTTCCGTCTTTTCAGTGTTGATCTGAGGCGTCGGGAGCATTTCCACATGGGTGCCCTGGGGCTCCATACGCCGATTGAGCGCCCGGATATAGCCTGCGGTAATGATGCTGGAGGGCAGGGCGATGATGGCGATGCCCATGAGGGAGGAGAACATCGTGACGACCCGGCCGGTGGTGGTGACGGGGAAGATGTCGCCGTAGCCCACCGTGGTCAGGGACATCGTGGCCCAGTAGACGGCCTCGAAGAAATTGTCGAAGGACTCGGCCTCCACCGTGAACATCACCAGCGCCGAGAGGATGATATACCCGGCGGCGAGGCTCAGCACCGCGGCCAGAGGCTGCCTCGACTCGCGCAGCACCTCGGAGAGGATGCGGATCGTGCCGGAGTAGCGCACGACCTTGATCACCCGCAAAACCCGCAGCGCCCGCAGAAGCCGCATCACGCGCAGAAGGCGGAAGGCGGGGTGGATCATCATCAGCGTCGGCAGGATGCTCAGCAGGTCCACGATCGCCATGGGGGAAAAGGGGTAGCGCAGGAAGGGCGCAAGGCCGCTCTGCCGGAATTTGTAGTCGGCGGTCGCCCAGCGCAGCAGATAGTCCAGCGTGAAGACCGCCACCGTCACGCGCTCAAACAGCGTGTAGATCGGCGGGTCCGCCTTCACGGTCAGCGGCAGCAGGCTCAGCACGATGAGCACGATCATCACAGCGTCATAAATGGTGCTGGCTGGGTCATACCCGTCGGCGAGATCGTCGGCCTCTATGATCTCAAACAGGCGTTTTCTCATTTCTTGTTTTTGCGGCGAACGGCGCTGCGGATGGAATCGACGATCAGCACCGCCACAGTCAGTCCCACAAGGCCGCCGATGCCGATGGTGCCGAAGCGCACAAGATCACTCGGCCCCGTATACGGAAGCTCCCGTGTGACCTCATAGCCGCAGACCGAACACACGCCGCGCTCCGTACCGGCGTGGTCACGGGCTGCCGGCTCCTGCACCTCCCAGACGAAGGTGTGGGCGCCCTGCTCGATGCGTTCCCCGCAGCTGCACTCGCGCCAGTGGCGCTGCTCGTCGAAGCGGAAGGTCTCGGGAAACTCGTGCACATGGATGGGCGGCGCGGTGGGCTCAGGCGTGGGCTCGGGTGTCGGCTCCGCGCTCGGCTCGGGGGAGGGTGTCGGCGAAGGCGTGGGCTCGGGGGTCGGCTCCGGGGTCTCCGCGGCCTGCGGGACGTTCTGGGCGTAGATGTCATAGAGCGCCGGATCCAGCGCCTTGACGTGGATGGTCGCGGGGGTAGACAGAGAGGTGCTGCCGAGCGCGCCAACAAAGGAGCAATAAATCTCCCAGCCGTCCATCCAGGCGGGCACCGCGTAGATGTTCAGCCTGCTCTGCTCGCCGTCGGAGAAGATCTCGATGGCGTTGGGGATCTCGTAAATGGACTGCACCTCGCCGGTCTCGGGGTTGTGGGCATACCACTGGAAGCCCTCGGTATAGGAGGCGGAGGCGACAAACGAGGCAAGCCCGCCCTCGTTGACGTACTCGTCACCGGGGTTCTTGATGACGGACGGCTTCCAGATCATGGGGTCGTAAGTGCGCGTGAGGGTCAGGTAGTGCCGGTCCGGGCTGACCTCATAGGAGGCGGGGGAGTTATTGAGATAGACGGCGACGGTGCTGTCAAATTCGTAGCCGTCATGGGTGGCAAAGGTCATGAGCACAGACACCGGGCGCACGCCGAACTTTCCGTTGACGGGGTTGCCGCTGCTGGCCTCATACCAGCCGTACTCGTAGAGATAGATGCCGTTGGTGCTCGTGGCGGCGGTGATCTCGCCTGCCTCCATCAGGGCGACCGGGGTATAGCTCGTGGTGGCCAGGACCTTGACGATATAGCTTTCAGCCTCGGCCTCAGGCGGCCGAAGCTGCGAAAGTGTCAGGCACAGGCACAGGCAGAGCAGTGCCGACAGAAAAATCGTTCTCTTTCTCCGCATCCGGACACATCCTCCCTCGAAGATGCAGTATGGATAATAACACAGAATAATTATAGCTTTCCCGGGACGGATGGTCAAGAATAATCACAAAAAACTTTTACCGGTTTTTTCCTGATGTGGATTTCTGTTTGACGCGGCGGGAGCGGGATGGTAGAATAGCACAATCATTGTTATGGAATCGTGGTGTTTGCATTGATTCAATATGACGCGGGCGCATGCGATGTGGCGGTCATAGGCGCGGGACACGCCGGGATCGAGGCCGCTCTGGCCTCCGCGCGCCTGGGGCTTGACACCGTGTGCTTCACGGTCAATCTCGACAGCGTTGGCAACATGCCCTGCAACCCCGCCATCGGCGGCACGGGCAAGGGCCATCTGGTGCGGGAGCTGGATGCCCTCGGCGGGGAGATGGCAAAGGCGGCGGACAAAGCCTGCATCCAGTACCGCATGTTAAACCTCGGCAAGGGCCCGGCGGTACACTCCCTGCGTGCCCAGGCCGACCGGCGGCGCTATCAGCAGGTGATGAAGCATACGCTTGAAAAGCAGGAAAATCTGCGCGTCAAGCAGGCCGAGGTCGTGGACATCGGTGTGGACGACACGGGCGCCGTGTGCTCCGTGACCACCCACACGGGCGCTGTGTACCGCTGCCGGGCGGTCGTGATCGCCTCGGGCACCTATCTCGGCGGGCGTACCATTGTGGGCGAGGTCCTGCGCGATTCAGGGCCGGACGGCCTGGCCCCGGCCCTCTCGCTGACGGAGCGCCTGCGGGCGCTCGGCCTCTCCCTGCGCCGCTTTAAAACCGGCACGCCGCCCAGAGTCAACGCCCGCACGGTGGACTTTTCCAAGATGGAGCTGCAGGAGGGGGACGCGGAGCCCGAGCCCTTCTCCTTTTCCACGGAGCACGTGCCGGAAAACCGCGCCGTCTGCTACCTCACCTATACCAACGAGCGCACCCACGACATCATTCGCGCGCACCTCGACCGCAGCCCCATCTACGCCGGGGTCATCGAGGGCGTGGGCCCGCGCTACTGCCCCAGCATCGAAACCAAGGTCATGACCTTCTCGGACAAGCCCCGCCACCAGCTCTTTGTGGAGCCGATGGGCCTTGAGACCGAGGAGCTCTACATCCAGGGCTTTTCCTCCTCCATGCCGGAGGAGATCCAGGTGCAGATGCTGCACACCATTCCGGGCCTTGAGCACGCGGAGATGACCCGCTGCGCCTACGCCATCGAGTACGACTGCGTCGACCCGACCGAGCTCTACGCCACGCTCGAGAGCAAAAAGGTCCCCGGCCTCTACGGCGCGGGGCAGTTCAACGGCTCCTCCGGCTATGAGGAGGCGGCGGTGCAGGGCTTTGTCGCGGGCGTCAACGCGGCGCGAAAAATAAAGGGGGAGAGCCCCTTCATCCTCCGCCGTTCGGACGGCTATATCGGCACGCTCATCGACGATCTCGTGACCAAGGGCACGAACGAGCCCTACCGCATGATGACCTCCCGCAGCGAGTACCGCCTTCTGCACCGCCAGGACAACGCCGACTGGCGCCTTGCCGCCATCGGCCGGGAGATCGGCCTTGTGAGCGAGGAACAGTATCAGCGCGTTCTGGACAAATACGCCGCCGTGGACGCGGAGCTTACGCGCCTGGAGAATACCCACGTCCCGCCGACGGACGAACTCAACGCCATGCTCACGGCCAAGGGCACCGCGCCCGTCGCCACGGGCTTTTCCCTGGCCGAGCTCATCCGCCGCCCGCAGATCACGTATGCCGACACCGCACCCTTCGACCCCGCGCGCCCGGTGCTTTCAAAAGCGGTATGGCAGCAGGCGGAGATCCGGCTCAAATACGACGGCTACATCAAGCGCCAGCTCAGACAGATCGAGGAGTTTTCGCGTCTCGAGGGAAAAAAGCTGCCGGCGGATATCGACTATGCCTCCATCGCGGGGCTGCGCCTGGAGGCGCGGGAGAAGCTCGAGAAGATACGGCCCGAGAACTTCGGCCAGGCAAGCCGCATCTCCGGCGTGTCCCCGGCGGACATCTCGGTACTGATGGTTTACATGGAGAACAGAAAATGAGCAAGGTCGTACTGGGCTTTTCCGGCGGGGTGGACTCCGCCGTGTCCGCCGTGCTGCTGCAGAAGGCGGGCTTTGAGGTACACGGGGTGTACCTCGACAATACAAGCGAACAGGCCAGGTGGGAGGCGATCGGTTCCGCCGAGCGCATGGGCGTGGAGCTTACGGTGCTGGACGTGCATGAAGCGCTGGAGGAAAAGGTCTGCCGCCCGTTTACGGACTGCTACCTCCGCGGCGAGACGCCGAATCCCTGCATCCTCTGCAATCCCAGCATGAAATTTCCGATGCTGATCCGGGAGGCGGACCGCCTCGGCGCGGAGCTTGTTTCCACCGGACATTATGCAAGAGCGGAAAACGGCGCGCTTTACAAGGGCAGGCCCGCAAACGACCAGAGCTACATGCTCTGCCGCCTGACACGCGAGCAGGTTTCACGCCTGACCCTGCCGCTGGGCGGGTATGAGAAAAAACAGGTGCGTGCCCTGGCGGAGGAGTTCGGCCTGCCCGCCGCGCACAAGAAGGACAGCATGGAGATCTGCTTTATCCCGGACAAGGACTACGTGGGCTGGATCGAGCGCCGGGCGCAGCTTCCCGGACCGGGGGACTTCGTTTTCCACGGGGAGGTCATCGGGCAGCATGAGGGCATCGTCCACTGGACGGTAGGCCAGCGCGTCCCCGGTTTGCATGACGGGCGCAAGCTCTATGTCTCCGGCATCAACGCGGAGAGAAACACAATAGAGCTTGCCCTCTGGGAGGAGCTTTTCAAGACGCAGTTTACGGCGGGCGACTTCAACTGGCTCATCGACCCGCCGAAGGATTTCATCCCGGCCTCTGTGCGCGTTCGCCACACCAAGTGGGAGGAGCCAAGGTGCACGGTCACGACCGAGGGAGAGGGCGTGGCCTGGATCATCTGTGAGACCCCCGTCCGAGCCCCGGCACCGGGGCAGAGCGCGGTGCTGTACCAGGGCGAGCGCCTCATCGGCGGCGGCTTTATCGGACACTGGGCAGAATAAAAAAGGCGTTGTCTCAAAATACAGCCCCTGAAAAAGAGTAAAATAACGGCAGCCGTTCCTTGAAACAGGGGCGGCTGTCGGCTTATTATCAGGTTGTGAAGCATAGATCCCATCCACAAAGTATTTGAAGCGGTACGACAAGATCAAGCAGATTTGTGCGGACTCTGGCTATGAGAGCAAAGAATACTGCTGCTGCTTTGCGTACCGACATCAGCCGCCGGGAAAATATGGCATACAATGCTGAGACAGACACATATACCTGTGCAAACGGAAAGGCGATCACGTTTGACACTATTAAACTATGACTGATTAAAGAGGCGTTGCCTCTCAATAGCTCCTTTTGCTATTTTGAGACAACGCCTTTATTAAGCGGCAGTTTCCATATTATCGCAGGCCGCAGCCGTAGCTGACCATCTCCACCGCTCGGAAGGCACGCTCGTTCCAGGGATAGCGGCTCGACTCGATCCCGGCGTCGGACATGATGGCTTCGGCGTTCTCGCCCTTGAGATCATAGCAGCGGTCGTAGACGGCGAGGATGCTTTCGAGGAAGATCGCCAGGCGCTCGTCGCTCTGCTTGTCCATCCAGGAGCCGACCGCGGAGTAGATTTCATCGTCTGTGAGACTCGTCACCGCGCCCCAGTCCAAAAGCCAGGCCGCGCACCGCGCCGCCCGCAGGGAGCTTCCGGCTGTGCCGGGATAGACCGACAGCACGCCTTCAAAAATTTCCTCCAGCGCCGCGTCGTGGATCTCCGGCAGATCCGGGGCAAGCGGCAGCGGCTCGGGGGTAGGCGTGGGCGTGGGCGCCGGGGTCGGCGCCGGGGTGGGGGCAGGTGTCTCGGTGGGGACAGGCGCGGGCGTCGGCGTCGCGGCCGGGGCCTTCTTCCCGCAGGCCGTGAGACTCAGCAGCACGAACAGCGCCAGAGTTATCACGAGGATTCTTTTCATGTGTTTTCTCCTTGTTCAAGTTCGGCGCAGACTCTATTGTGCACAGGCGCACCGGGTCCGAACCGTGTTATCCGTGTGATATCATATCACAATTCCGCCCGTGATCCAAGCCGCTCCCATATATTTCTCATACTATATCCGTCCTATTTCAATTTCGATCTGCAGCTTGAAATAAGATAGCAATGTTCTTGCCGGTATTTCATCTCCAAGGGCAGTCGGACCTTCCCATACAAAGGCATACCTTGAGATTTTGAGAAACGGAACATGAGGGGGGTCTCCGCTATTGAGAATCGCGCGGGACTGTGCTATAATACCAGCGCTGAAATCATCGAACTTTCAAAGGAGATATGCATATATGAAATTAGGGATCGTGGGTCTGCCCAATGTGGGCAAGACGACGCTGTTCAACGCGCTGACCGGCTCGCAGGCCGAGACCGGCAGCTACACCAATGCCGGGGCCAAGCCCAACATCGGCACCGCCAAGGTTCCGGACGAGCGCCTGGATTGGCTGGCCGAATACTACCACCCGAAGAAGTACACCCCCGCCACCATCGAATTCGTGGACGTGCCGGGCGTGGCAGCCGGCGGCAAGGGCCGCGAGGTGTTTCAGGCCATCCGCATGGTGGACGCGCTGGTGGAGGTCGTGCGGTGCTTTGACGACGACAGCGTGTTCCTCGAAAAGGCCGACGCCGTGCGCGATGCCGAGTCCTTCGACCTGGAGCTCATCCTCGCCGACATGGAGATTGCCGAGCGCAGGCTTGACCGCGCGAAGAAGAACGCCAAGAGCGGCGACAAGAAATACAAGCGCGAGGTGGAGATGTGCGAGGCGCTGATTGCCCACCTCGAGGCCGAGAAGCCCGCGCGCGAGTTTGAGTTCACCGATGAGGACAGGGACATCCTGGTGGACGGCGGCCTGCTGACCGTCAAGCCCGTCATCTATGTTGCCAACCTCGACGAGGGCGGCATGTCCGATCTCGACCATAACGCAAACTTCCAGGCCCTCAAGGCCTTTGCCGAGGCCAGAGGCGCGGCGGTGCTGCCGGTGGCGGCGAAGTTTGAGGAGGACATCGCGGGCCTCGACCCCGAGGAAGCAGAGATGTTCATGGCAGACCTCGGGCTCACCGAGACGGGCCTTGACCGTCTGATCAAGACCTCCTACGATCTGCTGGGCTACATCTCCTTCCTCACCGCGGGCGAAGACGATGTGCACGCCTGGACCATCGTGCGCGGCACCAAGGCCCCCAAGGCCGCGGGAAAGGTGCACACCGACATCGAGCGCGGCTTTATCCGTGCCGAGATCGTGGCCTTTGAGGATCTCAAGGCCTGCGGCTCCATGGCTGCAGCCAAGGACAAGGGCCTGTTCCGTCTTGAGGGCAAGGACTACGTCATGCAGGACGGCGACGTGACCATGTTCAGATTCAACATATAACTCGTATTATGACAGCAGCCCCGGACCGCTCGGTCCGGGGCTGTTTCATTTATAAATTACTGTCTGTGGTTCAAAAAGCCCTTGATGGCGCCGGCGCCGGCGTACTTGGTGCCGTCCGGCAGGACCAGGGTGGGCGCCTGCTTGATGCCGTACTTACTCACCAGATCAGCGTTCTCGTCGGCCATGAGCTTGTTGTAGTGCACGCCCGCCTTGTCCAGGTAGCTGCACGCGATGCGGCAGTTGGGGCAGGTGGGAGTGGCAAAGAGGATGGGCTCGTTGGCCGCTTCCTCGCTCGCGGCGGCGACAGCCACAGGCTCCATCTCGGGGATGGGGCTGCGCTTCTTGCCGGGGCGCGGCAGCTGCTCCCCCTCGGCAAGGGGTCCCTCGTGGCGGAGCGTCGAGCGCTCGATGACGTACTCCTTGCGCTCCTTGTACTCCTGAGTCTTGCCCACGTTCCAGTTCTGCACCGGGCGGTAGTAGCCGGTGATGCGGCTGTAGACCTCGGCGCTCTCGCCGCAGTCGGGGCAGGTGAACTGCTCGCCGGTGAGGTAGCCGTGATTCTTGCAGACGGAATAAGTGGGGCTGAGGGTGTAGTAGGGCAGCTTGTAATTTTCGGCGATCTTGCGCACGAGGTTGGCGGCTGCCTTCCAGCTCGGCAGCTTCTCGCCGAGGAAGGCGTGGAAGACGGTGCCGGAGGTGTAGCGGGTCTGCAGATCGTCCTGCACGTCCAGGGCCTCGAAGATATCCTCGGTGTAGCCCACGGGCAGGTGGCTGGAGTTGGTGTAGTACGGGGTGCCGCCGGGCTCGGCCGCGGTGATGATATCGGGATAGGTCTCCACGTCGTGCTTGGCAAGGCGGTAGGAGGTGGATTCGGCCGGGGTGGCCTCGAGGTTATACAGGTCGCCGTACTGCTCCTGATAGTCGCTCAGGCGCTCACGCATGTGATCGAGGACCTGCTTGGTAAACTCCTGGCACCGGGGGTCGGTCATGTCGCAGCGCAGCCACTTGGCGTTCAGGCCGGCTTCGTTCATGCCCACAAGGCCGATGGTGGAGAAGTGGTTTTCAAAGGTGCCGAGGTAGTGCCTGGTGTAGGGGTAGAGGCCCTCGTTTAAGAGCTTGGTGATGACGGTGCGCTTGATCTTGAGGGAGCGCGCGGCGATGTCCATGAGCTTGTCGAGGCGCTTGTAGAAGTCGGCCTCGTCGCTTGCAAGGTACGCAAGGCGCGGCATATTGAGCGTCACGACGCCGATGGAGCCGGTGGACTCGCCGGAGCCGAAGAAGCCGCCGGACTTTTTGCGCAGCTCTCTGAGGTCGAGACGCAGACGGCAGCACATGCTGCGGACATCGGAGGGCTCCATGTCGGAGTTGATGTAGTTGGAGAAATAGGGGGTGCCGTATTTGGCGGTCATCTCGAAGAGCTTCTTGTTGTTCTCCGTCTCCGACCAGTCGAAGTCACGGGTGATGGAGTAGGTGGGGATGGGGTACTGATCATGACGTCGATGAACGCCTTGTTGACCATGTCCATCTCCTTCTTGCAGTCGCCGTAGGTGAAGTCCATCTCCTTGCCGCCGACGATGGCGGGCAGGTCCTTCAGGTCGGCCGGAACGGTCCAGTCGAGGGTGATGTTGGAAAACGGCGCCTGGGTGCCCCAGCGGGACGGGGTGTTCACGCCGAAGACGAAGGACTGAATGCACTGCTTGACCTCCTTGTAGTCAAGATTGTCGATCTTGACGAAGGGGGCAAGGTAGGTGTCGAAGGAGGAGAAGGCCTGGGCGCCGGCCCACTCGTTCTGCATGATGCCGAGGAAGTTGACCATCTGGTTGCAGAGAGTGGACAGGTGGCTTGCCGGGGAGGAGTTGATCTTGCCCGGGATGCCGAGGCCCTGCTGGATGAGCTGCTTGAGGCTCCAGCCGGCGCAGTAGCCGGTCAGCATGGAGAGGTCGTGCAGGTGGATATCGCAGTTGCGGTGGGCGTCCGCGATCTCCTGGTCATAGACCTCGCTGAGCCAGTAGTTGGCGGTAATGGCGCCGGAGTTGGAGAGGATGAGACCGCCGACCGAGTAGGTGACGGTGGAGTTTTCCTTGACGCGCCAGTCCTCGATGTTGAGGTACTTGTCCACGGTCTCCTTGTAGTCAAGGTAGGAGCTCTTGGCGCTTCTGAGTTTCTCGCGCTGCTTGCGGTAGAGAATATAGGCCTTGGCGACCGTCTCATAGCCGCCGCGGGAGAGCACGGCCTCCACGCTGTCCTGGATGTCCTCGACCGCGACCTTGCCGTCGTGGATTTTCGGCAGGAAGTCCGCCGACACGCGCAGGGCCAGAAAGTCGATGATGCTGTCGTTATACTCGGTCGTGGTTGCGTCAAAGGCCTTCTTGATCGCATCGGCGATCTTGTTGAGGTCAAAGTCGACAACCTTCCCGTCACGCTTTACAACCTGGTACATATCTGTTAACCCCCATATATATCTCTAAAATCTTGAAGTTGGCAAAAAACGAAAGCGCTGCGGTTTTTATACGCCTCTCACCTGCACAGCGGGCACGATGGGCCGCACCGTGTCGGCAAGAGCATGCATCTCGTCCGCGTCGAAGCCCGAAAGCCCCGTGCTGTCGAGGATGGCGCCGGAGTCCTTGTATTGCTGTAAATAGTATTCCTTCGCGCCCTCGATCCAATGCGCGGCCTCTGTAAGGCTTTCCGCGGTGTGGAGGCCCTTGACCACCGTGGTGCGAAATTCGTAGTCCACGCTGCCTTCGAGCAGGAAATCCTTCGAGCGCTCAACGCCGCTGAGATCGAAGCGCGCAAGTCCCGCGGTCTTGGCGTAGAGCGCAGGCGCGTTTTTGATGTCCATGGCCACACGGTCCACAAGTCCGGCCTTCACCAGGGAGATGAGCCTGTCGGGGAAGGAGCCGTTGGTGTCGAGCTTTACGAGAAAGCCCAACGCCTTGACCTCTTTCAGGAAGTCTCCGATGTCGGCATGCAGCAGCGGCTCGCCGCCGGTGACGGCCACGCCGTCCAATACGCCGATGCGCTTGCGGAGGAAGGAGAGCACCGCGTCCTCGCTCGAGTCGTGCGCAAGCTGCTCCGGCAGGACCAGGGCGCTGTTATGACAGAAGGGACAGCGGAAATTGCAGCCGCCGGTGAACACCGTGCAGGCCACCTTTCCGGGATAGTCCAGCAGTGTGAGCTTCTGTAATCCGGAAATCAGCATCGGTCACCCCTCCTGTCAGCCTCGTTACCATAACACCCTGCTTGTGTTTTGTCAAGAGCAAAAGAGTAACAAAAACACAAGATATAGTTTCAGGAAACGGCAGCACCCGAAAACAGGCACAAAATATAGTGTCGGCCCGGAGGCACCCTCCGGGCTGACACCTTGGCTATTGTAGCGGATTTGTCCCGCAATTTCAAGGGGCAAGGGCCCCCGAAATGTATTCTTGTGAGATATGCCGATTTCTTATGGCGCAGCCGCGCGCAGTCTTATCCATTTTCCCGGTCTTGACAGGGCGCCTCCGGAGCGCAGCCTTTTTTGAGCCGCAGCACCAGGCGCAAAACCCGCATGGCGGTACGCTGGAGCTCGGCGAGGGTGATGCCCTCGGACTGGCCCAGGGTCTCCAGCAGCGTCCCGTCGGAGCGGTAGTACTTCGCCATCTTTTTCCAGTCGCCGGGCATGAGCACATCCACGCCCGCGCGGACACGGTAGGCGTTGTCGCGCAGGGCCGGGAATTCCGGGCTCAAGGCGTGCTGCATCCACCAGTCGGTGATGACGACGCCCTCAAAGCCCCAGTCGCCGCGCAGGACCGTGGTGGCCAGCTCATAGCTGTAGTGGGCATAGACGCCGTTGATCTTGTTGTAGGAGGTCATGATCGTGAGGGGCTTTGCCTCACGCACGCAGATCTCGAAGCCGCGCAGGTAGATTTCCCGCAGCGCCCGCTCGGACAGGCGGGAGTCATTCTGGTTGCGGCGCGTCTCCTGGTTGTTGCAGGCAAAGTGCTTGGGGCAGGAGGCATGCCCGCGGCGCTGCACCCCGCGCACCGCCGCGGCGGCGATTTTGCCGGTGAGCAGCGGATCCTCGGAGTAGTACTCGAAATTCCGACCGCACAAGGGGTTGCGGTGAATGTTCATGCCGGGGCCGAGCTGCACGTCCACGCCGTAGTGGGTCATCTCCTCCCCCAGCTTTTCGTGCAGGGCCTCCACCAGCTCCGTGTTCCAGGTGCAGGCCAGGGCCGTGCCGATGGGCATGAGGCAGGTAAATCTCTGCAGGCGCAGCCCCGCGGGGCCGTCGGCGGTGATGAGCTCGTCTATCCCCTTCTCGCGCAGGCCCTCGGTCACGCCGCCGAAGCCGCCCGCGTTGCCGGGCACGCCCAGGGGCACATTCATCATCCCCTCGCCGCGGCTCAGAGCCTCCAGCTCCTCGGGGGAGAGACCGGCGACGAAGGCTTCGAGGCTCAGCTTCCCCGCCGCCACGTCGTCCAGCGTGCCGCGCGCGGGAGCTGCCCTCACCGGGGCGGGCAGCTCCGTCAGGATCACCTGGCGCAGGCGGTCGCTCAGAAGCTTCAAGGGGCGGCAGCTCCTCACGATCCTGTCCTCCGGGACGCGGAAGCTGCCGAGCTCCTGCCCGCCGACCGAGAAGCGGTACTGCCCGGCCTCGAGGATAAAGGCGTGGCGGCTCTCGTCATAAGAGGCAAAGTCCTGGTCCGTACACCTGAGGGTGACGGTCTCGCTGTCGCCGGGGTAGAGCTCGTTTGTCTTGGCGAAGGCGCACAGGACGCGTTTGGGCTTGTCGAGCGCACCCACCGGAGCGGAGCACCAGAGCTGTACGACCTCCTTGCCGGGCATGGAGCCTGTGTTCGTGACCCGTGCCGTGACGGTGAGCGTCCCGCCCTGGTGGGCAAAGTCCTCTCCCACGGTCTTGAAGCTTGTATAGCTCAGGCCGAAGCCGAAGGGGAACAGCACGCTCTTCGGCGCAAAGCGGTCAAAATGCCGGTAGCCGACAAAAATCCCCTCGGCGTAGTTGTTATAATCCCTGCCGCCGAAGTTTTTGCTGCTGGGATAGTCCACATAGTAGCGGGCGATGGTGTCGCTGAGGCGTCCGCTGGGGCTGGTTTTGCCGCAGAGGATGTCCGCGGCCGCGTTCCCGCTCTCCATGCCGCCCTGCCAGACATAGAGGACGGCGGAGATGCGCGCGCCGTAATCCTCCGTCCAGGCCATGTCCATGATGCTGCCCACGTTCATGAGTACCGCCACGCGGGTAAAGTGCTCCGTCACGAGGTCGAGCATGGCGCGCTCGTCCTCGGTGAGGTAGTAGCTGCCCTTTTCGAGCATGTTTTCCCGGTCCTCTCCGGCGGCGCGGCCGATGACCACGAGGGCCGTCCTGGCGGTCTTGGCGGCATTTCGCACGAGCGTTTCGTCAAGCTCCATCTCGGGATAGCTGAACGGCCAGTGGCCCCACCAGCCCTGGTCGACGGGGTTTTCCGCGCACCAGGCGGCGTAGTTCTCGGCAAGCGTCCTGTTGTAAGACTGTCCCGCGTTTTTTAGCCCCTCCATCAGGTTCACGCGCCGGGCCGGGTGTACGTCGCCGCCGCTGCCGTAGCCCACATAGAACCAGTCGAGCTGGCAGCGGCCGAAGACCGCCGTCTCCTCGTCCTTCTTCAGCGGCAGCATCCCGTCGTTTTTGAGCAGCACGCAGGCCTCCGCCCCCGCCTTGCGTATAAGCTCCGGAAAGCCCTCGGTATAGTAGCGCTCGCCCTCCGGGGTGTTCTCCTCCTGCATCAGCCCCGCGCCCATGTGCCGGTCGATGGAGCGCTGCATGAGCTTCCCGAACGTTCTGGAAACAAAGTCCATTTTCTGTTTCTCCGTTTTGTATATTCATGCTCCCTTTCGCAAAGGGAGCTGTGCGGTGCTGCCTTAAGGATTTGGGTTCTGATGATGGCACTTTTTCGCAGATGTACTTTGTGTACCTCAAGAAAAAGTGACGAAATCAGGGCACAAATTTTCCGGAAGATGCCGCAGACGTATTGTGCGGTGTTGCCTTAAAGCATGGCGGCCATCTGCGACTTCTGCGTATCGTCCCCGTCCTCGAGCTCGGGGAGGTTGTCGCGCAGGAGGATATCCCCTGCCACCGCCGCGCGGGCCAGGACCATCTTGTACGGGTCCACCGAATGGGTCAGCCACACGCTGCCGCCGATGACGCAGCCGCTGCCGATCCTGGTCTTGCCGCCGAGCACCGTGGCGCCGGAGTAAATGACCACATTGTCGCCGATGTCCGGATGGCGCTTGATGCCTTTGACAAGACTGCCGTCCTCTTCGACGGCGAAGCTCTTCGCGCCGAGCGTCACATGCTGGTAGAGTTTGACGTGCTGGCCGATGGTGGTGGTCTCGCCGATGACGACGCCGGTGCCGTGGTCGATGAAGAAGTAGTCGCCGATGGTGGCGCCGGGGTGGATGTCGATACCGGTGAGGCGGTGGGCATACTCGGTCATGACACGGGGGATGTAGGGCACCTTCTCCGCGTACAGCACATGGGCCAGGCGGTAGGTGGCGATGGCGGTGAAGGCCGGGTAGCAGAGGATGACCTCATCCGGGCTCTTGGCCGCGGGGTCGCCCTGGTAGGCGGCGATGAGATCGGTGCCGAGCTGGCGGCGGATCTCGGGCAGGGCCGCGAGCATGGCGGGTACGATGCGCTCGCGCGCCTCTTTCTCGGTCATGACCGATTCCGCGCAGCGCTGGAGATGGCCCATGGCCTCATGCAGATACTGCTCGCGGGCAAGGCGCGCCGGGATGTCCAGGCTCTTGAGATGGCCCGCGTGCTGGGGAAAGAGCGCCGCGATGAGCAGATCGTCCATGCGCTCGACTCTTCCGCGAAAGCCGGTGAAGTCCATCTGCTCGGATGTGCCGAAGCCCTCGGCCCCCTCCAGGCCGCGGGCCGCCTCGGAGATGAGCTGTTCGAGATGTCTGTCCATACTCAGCCCTCAAAAAGCGGCGTGGAGAGATAGCGGTCGCCGGTGTCGGGCAGGAGAGCCACGATGGTCTTGCCCGCGTACTCATCCCGCTTTGCAAGCTCCAGGGCGGCAAAAAGCGCGGCGCCCGAGGAGATGCCCACCAGCACGCCCTCCTTTTTGCCGATGAGGCGCGCGGCCTCATAGGCTTGCTCGTTTTTGACCGGGATCACCTCGTCATAGATGCCGGTATCCAGCACCTTCGGGATGAAGCCCGCGCCGATGCCCTGCAGGCCGTGGGGGCCGGGCCTGCCGCCGGAGAGGACCGCCGAGGTCGCGGGCTCCACCGCCACGACCTTCACTCCCGCCTTCCGCTCCTTGAGATAACGGCCCACGCCGGTGATGGTACCGCCGGTGCCGACGCCCGCCACGAACACGTCCACCGTGCCGTCGGTGTCGTTCCAGATCTCGGGGCCTGTGGTTTCATAGTGGGCTTTGGCGTTGACGGGGTTTACAAACTGACCGGGGATGAAGCTTCCGGGCATGGAGGCCGCGAGCTCCTCCGCCTTTTCGATGGAGCCTGTCATGCCCTTCGAGCCGGGAGTCAGCACGAGCTCGGCCCCGAAGGCCTTCATGAGCATGCGCCGCTCCATGGACATGGTCTCGGGCATGACGATGATGACCCGGTAGCCCCGGGCGGCGGCGACGGAGGCAAGGCCGATGCCGGTGTTGCCGGAGGTCGGCTCGATGATGACGGAGCCGGGACCGAGCTTGCCCTCCCGCTCGGCCTCGTCGATCATGGCGCGGGCGATGCGGTCCTTGGCCGAGCCCGCGGGATTTAAGTATTCAAGCTTTGCCAGCAGCTTTGCCTTGAGGCCCAGCTCCTTTTCCAGATTTGTAAGCTCCAGCAGCGGCGTGCCGCCGATCATTTTGTCAACGGAGGTATATACGTTCATGGTGTTCTCCTTTTCAGAAACAGACAGTATAATATTTATATGTCATCAGCGCGCCGGTGTCAACTAAAAATAACAGGCGCCGGCAGGAGCCGGCCGGTAAAGAATTTGTTAAGTTTCCCGATTATCCAACACAACGCATGCGCTGTGTGTTGCTTTTTTCAGGGAAAGGGAGTACAATACACAGTTGTTTCATAATATGTTAATGTTGGTATTATTGCCGGCGTTTCGATAAAAGAGGTTTGTTTTTCCATGGATTACGAAAAGGAGAACAGCGGCGGCTTTATGATGAAGCTTGCCTCGTTCATTGTCGATAAGCGAAACCTGGTGTTTCTGCTGGTGGGGATCTTCATGATCTTCTCCCTCTTCGCCCGCAGCTGGGTGGAGGTGGAAAACGATCTGACCGCCTACCTGCCGTCGGGCTCCAAGACCAAGGAGGGGCTGGAGGTGATGGAGAAGCAGTTCATCACCTACGGCTCGGCGGACCTGATGGTGGCCAACATCTCCTACGCGGAGGCCGAAAAGCTGTTTGAGGATCTCAAACAGATCGAGGGCGTGCAGAGCGTCGCCTTCGACGACACCACCGAGCACTACAGCAAGGCCTCCGCCCTCTACTCCGTCACCTTCGACTACCCGGAGACGGACGACGCGTGCCTTACGTCCCTGGACGCGGTGCGCGCGGCGCTCAGGCCCTACGATACATACGTCTCCACCACCCTCGGCGACATGAGCGCGGAGCTCATCGACAAGGAGGTCGGCATGATCACGGCCTTCGTTGCGGTGATCGTGGTGGTGGTGCTCACCTTTACCTCCCAGACCTACGCGGAGGTACCCATCATCGGCCTGACCTTCATCACGGCGGCGGTCATGAACCTGGGCACAAACTTCCTGCTGGGCAAGATCTCCTTCGTCTCAAACTCCGTTACGACGATTTTGCAGCTTGCCCTGTCCCTGGACTACGCCGTCATCTACTGCAACCGCTTTAAGGAAGAGCACGAGACCCACGGTCTGCGCGACGCGGTGGTCATCTCCCTGTCCAAGGCCATCCCGGAGGTCGGCGCCTCGAGCCTGACCACCATCGGCGGCCTGATCGCCATGATGTTCATGCAGTTTAAACTCGGCCCCGACATGGCCATCTGCCTTATTAAGGCCATCTTCTTCTCCCTGCTGTCGGTGTTCACGGTGATGCCGGGCCTGCTGATGCTCATGGGCGAGCTGATGGAGAAGACGCGGCACAAGAACTTTGTGCCGAAGGTCCCCTTTGTGGGCCGCTTTGCCTACGCCACGCGCTTTATCATCCCGCCCATCTTTGCCCTTGTGCTGGCGGCGGCCGTCTCCCTCTCCAACCGCTGCCCCTATGTCTACGGCTATGACACCCTCGTCACGCCCAGGCTCAACGAGATGCAGATCGCCGAGAAGATGATCGCCGAGACCTTCTCTCACCGCGCCATGGTGGCCGTGGTCATCCCCGGCGGCGACTACAGCGAGGAGCAGAGCCTCATCCGCGATTACGAGGGCTACAGTCAGATCGACTCCGTCACCTCCATTGCCAACGCCGACGCCATCGGCGGCTACAAGCTTGCCGACAAGCTCTCGCCGCGGCAGTTTGCCGAGCTCATGAAGCTCGACTACGAGACGGTGGAGCTTCTGTACGCGGCCTACGCCGTGCACGGTCAGAGCTACGACAAGCTCATCAGCGGCATATCCAAGTACAATGTGCCGCTGGTGGATATGCTGCTGTTCGTGGTGGACATGGTGGACGAGGGCTATGTGACTCTCGACGCCGACCAGTCCCAGACCTTGAACGACGCAAAAGCCCAGATGATCATGGGCAAGCAGCAGCTCGAGGGCACGGACTTTGACCGCATGCTCGTCTATCTGACCCTGCCCGAGGCGGGCGACGAGACCTACCGCTTCACCGATACCATCCGCGATGTGGCCCAGTACCACTATCCCAAGGGGCAGGTCTATGTGGTGGGCAACTCCACCAACCAGTTTGAATTTGAAAAATCCTTCCAGGTCGACAACGTTGTGGTCAACATCGTGTCCATCCTGATCGTGCTGGCGGTGCTGCTGTTCACCTTCAACTCCGCGGGCATGCCGGTGCTGCTGATCCTGGTCATCCAGGGCGCCATCTGGATGAACTTCTCCTACCCCACGCTGGTGAAAAAGGACGTGTTCTTCCTGACGCAGCTCGTGGTCAGCTCCATTCAGATGGGCGCGAACATCGACTACGCCATCGTCATCGCCAACCGCTATATGGACAACACCAAAACCATGCGTCCGAAGGAGGCCATCATCGAGGCCATGAACTTCGCCTTCCCGACGATCCTGACCTCCGGCTCCATCCTCGCCACCTCCGGCATCCTCATCAGCTTTCTGACCACCGAGTGCACCATCAACGGCATCGGCGACGCTCTGGGCCGCGGCACCATCATCTCCATCATCCTGGTCATGTTCGTGCTGCCGCAGATCCTGATCCTGGGCGGCAAGATCATCGAGAAGACCTCCTTCTCCATGCCCAAGGTCGCGGGCCGTGAGCACCGCGGCAGCGGCACGGTGGCGGTGGACGGCCTCATCTCGGGTGAGATCCGCGGCACGGTCAACGGCGTTTTCCGCGGCACCATCGACGGCGACGTGAATGTGCGGCTGCTGTCGGGAAAGCTGGAGGAAGCGGACGACGACAGCGCCGACGGGGACGCTTTCCCGGAGCTGCCGCCGACGCCGGAGCCGGACAAAGCCGCTCCCGAGGCACCCGACGAAGCGGACGGAGAGGAGGCAGAGGAGAATGAATAAGCGCGTATCTGTCTGTGTTTCGCTGCTGCTTCTGGCAGTGCTGATCCTCTCCTTGTGTCCTTTTGCCCTCGCCGAGGAGCCGGAGCCCATCCGCATCCGCACGACGGAGGATCTGCTGACGCTTGCGAAGGAATGCTCCCTCGACACCTGGTCCGACGGGAAGAAGGTCGTGCTGGAAAACGACCTGTCCCTGTCCGGCGTGGACTTTACGTCCATCCCCATCTTCAACGGCGAGTTTGACGGCGGCGGCCACACTGTCTTCGATCTCACGCTCAGCTCCGCCCAGTCCCCCTGCGGCTTCTTCCTCGAGACGGGGAAGGACGCGGACGTGCACGATCTGAACGTGAGCGGCACGGTCATCACCACCGGCGATGACAGCGTGGTGGGCGGGCTTGCGGGCGTAAACCGCGGCCTTCTCTCCAACTGCTCCTTCAGCGGCGAGGTCAGCGCCCTGCGCACCGTGGGCGGCCTTGTCGGCAGGAATGAGGCCGGCGGCGTCATCACCGCCTGCTCCGCCTCCGGCAGCGTCCGGGGCCTGAGCGGCACGGGCGGCATCGCGGGCGAGAACAACGGAGCCATCATCAACAGCGTCAACCGCGCCTTCGTCAACACCGAGAGCGTGGACCCCAGCCTGCGCCTTGACACCATCGACACCAGCTCCATCCTGAATTTCATCATGAGCCTGCGCACCGACAACGCCGGCATCACCACCGACACCGGCGGCATCGCGGGCTTCTCCATGGGCTTTATCGAGGGCTGCCGGAACGAGGGCACCGTGGGCTACCTGCACCTCGGCTACAACGTGGGCGGCATCGCCGGGCGCTCGGGCGGCTATATCAAGGGCTGCGTCAACGACAGCGACATCTACGGCCGCCGTGACGTGGGCGGCATCGCGGGCCAGGCCGAGCCCCTGACCAAGATCCTCGAGGCGGCAAACGCCCTGTCCGGCTTAAGCTACCGTGTCTACGCCCTCAACCAGGCCCTCAACGACGCGGCGGCGGACGCGCGAAACGCCTCCGACGACCTCGCCTGGCGCTTCGACAACCTCAGATCCTATCTCAACCCGGTGGCCGACGCCATCAACGCACTGGATGTGACCGACCCCGACACGGCCTTCTACCTGCACAGCGTCATTTCCGACTGTGTGTACAACATATCAAACGAGATGGCTGCCATCAGTCAGGATGTCGACCAGCACGGCGCGATCCTCAAGGGTGACATGGATGACATCAACGGCAACCTCAACGCCCTGTCCGGCACCGCCGTCCAGACCATCGACAGCCTTGTCAACACCGAGGACACCGGCGATATCCTGGTGGACGACTCCACCGACGAAGAGGACGACGGCAAGACCTACGGCAAAACCACCCACTGCGACAACAACGGCAGCATCAGCGGCGACAACAATGTCGGCGGCATCGTCGGCAGCCTCACGGTGGAAAGCGAGGTGGACCCCGAAAGCGACCTGAGCGCCCTCACCGGCAGCCGCCTCGCCAAGAACCGCCTGAGCGTGTACGCGGTGGTGATCGGCTGTGTCAACCGCGGCAGCGTCACCGCCAAGCACGAATGCGCCGGCGGCATCGCGGGCAAGATGGATCTCGGCACCGCCGCCCACTGCGCCTCCTACGGCCCCGTCGCCCTGGAGGACGGCGACTACGCCGGCGGCATCACCGGTCTTCTCTACGGCACGGTCAAGAGCAGCTGCGCCAAGTGCAGCCTCAGCGGCAAGCGCTACATCGGCGGCATCGTCGGCAACGGCTACGACGCCCAGCGCAGTGACAAGGAGGACCGCTCAAGCCTGGTCTCGGGCTGCTATGCCCTGGTGGATATCACGGAAAAGCCCCAGTTTGCGGGCGCGGTCTCCGGCGGCGGCGCGGGCATCTATGAGAACAACTACTTTGTCCAGGCGGACTACGCCGGTCTCGACAGGCTATCCATCCACGGCAAGGCCGAGCCCATCCCCTTTGAACAGTATGCCGCGGTGGAGGGCCTGCCCGAGGAGGCCAAAAGCTTCCGTCTGCGCTTTGAGGTGGAGGACAGCGTCATCAAGGAGCTCCCCTTCTCCTACGGCGCAAGCTTCGACCGCAGCGTCTTTCCCGAGGTCTCCCGCCGTAACGGCGCCTATGCCGTCTGGGACCGCACCGATCTGAACGATCTGCGCTTCGACACCACCGTCACCGCCCGCTACCGCATGGACGAGACCGTCCTGCGCTCGGCGCTTGAACGGGAGGACGGCCGCGCCGTGGTCTACGTGGACGGTCAGTTCCAGCAGGGCGACGAGCTTACGCTGGAGATGATCCCCGTCACGGAGGAGGAGATCCGCGATTTCTCCGGCACCTGGCAGGACACCGTGCGTGAGCAGCTGCGCTCCATCTTCCGCGACCGGGAGCCGGACTACTCCATCCCCGTGAGCGTTTCGGAGCATGTGCTTGTCAGCTTCCCCGAGGACGGGCTGGACAGCCACAGCGTGCGTTATCTCACCCCCAACGGTCAGACGGAGAACTACCGCCTCTATCTTTTGGAGGATGGCGGCTGGCAGCGCATCCACCCGGATACCTTCGGCAGCTATTATCTGATCGAGGTCCCGGGCCGGCAGGCGCAGTTTGAGCTGGTCTCCACCATACAGTCCTGGTGGATCGTGGCCTATATCGCGGCAGCGCTGGTGATCCTGGTGCTGCTGATCGTCGTGATTGTCAAGCTCAAACGTTTCCTGCGCTCGCGCCCGAAGAAGGAGCGCGTACCCTTCCGGGAAAAGCCCGTCGGGCGCTTCCTGCACACGCACCGCAAACCCATCCTTATCGCCCTGCCGGTGCTGCTCATCGCGGCGGCGTGTGTGCTTGTCCCGCTTCAGTTTTCAAACGTCGGGTCCGCGCTGTCGGCTTACCGTATCCTCAAGGATTTCTCGCGGCAGGAGGTGGATGTGCTCACCCATGTCCGTATCCAGGCCGAGGAGCGGGATGTGGAGCTTACCACCACGGTCCACCGCGTCAGCGAAAACGGCCACATGATCCGCTGTGTCGAGCAGTACGGCATCCCGCTTTACATCTCGGACGGCATGGTCTGCATGGAAAACGGCCGCGTCTTCCGTCTGGCGGAGGGAACGCTCAGTCAGGGCAAGGTGCTGGATCTGGCGCTGGATGTGTTTTTGCACGAGGATATCCAGAAGACCTCTGTCGACGGTGTGCCCCGGTATCTCGCGGTGATCGGCGGAGAGACCGCCGACCGCATCCTCCGGCTCTTCCTGTCGGCAAGCGATGAAGACCTCCTGCGGGCCGAGAGCATGACCATTGCCCTGGATACCCGGGACGGAGGTCTGTACCGGCTCTCCTTTGAAGGCACCGGCACAGCCTCCGGCGGTACCGCTTTCCAGTTTGTCGTGTCGCTGACGCCTCAGGAGATGACCGAAAGGCCGAAGATCCCCCAGGCCGTGATCGACGCCGTCACAAACGGCGGCGGAGAGGATGACCAGATCCTGTCCGAGGACCTGCTGATGCTCCTTGCGGCCTGGGTCAGAAACGAGAGCGCTGAGACCGTCAGCGCCGATATCGCGGTCAACGCCGACTGCGGCTCGCTGAGCCTCACGCCGCGCTACAGCTACTCCCGCCGCGCGGTGGACGGCACGGACGTGCACTGCATCCGCTCGGCCCTCTTCAAGCTCTACTTCACCGACACCGCCGCCTGCAGCGCCTCCGGTCTCGACCTGAGCGAGGCTCAGCAGCGCGTGGTGGACACGGCCCAGCTCATCCCGATGGCAAAGGAGCTGTGCCTCAAGGGCCAGTTTTCCAGCGCCCGCGCCGGGGAGCGCACGGTCTTTGTCATCCGGCTCGGCGCCGACGACGCGTCAGACCTGGTTTCCAAACTCCTGCCGGAGCTTGACCGCCTCAACCTGAGCTATGAGGACTGCCGCCTGCGCATCACCCTCACGGACGGCGAGCTTGACTGCATCGAGCTTGACTGCGGCGCCTCCCTTCGCGTGGTGTCCCGCGACATCGACGCCTCCGTGGGCGTCACGGTGCAGTTCAACGACAGCGAGGCGGAGGAGATCCCCGCCGCCGTGAAGAACGTGCTGGTGAAATAACAAAAATAAGGAGTTGTGAAAAAAACCACTTGACATTGTAGGGGCCGACGCCCTCGGCGGCCCGTGCGGAACAACTCGAAAACGCGCAGAATTTTGCCGGGGATACGTGTAATTATTGCGTTTTCTTTGCCGGGCCGCCGAGGGCGTCGGCCCCTACGGTGTTGATATTACTGTGTTCTTGATGAAGGGGACTTTTTTCACAGTCCCTTAAACTTTTCTCTTCATTTCTCCTTTGCAAGCCTCAGCAGCTCCTCCACCGCCTGCCTGCCGCCCGCGACCACCGACGGGCGCGTGGGATCGAGGGGCAGGGCCCCGCCCTCAAGGGTACGGCAGATGCCGCCCGCCTCCTCCACGATGAGCTTGCCCGCCGCGTAGTCCCAGAGGGACAGGCCCAGCTCGAAAAATACCCCGGCCCGGCCCGCGGCCGCCGTGCACAGATCCAGCGCCGCCGCGCCCTCGCGCCGCACGTCCAGCCCCGCGAGGAATGCCTTCTTCATCAGGCCGAAGCAGCGGTCGGCAAGCTTCGGATCATAAGGCGTGGTGCCGCAGCAGACGAGCGTCTCCGAAAGCGGCGCGTCGGTGACACGGATGGGCCGCCCGTTCAGGAACGCGCCCGCGCCCTTCACGGCGGTGAAAAGCTCGTTTACGTAGGGGTTGCGGATCGCCGCCGCGCGAAGCTCCCCCCTGCGCATGTACGCCGCCGAGATGCAGCTGTGGTGCAGGCCGTGGACAAAGTTCATCGTACCGTCGATGGGGTCGATGATGAAGACATGCTCTGCATGCAGATCGTCGTGCCGGTCGTTTTCCTCACAGAAAAAGCGCGCGTCCGGTACGGCCTCGCTCAGCCGCCGGATCAGCAGCTCCTGCACCCGGCGGTCATATTCGGTCACCACATCGCGCCGGTCGGTCTTGCGCTCGGCCAGGATGTCGTGGGCCTCCTGCATCAGCGCCGCGCCCTCGCGCTCGGCCTCACAGAGCAGGGAAAGGATTTCATTGTCAGTCATTGCAGCATCCTCCGGGAGAATTGTTTTGTATATTATAATAGAAAGCGGCGTGTTTGTACAGCGCCCCGACGGACGGCGGCGACAGTTTTTCCGTATTTTTTCTTGAAAATGGTAAGTCTTTTGCTTGACATAACTCGGAGAAAACGGTAAAATAACTTAGTTAATATTATGGGGGAGCATGGGGAAGCTCCCGATGATATTACTTTTCAACTCCGACGGGTCCGCTTGATGGCCCGTCTCCTACGATAGATCAAGCTATATTCTGAAAGATTGGAGGTGTATACCCTTACTATGCCGTTGGTATTAGCAATCATATTGATGATTGTTCTGGCTGCCGCGGGCTTCGTGGTCGGTGTCATGTACCGGAAAAAGGTCGCCGAGCGTGAGATCACAAGCGCCGAGGAAGAGGCCAGACGCATCGTCAATGAAGCGATAAAGAGCGCCGAGAGCAAAAAGAGAGAGGCTCTTGTCGAGGCGAAGGAAGAGATACACAGAAACCGCTCCGAATACGAGCGGGAAGTGAAGGAGCGGAGAGCGGAGCTCTCCAAGCAGGAACGCCGCCTTCAGCAGAAGGAGGAGAACCTGGACAAGAAGCTCGACGCCGCCGACAAGAAAAACGAGACCCTTGCCAGCAAGATCGCCGCTGCCGAACAGCAGCAGCAGGAAATCGGCATGATCAAGAAGAGCCAGCTGGAAATGCTGGAAAAGGTCTCCGGCTTCACCGTGGAGGAGGCCAAGACCTACCTCATCAACAGCATCCGCGACGACGTTACCCACGAAATGGCCATGAAGGTCAAGGAAGTGGAGGCCCAGTACAAGGAAGAGGCGGACGAGCGCGCCAGAGAAATCGTCGCCACCGCCATCCAGCGCTGTGCCGCTGACCACGCAAGCGAAATCACCGTCTCCGTCGTACCCCTCCCCAACGACGAGATGAAGGGACGCATCATCGGCCGCGAAGGCCGCAACATCCGCAGCATCGAGACCCTCACCGGCTGCGACCTGATTATCGACGATACCCCCGAGGCCATCACCGTTTCGAGCTTCGACCCCGTCCGGCGTGAGGTTGCGCGTCTGGCCCTCGAAAAGCTCATCCAGGACGGCCGCATCCACCCCGCGAGAATCGAAGAGATGGTCGCCAAGGCCCAGAAGGAGGTCAACGCCACCATCAAGGCCGAGGGTGAGCGCGCCGTGTTCGAGACCAACATCCACGGCCTGCACCCCGAGATCATCAAGCTTCTCGGCCGCATGAAGTACCGCACCAGCTACGGTCAGAACGTGCTGAACCATTCCATAGAGGTCTCCCATGTGGCGGGCCTCATGGCAGCCGAGCTCGGCGCTGACGTGAACATCGCCAAGCGCGCGGGCCTGCTGCACGACCTGGGCAAGTCCATCGACCACGAGGTCGAGGGCAGCCATGTCACCATCGGCGTCGACATCGCCCGCAAATACAAGGAGTCCGAGGCCGTCATCCACTGCATCGAGGCCCACCACGGCGACGTGGAGCCCCACAGCATCGAGGCCTGCCTTGTCCAGGCGGCAGACGCCATCTCCGCCGCACGTCCCGGCGCCAGGCGTGAGAACATCGAAAACTACGTCAAGCGTCTTGAAAAGCTGGAGGAGGTCTCCAAGAGCTTCCCCGGCATCGCGAGTTCCTACGCCATCCAGGCGGGCCGCGAGATCCGCATCATGGTCAAGCCCGAGGATGTCAGCGAGGATCAGATGGTCCTGCTGGCTCGGGATATCGCCAAGAAGATCGAGGAGGAGCTGACTTACCCCGGTCAGATCAAGGTCCATCTCCTGCGCGAGACCAAGGCCATCGACTACGCCAAGTAAACAACAAGTTCCCGACACCGCCCCGGTGCCGGGAATTTTTTTGCAGAAAGGCGCCGGGCAAAAGCCCGACGCTCCCGTTCAGTTATCCAGCTGCTTTGCGATCTGGTCCGCGCCGGTGGCCGCAAGGCCCGACACGATGCCCACCGCGGCGGCGGTCATGACATCGGCGGCGGGAAACTCCGGCATGGTGTACATGCCGACAATGCCCAGCACACCGCCGAAAAAGCCGCACGCGACGGGGATCCATTTGTTTTCCAGCGGGCTGAGCTTGACTGCCTCGCCCATGAGCCAGGCGATCACCGTGATCGCCGCCACGCCTGCCATACCCAGAAACTCCATTTTTTACGCTCCCTTCTGTTCTTTCTCAAGATCTGTGATCCGGTGGTTGATGACCCGGATCTGCTCCTCCACGACCGGCATGCGCCGGGCAAAGCCGTTGTGCTCTCGCACCTCGCGCGTCAGCTCCTCCAGCTTTGTGTCCGTCACCGCCTGCGCCCTGCTGTTGCTGCTCAGAACGCCGATGAGCGTCAGCACCGCCACGATCACCGAGCCCGCCATGCCGACCCACGCGTCACTCATTTTGATCCCTCCGTCCTGTGTACATAGTCGAGAAAGCCCCGCTCAAATTCCGGCGTCCGCAGGTAGGAGGCCAGCATTTCGGCGGTCTTTATGAGGGACGAGGCCGCATCCGCAGGCTCGGGACGCCTGGGCATGCCCGCCAGGACTATTGACCGGAATCGCTCACTCCTGGCCTCATCCGTGTCCACGGTCACGCCGCCGATGCTGCCGCTGTCACTGTTCTGCCACAGGTCGCAGGGCATATCCGGCGGCGTCCGGCTCCACTTGGCAGCCCACACAAGGCAGCCCTCGGGCAGCGCGTCCGGGTCAAGCTTTGCCCAGACAGTTCCCTCACCGCCGTAAACGCCCGGCACATAGTCCGCTTCTGTGATCGCCCCGCACCAGGCCTCAACGACGGCGCGGAGCTTTTCCGCCGCAAGGCCCAGCTGCTTCGGCTCCTCCATGTCGAGAAAGACGCCGCAGGGCATGGGAAAGCGCTTGACCGTCTGCAGCAGGAACTGCGCCTCAGCGCGGGCGTCCTCCGGCGTGACGGCGTGGCTGTAGCAGTAGCAGCCCACCGGAAAGCCCGCTTCATAGGCTTCGCGGTAAAACTCGAAGGCCGCGGCGTCCCGGAGCCATGTGCCCTCCGTGACCTTGATGACGGCAAAATCGTTGCCCGCCTCCCGGATCTGCGGGATCGTCAGGCCCTTCTGGTAATGGGAGATGTCCACGCCCTTCATTTTCTGCGCCTCCGTTTCCTGATTGACCTGTCCGCCAGCAGCGACAGCATGCATACGCCGATGCCCGCCGCCGCGCCGTGGCAAAAGATACTGAACGCCGGGATCACGTTCAGGCTGTGCAGGATCTCACGCCATGCTTCCATTGCTCAATCCTCCGTTAAAAGGCCGGAAATGCCCTTTTCGTCATCGTCTATGGGTACCTCCGATTTTGACTTATAGTGTCCTTTTGATTACTCAGTCACAGGCTGGGGTTCGTGGTGAATATACTCCTTGTAGCCCTCCACCACGTCAAGCTGCTCATCGCAGATCATGGCGTGGGCTGTGATAACGTCAGGCGCGTTCCAGAGCGTCTGGCACAGGCCGTGGAAGCTGACTTTGGCGTTGGCAAGATCGGTGATGCCCTCAGCATGGACGGAGTAGTTGCCGTTGATGCACTTGATGATGGAATACTTCATGATTTGTTACCTCCAAAATATTAAGTGTTCAGCGCGTTGAGCGCCGCCGCAAGGTTGGTCTTCGTGCAGTTCGTGCCGGGGATGATGGTATCACCAGCGGGAATGACCGTGGTGCTGAGATACAGCGAATTGTTGATGAGGAAATACTTGCCGCTGTCGATCTGCGTGTCGGCGATCATGTCATCGTCAGTCGGCGCGTTGATCTTCTGGATGTACAGCTTCGTGTCGGCGGGATAGTCAACGCTGACCGGGCCGCAGTCTGCCCAGATGTTGTTTGTGCCGAGCAAAGTGTCAATCTGCGTGGGCGTGAGGGTGATTTCAATGGGGGTGGCGAGTTCGCAGACCACTTGTGCTCCTGTCGTGGGAATCGTACCAGCCGCATAAACATCCCTGTCTGAAATCCATTTGCCCGGTAGTGTTTCGCCGCTATAGCTTGCGATGTTTGCCCTATCTACTGTCAGCACACCCGCTGTCACATCCAGCGTCCCGCCGTAGACTGTGCCTGCTTCGGCGGGGAAGGTAATGTGGTAGGTTTCGCTTTGATA